>JAAFJH010000001.1 GCA_013298875.1 Synechococcales cyanobacterium bin2.concoct.b11b12b14.033
ATTATGAGCATGCAAGCCAAACATAAACAAAGAAGATGAATTTAATATGCCAAAAGCCGTTCCAATACCAGCTAAAATTTTACTGGCTATGCTTTCTTTACCATCCACTGAATCTTTAATACCAAGGACAGTCATAAGCGGCGTCAGTAAAAAACGACCAGTGTGCGAGATGAGAACAGCTAATTTACCAGCTCCTACCAAATTCTGCGACTGAGTGCCATTTAAATTACTAAAGTCCATAGCCATTACATCTCTGGCAATAACTAAAGACTGGCTACCCTGCAATAAAGAACCCAAAAAGCCTAAAATCTGCGCCGGTAAAATTAAACCCGCTTTCATCATATCGCCAGCCCAGCCCATTAATTGACCACCCGCCATCGGAATTAACATAAAAGACATTAAGTCGTTTCTATCGCCTTGTCTTTTCATACCTCGTGTTGCAGCTGTTTCTCCTTTAGTAACCGTATGAGAAACGTCTTCGCCTTCTTTAGTCCTTCCTACTTTTATTTCTGTACCTTCATAGCTTTTAATAGTTTCTTCTATTTTTTTATTAGTCCCAGGCCAAAAAGTTTTAACTTGATCCAAAACATTCATCTGATGCTGTTGAACTGTTTCCCCTTTTTCATTTTTAACATCAACAAGTTCACCAATGCCATTATCAATTAAAGCTTGTTGATAAAGTTCATTTGCGACTTGAAATGAAAATGCTTCTCCCTCAAATTTATCATTACCATGTCTGATATGCTCTTGATAACCAGCCTGAAGCTTATGCGATTCGGCTATTTCTTTATTTTGAATGCCCAACAAGTGTAAAGCATTACTGATAGCTCTTTCAACAAAATTCTGTTCTGATCTATTTGACCAATCGGATAAATTATTAAGTGCATTATAGGTCGGGTCTAAGACTGGAGCCGCCAGATTAAAGGCTTGATTTAATAAAACATTATTGTTAGCAGGTTGGCCACCCCCCCCCGGAAAATTAACAATATTATTAGACCCAGACCGATTATTCCTGTTAATTAAAGGAATATGACCTGTGGGAATTGTAGAGGTGGCACTTTTGACAGAAACCATTTTTATGTTGTTTTTATAAGAGGTTTTAAAATACAAAAATTAAAATAATCAAACTATAATATAAAATTTATTTATTAAGCTATTAATTATGATTACATATAAATAATAAAAGTGTCAATATCATTAAATAGTTTATTTTAAGTAAATGTTTTTCAGTCTTTCATAAACTTACGTAATAGGCTTAGTTTTATGAATAATATTGTAAACCTGAAAATTGAAATAATAAACTCAAAATGCTTTTAAACTCACAGCTTGCCCAATTTCATTAACCCAAATATCAGTAATCGGTTGTGGAATTGAGTTTATATTGGAATTATCATCAAGTAAATTTTTAATAGCCCAATAAACAAAATTTATACCCGACAGAGCCGACATATTCAAGCCACCAGACATTCTAGTATTAATTTCAAGTAATTTAATTTTATCTTTTTGGCATTTTAGCTGAATATTATAAATACCTTCCAATTTAAAAAATTCAGTAATTCTTTCGGCAATAGCCTGAATTTGTGGGCTAAGTTCTAAATATTGTCCATACTCTCCTTTCAGATGAGGTTTTCTTCGGGCAATACTTCTGAGTAATTTTCCTTTAAAACCCAAACAATCAACACTATATTCATAATCTTCTAAATACTCCATTAAAAGCAATTCTTCAAAGTTTTTATTATTGTCAAAAATCATTTCTAAATCTTGCAAATCAATTGAATAAAAAGAACTATTTAATAAATTTTCTAGTTTGTTTGAATTTTCCCTTATAATTTTAAAACCACGGGCAAAAACACCAACTGATGGTTTCAGACACAAAGTTTTATGTTTTTTTCTTAATTCCGAATAAGCAAATTTAAAGCTTTCATAATTATTTATTACTTTAAAATCGGGTATTAAAACAATATTAGAATCAAGCGAATTATATAATAGTTGTTTATTATTAATAAGTTCTAAATTATCACTAGTTGCACTTAGTAAAAGTTTGACACCAATATTTGTAAATAAGTTTTTATGTTTAGATATTAATATTATTTCTCTATTCGGTACAAAAATATCTACTTTATTCTTTTGGCAAAAGTCTAAGCAAAAATTTAAATAAGCATTTTCTTCTAAGGAAGAATCTTCAACAAAAGCTTCATCGCTGAATTGAAATCCTGAGAAACGCTCTTGAGTATGTGAACAAATTATATGAAACTTTTGCTCATTCGGATTATTGCGTAATAATTGAATCCAACTACTGATATTCGAAAAAGTCTTATTAAACCATATTTTTTTAGCTATCACTTTCTCACTTTATTTTGTATTTTTATAAATATCTCATTAATCGCTTATCTTCAATAAATTTTTATGTACAATTTTCTCGCTGTTTGAATTAGGATTTACAGGATTAAAAGATAAACAGGATTCACGCTTAAAAAGTTCTAATCAAAGAAAATAAACTTCAAATACAAATCCTGAAAATTCTAAAATCCTGGGCATCTTGATTCAGATTTTACTTAGCAGTTTTTTTACTTTTCTTTCAATTTCTCCAAATTCTTGTAATTCTTTATCCGTCAAGCTCAAACCATTTGGTGGGTAAAAGTTTTCGGTTAAATATTTCCACAAAGTTGCTGTAGAATCTTTATCAAAGCTTGCTTTCCACCACTGAGTTTTATAGAAGTTAGTTTTTTTCGTAATACCAAACTTTTTACTCGCTCCAGATGAATAAATCCCAAAGCTACCTTTTTCTTGTAATTTTTCTAATTCCGTTTCCGAACAGTCTTTAATATCTTTAAAAGTTCCATGAAATTGTGCTTCGTTTAAATAAGCTGCCTGAAAATTAGTGCCTGAAATAATACTTTTGCTCAAATTAGCTTTCCATAAATCCGCCGAATCCAAGTCTGATTCAGTTAAATAAGCTGACTGTAAATTGGCTTCGCTCAAAGTTGCTCCTTGTAGATTTGCATCCCGAATTACTGCTTTATTCAAATTAGCTTCTGTAAAATTAACTGCCAATAAATGAGCTGAGGTGAGGTTTGCACTGGCCAAATTGGCTTGCCTCAAAATAGCACCATCTAAATTGGCTTCACTCAAATAGCATAAACGCATATTAGCCCCAATTAAATAAGCTCTCTGCAAGTCTGCTCCTTTTAAATAACAACTTTGCATATCTGCTTCATTCAAATAAGCTCCTGACAATTTGGCATCGTCTAGGCGTGCATTAGCTAAATTTGCAAAACTCATTTTGGCATTTTCAAGACGAGCTTCCGATAAAATTGCTCCTTTAAAATTAATTGATCTGGCTATCAAACGGCTCAAGTCAGCACCCATAAATTGTTCTTCAATGCAAGAAGCTCCCGACAAATCTAATTCTTCGAGAATAAAAGGATTATTAGCTAAGCCACTATGAACCAGGGAAGACAATAAATAACCTTTACTAAAATTATCTAAACGGCGGCAAATCCCTTTTAAACGTCCATGCAAAACTCTGAATTTCCCCGGATTCACTTCAATTTCGGAGTATTCTTCCGTCTCTTCACCGTCTTCAATGGCATCTTGTAAATTATCCAAAAATGAACTAACTTCTTGGCGTACTAGCGGATGACTAGAACCACTAAATGATTCGAGAAAAGGAGAAATATTGCCTAATAACATAATTAATCTGACTAGAAGAGCAATAAACAGAAAAAGGCTTATCGCAATCAACAATCCAAAAAAAGAAATTAATAAAATTTGTGGCCAACTCATGAGTTTTTTTAATTCAATTTAGTCAATATCAAAGGAATATATACCCGGCAAAACTTCTTTCGTAGCGTTCTCTTTTAAGGAAAAAGTGGGCAATTTTATTTCCTCTTCAATTATTTTTTCTTCTACTACTTTCGGAATAAAAATTGGTTTGGGCAATTCATCTTTTAACTTGTTTTTATTTATACTGTCTAATTCAATTATCTCAAATTTTTCCGTATTCACTGAAATTGGATTTTCTTGAACTGGAATATCTAACATTAACTTTTCGGGTGCCATTGAGGTGGAGAAATTATTAGATGATGATAAATCAACCGCTGTATTTTCTTGCACGATCGGAAAGCTACTAACTGGCCGAACTAATTGATTTTCTAAGTCAGAATTACTTAAACGTTTATTTTCATTATTAGTATTAATAGCAGGCTGATAATTATTATTATTTCGAGGCCCCGAATCAAACTCTGGCGGGCGTTCTTGGCGATTATTTGAATGACGCTGTCTGGTATTCCGCTCAGGTCTTTCATTTCTGTCATTTGGCATCCTTCGCTGATTGTTATTACGCCTATTATATGGGTTTCTTGGATTATGAAGCTCTTCAGAAGCCAATTCTCTATTTGTACTTATGTTTTCGGGTGAATTATTGTTTACCGTATTTTGATCTTCATAATCTTCTTCTAATGGCTCTTGTCTATATGGTTCTTGTCTATTTTGATTATAATTTTTAGCGGGTAATTGTTCGGTAATGTCTTCGCTAAAATTATTTTCTTGTGCATGGTTAAAGTTTATTGGCTCTGGCTGAGCAGGCAAAGTTTTCTGATTAGGCTTATTTTCATATAAATTAAAAATTGGAAAAACCCAACCACTTCCATGGCATTTATCACATTGGCTACCTAAAGCTTCAAAAAGGCTTTTTTCCTGTCTATGCCTTGTCAATTCTACTAAACCTAAATCGGAAAGGCGGCCAATTTGCGGATGAGCTGGATCATTTTCCAAAAGTCTTTCAAAATGTTCTAATAATTTTAAACGATCTAATTTGCTCTCCATATCAATGAAGTCAATGACAATTACACCACCAATATTTCTCAATCTTAATTGTCTGGCAATTTCAGTTCCTGCTTCCAAATTGGTTTTTAAAACAGTTTCGCCCGGCGTGCTTGAAGAGGTGAATTTGCCTGAATTAACATCAATAACCGTTAAAGCTTCAGTCGGCTGAATATAAACATAACCTCCGCTCGGTAACTCAATTCGAGAAGATAAAGCTTCTTTTAATTCGGCTAAAACATTAGACTGATTGAGCAATTCTTTAGTTTTTAAGCTAATTACTTTCGGCGGATTATGGGACCATAAATTCAAATAATAACTAGCTCTTTCAGCGGCGGCGGGATTATCAACTAAAACTTCATCAATGCCATCGTGAAAGACATCCCGTAAAACTCTAAATAATAAATCACGCGAATCACTCAGCAAAAGCCTAGGTTGTCTTTGAATTTCAAATTGATCGATCACATATTTCCATCTTTCCATGAATAATTGACGAAAGTCTTCTTCTAATTCTTTTTCAGTGGCACTCATAGCTTCGGTGCGTATAACCAAACCAAAACCAATTGGCGGCTTAAGCAAAGAAGCAATTGATTTCAATCTAGCTCTTTCATTAGACGAATTAATACGACGACTCATGACAATATTATTATGCTCAGTCGTCAAAACAAAAAAGCGGCCAATTAATGTAATGTCAGTACTAACTCGTGGGCCTTTATTGCTAGTTGGTTCTTTAACAATTTGGACTAATAATTTTTGCCGAGGCCAAACTCGTTCAGTTAATGGACCTTTACCCGGTATGTCACTTGCGTGCAAAAAGCCCATTTTATCCATTCCCAAATTAACAAAAACCGCATCAATGCTCGGCAAAATATTTTCGACTCTAGCGGCATAAACTTCTCCCAGCGAGAAATCATTATTTTGTAAAAAAAACTCAATGGCTTTGCCTTTATCCATTAAGGCGGCTAAATGTGCTTCTTCAGCGATAATTAAACTTTTTCCCATATTTTATTTGTGCTTACATTCAAACTTAATTTATATTTTTGATTTAACTGATTAAATGAAGAAAGAGTTCAAATTATTTAAATTATTCTTTAAATTCCAAAGTTTTCTTTAAAGAGAATTAATCAAAGCTTTGAACAGTATATTTTTTAGGCTAAATTTTAAGATTTTAATTTAATTTTAATTGCCTTAATTTAAAAAATTATACCGATTTCTTATTTTATATTTTTTTCCAATAAATTTGTCTTAAACAATCAAATTATTAATTTTTTATATAAGTAAGACTTTCAAATTTATTTATCTTATTTTAGTTTCCAAACCCAAGCCAATTTTTTATTCGCTCAAATGGATTATTTAACTTATTCAACAGACGATTTAAATTATCCAGAGTTAAAGCGGCTTCAATTTCTTTTTCAGCATTAGTATAATTTGGATTATCTTTTCCCATTATTTCTATCTGCCCACTTCCAGATACTATAATTTTTCCGAGTCTTAATTCTCTTTCTTTTTGTTGTACTTCTGCCTTAAAAGTAAAATCAACTTTGGGAGACATTTTCAGAGATATTTCAACACTTTCTGTAGGCGTTTTCTTAATTGAAATTTGAGCATCCTCAATTCTAGGTCTTTGCTCGTCTCTAACTGGGAAATTCGGGCTGACATATTTAGCTTGTTCAATTCTGATTTGTTTGCCTGGAGACAATTTATTGGCAATATTATTGTATAAATCTGTAATCGGTTGACTCTTTATGATTGCTATCACTAGTTTTATTCCATTTATTTTTTAGTATTAATGCATATTAACATTGGAATTTTACTTTTTCAAATTTTAGTTTGTTGAACTTATTAATTGATTATTTTTTAAGGATTGATAAATTGCACTTACTTTCTTGACATATTCAGTAGTTTTATTATACGGTGGAAAAGGAAATAGTCTTTTCAGCCCCCTATCCGAGTTGCAAGCGAGCCACCTTTTCCCCTAAAGAGAGAAAGGAAAAAAGAAATATTGCTCCCTCGTCCTTTAGGAGAGTGATGGGGTGAGGGCTTAGAATAAATACTCAGGCAAAGGCTGTTTTTAACTTGACTTAGCTTAACTTAATGCCATTGCCTTTCAAGGGGGCTAGGGGTGATAAAACAAAATTCTTGAGTAAGTCCTATACTTTTCACATAACTACTGAGATTGCATAATTTTCATTAAAACATTGATGATTTTCTGTAAAGCATGTATATTTCTCTGCAAAAAGATATCTCTCAGATGCTTAGTTTTACGCTTAGCTCTAAAAATTAAATCAAAACGATTATAACTATTTTCAAGAACCTCTGCTTTTTTAAGAAATTCTACTTCACCTATAGTTTGATTATTAATAAGTGATAATCCTAAAGCCCTTTCCATTTCAACTAGCCGATGACTCCACCTTCCCTTTTCCTGAATACATTTTTGAGAAGCTTTTACAATTTCTTCTCTCCACTTATTATCTTTTAAAAGTTTTTGGCATAGTTCTCTGGCACCCCATGGAGAGTCAAACATTGGAATATCAATATAATCTTTCGTAAATTCTTTTATACCTTTTGAGTATTTAGAAACAAGGCATCCATTTGAAGCCATTACATCCATTACTCTCCAGGAAAATCCAGTTTTCGCTTGTGAGTGATTAATATTTATTAATAATTTGGAAGAATTATAAATATCTTGATTATGTTTAAGAGAATACTTAGCTTCATTTGACACACAAATATTCAAAGCTGGTATTTCTTTTGCTAAACTATCCCAGTTTGCACCATATATATTTAAATCCAAATCCGCCAAATAAATCATTAAAACTGCCCGCCATTCGATTAAGCTCCAATAGTCAAATTCGCTTAAATTGAGTTCTTTGAATAAATCAGGAATTACTATTTCATTATCTTCTTTTCGATTAAAACTATCTAAAAAAATTGCTTTAAGAGAACTTGTATTATTTGGATCACGCAAGATAGACAGTTTTTCAGATAAAGTATTTCCAAAATTAGTACCAATAAAAGAAATATTTTTATCCTGAATTACTGTTTCACTATTAATTGCAGTAGCCCAATTAATCAAATGAACTTTTTCTGGTGGAATATTAATATTTTTATTTTCAATAATAAATTGATACTCTTCCTTTGAAGCAACAAATATATAGTACTTTTCAATGTTTTCCTTAAGAATATCAAAATTTGATAAGTAGGAAAACGAATCTATGATCCAAAGCACTACTGGGCAATTTACAATTTGTACTAAATTCCTATACAAAACATTATTAAAAGAAATTACTAATTCTGGCTTAAAGTCTTTAATCTTTTCTTCTAATCTTTCAATATCTAAAAATTCGTCATATTCAGTTTTAGAAGTTTCTACGCCAGCATGTATGGTCGCCCGATCTTTAATCCAAAAAGCATTATTAATAATTAAAACTTTATTCCCAGATTTTATAAGAGAATTGATAAAACCTTCATAAAAACAATATATTTTTTCTTCTTCCTCTAGCTGACATTGCAAAGATATTAGAATTCTCATTGTTCGACTGCTTTCAAAAACTCATCATAATCTCTAATATACTCTTCTTCATCATAATATTCACTTGCTAAAACCAGTAAAACACAATCAGCCGAAAAATCAAACATCTCTCGCCAAATCATCTGCCCAATAAATAAACCTTGATTTCTTTCTTTCAACTCAATTATTTTTATTTCTTTTCCACTATCTACTTTAATTTTGCAATTACCTGAAATACAAATCAAAACTTGATTTAATTCTCTATGTGCATGTTTTCCGCGAATAAAACTTTTTTCGGTATTAAAAATATAATAAATCCGCTTAATTTCAAACGATATATTCTTTTGCTGTTCTATGGCTACCAAAGAGCCTCTCTCATCGCCTTTAATATCAAAATTAATTAAATAACAGTTTTTCATATCTTCATAATTTGATTTTTACAGACCTATATTTTTTAGTTTCTCTTTTTTTGAAAACTCTTTAGAAAAAGTTAAGTATATTATATTTTAGAGTATATTAAAAAAAATTTCATCAAAGCAATTAGTGCCAAAATTATCAAGATATATCACTATTTATAAAAGCTATTTCCGGATTTTCAAATGCAAAATTTACGATTATTTTTACTTCTATTTTTTTCTTTAAACTTACCCATTTTTAAAGTTTTAGCTGATAGCCAAAATCCTGATTCTAAAGCGGTTAAAGGTATTGTTTTAAATATAATTTCTGATCAAAAGCGTAAATTAATCGATGGAGAAAAACAAAGACAACAATTAATCGAAATTCAGCTGACAGACGGCCGGAAAATTGAAACTATTAATAATATTGCGGATAATTTAGCTTATAAAGTTATTTTAAAGGTTGGAGATCGTATTTTACTAACTGAAGAAGACGGTGCTTTTTTTGTAGAAGGTTATGAAAGAGAGTGGGTTTGCTGGGTTTTAATCGGTTTATTTTTATTATTAGTAATATTAATTGGACAGAAAAAAGGAGTTTTTGCTCTTTTATCTTTAAGTCTTAAATTTTGTATTTTATTTTTTGTTTTTATTCCTCTCATCAAAAGAGGCTTTTCTCCAATTTTAGCCGCTAGTTTCTTTTCGGTTGTATCTACTTTTTTAACTATTATTATGGTTAGTGGCTTTAATAATAAAAGTTTATCGGCTTGTTTTGGCACTATCGCAGGAATTATTGTGTCAGGTTTACTGGGAGCATTTTTAGTCAGTCAAGCTCATTTAAGTGGGCTTATGGAGCAAGAAACAAGTGCTTTATATGCTCAATTTCCGGTTATAAAAATTACTGAATTAATTTCGGCAGGAGTTTTAATTGGGGCTTTGGGAGCTTGCATGGACGTTGCTATTTCAATTGCAAGTGCTTTAAATGAATTAAAAGAAGCGGCTCCCAATATGGATTTTAAAGATTTATTGAAAAGTGGCATGAATATTGGCCAGGACATAATGGGTACTATGATTAATACCTTAATTCTGGCTTACCTGGGGAGTTCTTTGCCAATTGTTATTTTAATTACCCAAATTCAGCCAACTTATTTATTTAATATGGAATTAATGGTAAAAGAATTGATTTTATCGATTGTCGGCAGTATTGGATTAGTGCTTACCATCCCATTTACCGCTTTAATTGCTAGTTATTTATATACTAAACCTAGCCAATCTAATTAGCTATTAGCTAACAAAAATGTCAAAATGAGTGGGCTAAATAAAAACCTGGAAATAAATTAGTAAGAAAACAAGAAGGTGAAATATGTACGAAGGATTTGAAATTGTAAAATTGAATGGTCGTGAAGTTCTTGATTCAAGAGGAAATCCGACCGTTGAAGTTGAAATTGCCCTAGCGGGTGGAGCTACTGGACGTAGTATTGTGCCATCAGGTGCTAGTACCGGGCAGTTTGAAGCTGTTGAATTGAAAGATAATAATAAAAAACGTTATGGTGGAAAAGGCGTTTTGAAGGCCGTTGAAAATGTTAATAAGAAAATCGGCGAAGCTTTAGTCAATGAAGATGAACCATTTGATGGGCGAGACCAAGCTTTATTAGATAAAACCTTAAATGAACTTGATGGAACTGATAATAAAGGTAAATTGGGAGCTAATGCAATTTTGGGGGTTAGTTTGGCTAATGCTATTGCCGTCAGTAATCAATTAAGCTTGCCTTTATATCGTTATATTGGTGGAGTAAATGCCAAAGTTTTACCAGTACCTATGCTAAATATTTTAAATGGTGGTAAGCATGCTCTTGATTCAGTAGATTTTCAGGAATTTATGGTTGTGCCAGCCGGAGCAAAAACTTTTTCGGAAGCTTTACAGTGGGGAGCAGAAATTTTCCATTCTTTGAAATCAGTTTTAAAAAATAAAGGTTATGCTACCAGTGTTGGTGATGAAGGAGGCTTTGCACCAAGCTTAAAATCGAATAAAGAAGCTTTTGAACTTATTATGCAAGCCATTGAAGCCACTGGTTTAAAACCTGGACAACAAATTGGCCTAGCTTTAGATGCTGCTGCCACCGAATTATTAAAAGAAGATGGCAAATATCACTTAGAAAAAGAAGGCCGGACTTTCTCTCCGAGTGAATTGATTTCTCTTTATGAAACTTGGTGTAATGATTATCCAATTTTTTCGATTGAAGACGGTTTAGGAGAAGAAGATTGGGCAGCTTGGTCTGAAATGACAAATAAATTAGGCTCAAAAATCCAACTTGTGGGAGATGATTTATTTGTAACTAATGTCAGCCGCTTAAAACGAGGCATTCAGGATAAAATTGCTAATTCTATTTTAATTAAAGTCAATCAAATTGGTTCTTTAAGTGAAACTTTAAATGCAATTGAATTAGCCCATAAAAGCGGTTATACAGCAGTTATCTCTCACCGTTCGGGCGAAAGCGAAGATACTTTTATCGCAGACTTAGCGGTAGCCACTAATGCCGGACAAATCAAAACGGGTGCACCTAACCGCACAGACCGTATTTGCAAGTATAATCAGCTTTTACGTATTGAGGAAGAATTAGGTGCTTGTGGTGAATATTATGGCTGGAAAGCTTTTCCTAACTTAAAACCTAAGGCTTAAGTAGTAGCTTACTTAAAAAAATGGGGGAGACTTGAAAATACTTTTCTCCCCTATCATATGCAATGGCGTTAAGTTAAGGAAAGAAGGTATAAATAAGTAAAAAATAAGAACTTTCAGTTGGGTCATAAACAGAATTTCGACAGAGTCCAACGAGTATAAGGGAAGGAAGAAGTCATGCAAGAAAAAGGTCAGCTTCTAAGTCAGCTCGTTACCGAAAGTACTCACGCAAAGCTTGTTTTTAGCTTAACTTAACGCCATTGCCCTTTAGGGGGTTAGGGGGCTTTTGATTTATTTAAAAAAGCCTTTTGAAATGGCGAATAAAACGATTGAGCCGACTATTAACCGGTAAAGCATAAATGGGAATAAAGATTGAGTTTGTAAAAATTTAAGTAAAAATTTAATTGCAAAATAACCAATAATCGCCGAAAAAACTGCTCCGATAATAGCTGCTGTCCAGCTAACTTCAAGGGATTTGGTATTTTTGAAAGCTTTAAAAACTTCATATAAGCCAGCTCCTAAAATAACTGGAGAACCCATCAAAAAAGAAAAACGAGCTGATTCAGGCCGCGAAAAGCCTAATAATCTGGCAACCGTAATAGTTGAACCTGATCGCGAAACACCCGAAAACAATGCAGCCGCTTGCCCAAAGCCTATAAGAAGAGCTTGCCACCAATTAATATTTTTTTCTAAATCGTTTATGGTAACAGGTTTTAAATCAGTTATAAAAAGTAAAATACCAACTACAATTAAACAAATAGTTGTGATTGTTAGGTTTTGATCAATTTTTTCAAAGAAGTCATGTGCAAAAAAACCGAATATAATGGCTGGCAGACTGGCAATTATTATTTTAAAACCGAGGCTAGCAAAAAAGCTTTTCGGTGAACTTAAACTCTTGAATGTCTCAATGGCAATTTCAAATAAGTCTTTTCCAAAATAAATAAAAACGGCTATTAAAGTTCCCAAATGCAAAAAAGCAGATAATCCTAATCCAATGGCTGGCCAACCAAAAATATCGGGTACTAAGCGTAAATGAAAAGAACTACTAATTGGCAAAAATTCAGTTAAGCCCTGCACAATTCCCAGCACCATACAACGTATAATTTCTTCGTATTTTTCAAGCATAAATGATTATTTTCCTTTGATTTTTATTTATTTTATTTTTATTTTTATTTCTTTGCTAAAAATTTTTCTGTTTGCATAAATCATTTTTTGAAAAAAGCGGCTTTACTAGATTGAAAAGATAAAAGATTTATAATTGTCTAAATTACAGTATTTATGTAGAACCATAAAATAAAAAACATAGTCTGTCATTTAATTAAATCAGCATAATTACACTTCCAGACAACTTGTGTATAATTTAATTAACTTGAATTTTAGGATTAAATAATTAAATAAAATGGCTTTTGAAAAAGAATTTGAAAATTTATTTCGTAGTTTCGCTGAACTAAGAAACCAGCAGGCAAAAACTGATGAGCAATTGAAACGTACTGACGAACAGATGAAGTTTACTGATGAAAGACTTTCCGCTAAGTTAGAAAAATTATCCAAAGAACTAGGAAATATTGGTAATAATAATGGTGCCGCCGCGGAAGAATTCTTTTGGAATGGATTGAAAAATAAAAAAGAATTTGAGGGGATCAAAATTGATTATACTGAAGCCAATGTCAGGCCGCCAAGCAAAAAAGGTATTCAAGATGAATTTGACATACTTATGTGGAACGGTAATTCAGTAGTTATTGTTGAATCAAAATACAAAGTACATCCAAATTTAGTAGAGCAAATCAAAGAGAAAAAAATCCCAAATTTCAAAACCTTAATTCCGGACAGAGCTAATCATAAAATTTATTGTGCGATTGCTGGCTTTTCAATACCCGACGAAGTTGCCAAATCAGCGAAAGAAGAAGGATTTTTTATCATAAGGCAGTCAGGAGATAATATGGTAATTGAAAAGGGTGAAATTAAACCTTATTAGCGGCTATTCAATTCTTGAATTGAGGGAAAAGATGTAAAAGCTATACTCTTATGGCATTAGGCGGCTGATAATCTCAGTGGAAAGTAAAAAACCTTTTGGGGTAATTTTTAAATAATTGTTTTCTAGTTTTATCAAATTTTGGTTTTGTAAATCCCTGATTAAATGCTCTTTGCCGGCTAATAAATCAATTTTATATTTAGTCTGATAATCTTTCAAATTTAAACCCCATTTAGTACGTAAAGGTAGCATCAAGTCTTCCAAAGCTGGATTTCTCTCTAATATTTTTTGATTACTTAATGAATTTTTTATATATTCGTCCAAATTTTCGGTATTAGCTTTTCGATTACCCTTTATGAATTCATGTGCTGAGACTCCGAAACCCCAAAAGTCTGTATTTTTCCAATAATTTAAATTATGCTTCGATTCAAAACCTTTTTTGGCGAAATTACTAACTTCATATTGCTCAAATCCTTTTTCCAAACATAATTTCTGCAGTATTTCATACATGTCTTCTAAACTCTTTTCTTGAGGTAATAAAGGATTTTGTGAATTAGTATATATTTTGGCAAAAGGAGTATTCTCTTCAATACTTAATCCATAACAAGAAATATGCTCAATCGGTAATTCAAAAGCTTGTTTAATGCTTTCAGTCCAGCTTTGTATGGTTTGTTTAGGTAAGCCATAAATTAAATCAAGACTAATATTTTCAAAACCTTGCTTATGAGCATTTATAATTATATTTTTAGCTTCGATAGCATTATGTCCTCGAGCCAGCCTTTGTAATAATTCATCATTAAAAGTTTGTACTCCAACACTCAAGCGATTTATACCTAAAGTTTTAAAGCCTTGCAATTTATATTCGTCAGCAGTGCCTGGATTACATTCCAAGGTAATTTCAACTTTTGGGTCAAATTTAAATTGAGAATATAAAGTTTCAAACAATTCTTGCAATAATTCAATCGGTAAAATAGATGGCGTACCCCCGCCTAAATATAAAGTTTGAATTAAATTATCATTTGACTGAAATACCCTATTTTTAATTTCTTGGCAGAGAGCTTTGATATAAGGCTCAAATAATTTTCCAGTATGATCCAACTTAACCGTAAAATTACAGTAAGGACAATGCGTTTTGCAAAAAGGAATATGTATATAAATTGAACTTGGCATTTATTAGATAATGATAAACACTAATTCTTAGATTTACGCAAAAGGAAAAAAGTAAAAAAATTATTTAAAGTGAATTTGGTAAACGAAAAAAACAAAAAACCTCTGATAGGTATTCCCTATGAGTGATTTGATGTATTACTTATTGTTGCTTGACATTTGTTTTATTGCTACTTACTTTTCAGATACCCTCTCAGTAGGTCTTATTCGGTTTGTTACTTTTGGGCGAAGAAGGTAGTATTCCGAGTTTGTGATAGTTATGGAATGGAATTAATTCAGCTAATTAGAGAAGAAAGAAGTGGATAAGCAAAATAATAAAAAATTGGAAAATCAAGCGAAATCCCTAAATTAAAAAATGTATTAATGCAATATTAAAACAGAACTGAATATGTTTATAATTTAAAAAAAGTGTTTATTTTTTGGATGGGTAAAGTATAAATATTAAAGAATAAAAAAACTAAAAAATTATTTTATGACTCTTTTCTTGAATTTAATTTCATCATTTTTTGAAGGCTTTTTCCTAGTTTTATCGCCCTGCATTTTGTCAGTTTTGCCCATTATTTTATCTTCAACCATGCAAGGACGAAAAAGAAGAGCTTTTGCCATTGTGATTGGTTTATTAGGTTCTTTTGTTTTATTTAGTTTATTTTTAGGTAAAGCTTTTCAGTTTTTGGCCATCCGGCCTGAGGTTTTGCGCTTAATTGCTGGTTTAATTATTGCTGGTTTTGCTTTGCTAATGCTTTTTTCGGAATTAACTTATAAATTAAATACTTGGTTAAATCCAATTGCTAAGTTTGGCCATCAGCTAACCGAAAATTTACATCATTCACTTTTGTCGAAGCACGATTTGTTAATTGGTTTATTGATTGGTGCTTGTTTAGGCTTAATCTGGACTCCTTGTATTGGACCTTTCTTGGGTATTGCCATTATCAAAGCGGCGGCTCAAACTTCCTTATTGGCTAATTTTTCTAGTATTTTATTTTTTTGTTTGGGTTTTTCTCTGCCAATGCTTTTTATTATTCTCTCTGGGAAAGGCTTTTTACAACAATTTAATTTTATTCATGTTCAAAGGGCTAGACAAATATTAGGTTTAATTATTTTGATTAATGTTTTCTTTTCATTATCCAGTAATTCGTCCTTACAATTTGCAAATACTTGGCTACAAGCAAATTTAATGCAAAACAAATCTGCGAAATTAGAATTGGCTTCTTATCAAGACGAGAATTTTCAAATAGGTTGTAAAATCAACATTTAAGTGTTTTTTAGTTTAATAATTCTTTTGCTTCAAAAATATGATGAACTTTTAAATTGGCTTCTTTTTCCAATAATTCTTTACCGGAGTTTTCACGTAAAATCAAACATATTAAATGATTTACTTCACAGCCATGTTTGCGAGTTGAATTAATAGCCATTAAAGAAGAAGAACCCGTAGTAATCACATCTTCCAAAATAACTACTTTTTCCCTTTTGATTAAAGGTCCTTCTACTAAGCGGCCTCGTCCATGTACTTTTTGCTCTTTGCGAATTAAACCAGCTTTTAATGGGTGTCCAGCCAAGAAAGAAAATTGACAAACCCCACTTACTATCGGATCTGCTCCAATTGAAGGCCCAGCTATGCCCTGTATTTCATGAATGATCGGGTATATCATTGCCCAAACTAAATACGAAATTAAAGTTAAGCCTTCCGCTGATAAAGTGGTCAGTCTGGCATCTAAATAATAATCACTTTTTTGTCCGGAAGCTAAAACATAATTTCCTTTAAAAACAGACTGAGCTTTTAATATTTTCAACAAATTAAACTTAGCTTCTTTAATAGCGGGCAAAGATAGATCTAAATTAAGAATTCCTTCCAAATGGCTCATTATCTCCACCACTTTTCAAGCTCATAAAAATTTGGCTTACAAACAGAATTACAAACTTTGACATAACATTTGCTTTCAGTCGAACATTTTTCACTTTTTTTGCATTTATTTTTAAGTGGGCAGCAGAAAATCTGAGCGGAAGAATTTAAAGGCAGTAAAAAAGTTAGGCACCCTAAAAGAAAAACTAAATATTTGAAAAACATTTTATAAATATAAGCTTTAAGTATTAATTTAATTTATATTATCTCAAAGAGCGATTTTTTTCCGCTTCAATTCAAGAGATTTTTGTAATAATTAAGTGCCAGACTTCCAGGAATTATTATAAACTTTCATTTCATCGGTCAATTTGTCAATTTGAATATTCAAGGATTTTAGCTTTAATTCAGATAGCTCAAAGTCTATTTGTGAGGGTAATTTGTGCAAGCCCGGCTTTAATTGTCCATTGTTTTTAATTAAATATTCAATTGCCAAAGCCTGATTAGCAAAACTTAAATCCATTACACAAGGAGGATGCCCTTCAGCTGCGGCCAAATTAATCAAACGTCCTTCCCCTAAAACAAAAACTGATTTACCATTTTGCAATTTATATTCTTGGGTGAAAGGTCTTATTTCTTCAATGCTTTTGGCTTTTTCTTTTAAGCTTTGCAAATTAATTTCAATATCAAAATGCCCCGAATTACAAACAATAGCCCCGTCCTTCATGGCCATTAAATGCTGTGTATCAATAACATGATAACCACCAGTCACTGTTACAAAAATATCACCAAGTTCCGCCGCCTTCTCTAAAGACATTACTCGGTAGCCTTCCATTACTGCTTCTAAAGCTTTAATTGGGTCAATTTCAGTAATAATAACTTGGCAGCCCATACCACTTGCTTTTTGGGCAATACCCCGTCCGCACCAGCCAAAGCCAACTACAACTAAAGTTTTTCCAGCCAATAAAATATTAGTCGCTCTAATAATTCCATCTAATGTTGACTGGCCAGTTCCATAGCGATTATCAAACATATGCTTTGTCAAAGAATCATTTACTGCCATCGCAGGAAAAGGTAAAACGCCTTCTTTTTCCATGGAATGAAGCCTGGTAATACCAGTAGTCGTTTCTTCTGTGCTACCAATTACTTTTTTGGCTTGTTCAGGAAATTCGCTTAATAAAGTTGCTATAACATCTCCGCCATCATCAATAATTAAATCCGGACTAGAGCTTAAAGCTAAACGCAAATGTTTATTATAAATTTCCGTGCTTTCGCCTTTAATTGCATAAGTGGAAATTCCAGCTTCTTTAACCAAAAAGGCCGCCACATCATCTTGAGTTGAAAGAGGATTACTAGCAATTAAAATAGCTTCGCAGCCGCCTGCCTTAAGAGCTAAAGCTAAATTGGCTGTTTCGGCGGTTATATGGCAGCAAGCAATTAATTTTTTGCCTGCTAAAGGTTTGGTCTTAGCAAAATTGTCACGAATGGATGCTAAAACTGGCATTTCCCGAGCGGCCCATTCAATTCTTTTTTTACCTAAAGAAGCTAAATTAATATCGGCAATTTCATAGCCTAAAGTCTGATTAGCAGGCATTTTTATTATTTGATTTTACTATTTGATTTTTTATTTAATAATCCGGCGTTTTTTCTTTCTTTCATTCCGACGCTTTTTCAATCTTCTTTGAACTGATTCTGACACGAAAAAAGCTCTTTGTTTTACTTCTTGTAAAATTTTTTGTTTAGTTACTTGACGTCTAAATCTTCTAATTAAATTGTCGATTGGTTCTTGATCTTCGCGGGTAACTTCTATCAAAATTTTCTCCTTGATTTTTGTGATTAATTAAATTCAAATTATTAGGTATTCTACCTCTTTTATTATTTTCTTGTGATAATTTCGTCAAAAAATTTTAATTTAGTTTTTAAGCTTATAATGTTTAACATTAGTTTTTTGTTTTTAAGCTTTAACTTCTCAATCGTAATGCGTAAAATAGAATTAAAACAACTTGAATATTTTTTAGCAGTTGCTGAGAATTTAAGCTTCACGAAAGCTGCCGAAGAAATTCATGTTGCTCAGCCAGCTATTAGTCAGCAAATAAAATATCTTGAATTTGTGCTTGGAGTGCCGCTTTTCAATCGAGATAATAAAAAAGTGACTTTAACCGAAGCCGGTGAATTATTACAAAAGCACACTCTTGAAGTTTTGGAATGCGTAGATCGAACGGTAGAAGTAATTGAAGAATTAAGAGGTTTAGAAAGAGGTTCCGTTTCAATAGCTATGTCTTCGACAGTTGCAACAGTTTTGATGGCGGATTTGGTGCATGAATTTAGAATGCAATTTCCAGACATAAAAGTGCGTGTAACCGAAGCTATGACTTCCGAAAGTATACAAAGACTGCAAAGCGGAGAGCTGGATTTAGCCATTGTTACTTTGCCGATTCAGGAAGAAAATAATTTGAATGTTGAAAATTTATTCGATGAAGATTTAGAAGTAATTGTCTCTAATAAGCATGAATGGGCCAGGCAAAATATTGAATCAGTTAATTTAATTGATTTGAATAAATATGAATGGATTTTAGCTAATAATCAAAATGGCTTAAGGCGTTTAATCAATGAAGCCTGCTCACAAAAAGGTTTTTGCCCGGTGCCAGCCATTGAACTTGACCGTATTAGTTCCGTTAAAAATGTTTTAATGTATTCTGAAAAAGGCATTACCATTTTGCCACCAACTGCTGTTTTAACCGAACTTTCTCTAGGTTTATTAAAACGTATCAAATTTAAAGATATAAGAATTTTCAGAATGGTTGGTTTAACTTGTCGACCGAAAAACTTATTGTCGCCGGCAGCTAGCGAAATGGTATCGGTTATTAAGCAAATTTGTTATAAATATCCAGAACGTTCATTTGTGGCTCACCCGGCGAATGAATTTTCCCTTCCTCCAAATCATAAATAAATACTTGTTTTCACTTTCATAATGCAACTTTTCAATGAGAAAATTCCTTTTAATTTGTATTTTTCTGCTTTTGCTTTGGCATTTTCTTTAGGAGCAGCTTATTTTGACCTTAAAAACCGTAAAATACCCAATTGGTATAATTTAACTGGCTTTGGAATTGCTCTTTTAGTCAGATTAGTTTTACTTTTTATTAGTTTTGAATATTTAAAAAGTGGCGGACTTGGGTTTTTAACCGGCTTTTTTGTTTTATTTCCGTTTTTTATTTTTCGTTTAGCGGGCGGTGGAGATATTAAATTATTGGCGGCTTTAGGAATGATTTTGGGTTTTAAAGGTTTTTTGTGGGTTTTTGTATTAACAGCTATTTGGGACGGTGCTATTTTATTCCCACTTAATTGGATTTGGACTTTTTATTTGTTTTTAAGGCTTCCCTTTCCACTCAAAGAAAAATTTAATAATATTGTCTCTCATTTTAAAAGCTTAAAGCGTTCTAGCAAAAAACCCTATGCTCTGCCAGTCTTTTTGGCCTGTTTATCTTATATATTTTTGTACTTGTATGCCAATCAATTTATCATTCACTATTTGGGACATAGGTTTGACTTGAGAAATAATTTATAAAATTGAATTTTGTATATAATAAAAAATCCCCGACTTTGTTTAGAAGCGAGGATTCATAATAAAAGCAGCCAAATAGCAAATGAAAAAACTTAATTATAATATTGAGGAAAAGTCAATAAATTTTCAGTTGTGTTTATGCGATGGACAAAACTTTTTTGTTGCAATTTCCGTTTATTCTTTAAACCTCTTTCCACTGAAGTAATACAAACCTCGACGGCACCTAACTTTTCAGCTATATAATCACATGCAATTTGTGGAAAAACATGTTCACCGCAAGTATAAATATCAATTGCAGCATATTCTTCTTCTGGCCAAGTATGAATGGAGCAATGTGACTCAGAAAGTAAAATAATTCCGCTGACACCAATTGGCGTAAATTGATGAAACCGAGAGCTAATAATTGTGGCACCAGCTTTAATAACTGCTTCTTCCAAAGTTTTCTTGACAAAGTCAACGGATGAAATTAATTCTGCCTGACAATCACTTAAATCTGCCAGTATATGGCGACCAAAGGTCCCGAAACTTTCGGCCTGACTAGCCTCATGAGATTGTTCTAAAGTTAAATTAGGAACTACCTTTTGTCCTATTTGTCCTATATTTTTTTCTAACAGGTATCCATGGAATTTTTGTTGCAATTTTTGTATTTGCCCTCGGTTTTAACAAAACAAGAATAGAGATTATGCAATCTTTTATTTTAAATGTAAATAAATTTTATTAAATTTCATAAAGATTATATAATTTCTTGTTTTCCCGCTTCTTTAAAGGCTAAATTAACCCAAAATGTTTTCCTCGCCAAATTAGTCAAAACCCTAAGCCAAAGTATCTTTAATCGAATTTTAATTTTAATTATTTATTCTCAATTCAGTCAGAGATATTTATCAATCAAAATCAAGTCTCTTCTCTCTCATCAATTAGCTCTTCTCTTTTTTCTGTCTCCGATTAATTTGTTTTTGTGTTGATGATGATTGATAAATCTGACTAAAACTTAAACAATTGAATTTTTCAGCCATTTTGTCAGCGGCATTTTATTTGCTATTTCAATCAATGCAGTTTCCTGAAAATAGTTGTTTTCTGAACTAGGCTCCTGATAAGGAATTTCTCCTAAGAATTTAATTTTTCCATATTCTTCAATGAATTTAGCATTTGTCTGTTTAACTTCATTATCAACGGCACTTAAAGACTGAGAATAACAGAATAGAAAACCAATTAAATTTAAACCCAAACTTTGAGCATAAAAAGCACTTAAACAAGTTTGATTAATAGTCCCCAGTTTGTTTGCACTAATTAATAAAGTAAATATTTCATGATTAAGTGAATTCTTTTGTAAAAATAAAATTAAATCTGCCAAAGTTTTTCCGCCACCTAATGGCACAATTAAGCCGCCCGCTCCCTCGACAATTAAAAAGTCTGGGTTTTGATTTATTAATTTTGCATAATCATTTTTAATTAAATTAAAATCAATAATAATATTTTCTTGTTTAGCGGCTAATTCTGGGGTCGCTGCTAGCTTTAAATAATAAGAACAATGTGTTTGTGTATTTGAGCAGTTTTTCTGAATGAAGTCAATGTCTGGAGCAATGAGGTGGCTTCCAAAATCTTCACAACCGCTTTGCACAGGTTTATAGAAAATTACTTTTTGTTTTAGGCTAATTAAATAATTAATTAAAAAAGCCGAGCTAAAAGTTTTGCCAATATCGGTGTCAGTGCCAGCTATAAAAATTATTTTCATTTAAATCCTTTTTTAAATTTGTATTTTAGCGGGACCCAATTTAGTAATTTGAATTTCTGGCTTAGAAAGGTTTTTATCGGAATTCAGGTAAATTAAAAAGATTTTGCTTTGACCTTTTAAAGAAGTTATTAAGTCATTTTCAAGCAAATTTAAAGTTAATAAATACTCACCAGTGCTAGGAATAAAGGTTTTACTTTTAATACTTGCATTTTTGTTTAAAACTGCCTCTTCTGAAATATAAGTTTGCATGATTTGCCGAGATGATAATTTAGAGCCATTGATTTTGATTTTGTATAAACCTTCTTCATCAATGAAATATTCTTTTTGCTGCCAATTTGAACTTTTAAAAGCAATTTTTTGAGGTTTTAATTCTTGTTTTTTTGTGTGTAAATCCGCAGAGTAGATCAATAAAACAAATGATAATAAATAAAAACTTAAAATTCTATTTTGCTTGGCTTTTTGTAAAATTACTTTTAGTAAAACTATTAACCTAAATTTCATCATTAAAAACAAGACTAATTAGATTGATTTATTGTTCCCCCCTTAAATAATTGAATATGCTTTGTAAACCATTTAGTTTTGGAATGATAGAATCAAATCTAGAAATTTCTCGTCATTATGAAATTAGTAGCAAAGACAAAAATTCACCTATTATGAAAAATAAATTTTCTCATCATTATTTTTACCTATTATTTTGTTGTTTATTTACAATATCTCAAGTCACGACTGCTCAGCCTTCTAATCAGGCTCAAAAGCCAATTTTAACTTTAAACCAAAAGCAGGAATTAAAAGCCAAAGAAGCTAAATTAAAATCTTTATTGAGCCAAAACCCACGAGTGCCAGAATTACACTTAAATTTAGGAAATAATTATTGGGAACAAGGCCGTGATGGTAAGCCGATCAGACATTATTTGGCTGCCATTAAATTAAACCCAAACTATGCAGAAGCCTATTATAACTTGGCTAATATTTACTTTGAGCAAGGAGAGCATGAATCTGCCATTCAAAATTACGAAAAAGCTATTCAGGTTAAACCTTCATTATTACAAGCTTGGAATGGATTAGCTAATGCTTTAATTGATGAAAAAAAATATTCAGAAGCGATTGAAAAATATCAAAAAGTGATTTCGATGGACTCCAGCAATAAAGATGCTGTTTATAATTTATGCTCAGTTTACATTTATTCAGCTCTTTATAATAAAGCAATTTCTGCGTGTAAAAATGCTACCGAAATAGTTAGAGATGCTCGCTCTTTCAATAATTTGGGCAATTCTTATTTTAGAACTAATCAATTTGATTTAGCTTTAGAAAATTATAAAAAAGCCCTTACGATTGATTCTGAACTGCCAGAAGCACATTTCAATATAGCAGCTATTAGCTTGGTTCATAATAAAAATAAAACTGAAGCTTTAAGTAGACAAAAAATATTAGAAGCAATTGATCCACAAAAAAGTCATAAGTTATTGGCCTTAATTAAGGCTTCCGGCATATAATTTATTTTTTTAATTTCTACTTTTATCTCATGAAAAACTTTGTATTTATTACTTTATTTGTTAGTTTAATTACTTTATTCCAGAATCCAGCTCACAGCGATAGTTTATTAAGTCAGTTCAAATGCCTAAGCCCTGAACAAGCCCAAACCGCCCAGCAAATTTTAAAGGAAAAAGGGTTTATTATTGATTTCTGCTCAGATTGCGAGCCCGCCAAAGCAGTTGTTAGACGCATTAATATTGTCGAAACTAAAATTGAACAAACAGCTTGTGGCTCTGAAATAAAAATCAAAGGCAAAATTGTGCGTGGGATTAAGCCACCCGTCTTTGAAGGTAAATGTAGCGAAGAATTAAGTATTTATAATCCTAGTTTTACTTTAGATTTGAATTATGAAAAGAGCCTTAATATTGCTTATAGTTATGTGCTGGCTGAGGATAAAAAGTCTTTCATTACAATTGCTGAATTAATGGGCTTGGAAACTAATAATATTTGTATTCGAAAAATTCAATTGAAAAAATAATATAACTTGTATGTCTAAATTTGTGGGCAAAGTTTAAGAAAAAAAATTAAAATAAAATAATTATTCATTAATGTCCAAAAATTTTATGCAGATAAACCACTTTATATTTATTTGTGTAAGATTTTCAGCTTTATTTTTTTTATTTATAAATATAACTAGCTGCAATTCTTCGTTGCATCAACAGAAAATCACAATTGCTGGCTCGACAACTATTTTACCAATATCGGAAGACTGGGCAGGTTTATTTCAGAAAAAGACAGGAGTTATTGTGAATGTGCAGGGCGGCGGCTCTACAAACGGTATTAATTTAATAAAAGCTGGCAAAGTAGATATTGGTGCTTCATCTCGCAACTTATCCGAGGAAGAAGAAATTGATTTGCGCAAAATTGAAATTGGAAAAGACGCTTTAGCAATAGTGGTTCATCCCAGCAATTCAATCGCGGCAATTAATACGGACCAATTAAAAAAAATATTTTCAGGCAAAATTAAAAATTGGAAAGAATTAGGCGGATCTAATAGGCCAATTCAGGTTTTAAATCGTGAGTCTGGCTCGGGAACAAGATCCACTTTTGAAGAATTGATTATGTGCTTTTCTAAAGATAAAAACCATCCGAAATGTGAAAAAATGGAATTATCTTCAATTGTTTTAAATTCTAATGCGGAAGTTAAACGCTCAGTGATGGCTATTCCCGATTCAATTGGTTATATTTCATTTGGCTTTTTAGATAATAATGTTAAAGCTTTAGTTTTGAATGGAATTAGCCCATTAGAAGATGAAGTTAGAGCGGGGAAATATCCAATTTCTCGTGGGCTTTATTATTTATTGCCAGCTCACAAACAAAGCCCTGAAACAGTTAATGAGTTTTTAGCTTTTATTAAAACTCCCGAAGGATTGAAAGTATTAGCTAATGAAGGTTTTTTAGCGGTTAAAGAAAAGTAAAAAGCCGACAATGGGATTCGAACCCACGGCCTACGCTTTACGAGAGCGTCGCTCTACCAACTGAGCTATGTCGGCAAAATGCAGAAATATATTATAAGCTATAAAGAAAAATAGAGTTTAATTTATAATGACCGAAAAAACTGAAAACAAATATAGTTATTATTCTTTCTTTTACCGACTGGCACAGTATTTGATTATTTATGGCATTTTCTGGCCTTATTATTTTTTCCGCTACAAATTAAAAATTGTCGGTCTAGAGAATCTTCCGAAGGATAATCTGCCTTTTTTATTCATTTCTAATCATTATTCTTACAATGATCCAGCTCTTTTATCTTTGGCTTTGAGAAGGCCAATTGCTTATATTGCTAAAAAAGAATTATTTGAAGAAAAATATTTAGGCCCGATTATAAGTGCTTTAGGTACTATTTCAATTGACCGAAAAAAAACCGGCTTAAGTACTATCAAAAATATCAAACAAGCCCTCAAAGACAATTGGGTAGTCGGAATTTTTATTGAAGGAACCCGCAATTTATCCAGGACTGAAATGACAAATCTTGAAGAAGGCACGGCATTTATTGCCCGAATTGCTGGAGGAATAAGAGTTTTACCGATGGCTTTGCGTGGAGGCGAAAAAAACTTTGACAAACTAGAAATTCACATTGGGGAAATTATTGAATTCAATTCAGCTTTGTCAAGCGAGGAAATGACTTTAATTTATGGTCAAAAAGTTGCTGAATTAGCTGGCTTAGAACTAAAAATTAAACCTAAAAATTAATAACTTTCCAGAACTAACTAATTGTATTTGGTGCTTTTTGTTTAATAAGTGTTAAATTATTTAAATGCTTAGAGCTTTAATCATTAGAAATATAATTAATTTATGAATTCTTCCCTTGAAAATAAAAGAGCTGAATTTTATTCTTTGGAAGGTTGTTCCAGTCGGTCTCATTGTCAAGAGAATTTTCATGAAGCTTCTTCCCATTTGACTTTAAACTTAATTTATACTTATCAAACTTTCACTAAGCTCATCGAGAAAAAGCTAGCTGAATTTGGACTTTCTTTAGCTTCTCTGAATGCTTTAATTATTTTGCGGGAATATCCAAATTGCACTATGAGTTTTTTGAAAGATATGCTTTTGGTGAGCGGGCCGAGCATTACTTCTTTAATTGATAATTTAGAAAAGAAAAAATTAGTCAAAAGGTCTTACCCGGAAAAGGACAGACGCTCCAAAACTTTAATATTGACCGAAGGCAGCCATCAGCTTTTAAAGACTTTTTTGCCTCATTATCATAAATATCTACAAGAGCTGAGTTCCGGTATGCAAGATTCAGAGCTCTATAGCCTTAGTCAATTATTAAGTAATTTAAGGCAAAGTATTTCAGGCGAACCGGGAAAATTAAAATGAAAAAACTCTATTCAATTTTGTTTTATTTTTCTTTTTTAGCTTTAGCTTCCGCTTCCAAAGATGAAAAGCCAGCCGTTTTAAAAGGAAATATTAATTGGTCGGGTATTCAAGATAAAGAATATGAAAATAATTTAGCAAAAGAAACAACTTTATTTTTAGATTTAGAAACAACTTTACAAATGGCTTTAGACAAAAACTTAACCATTCAAGTTCAGCAATATCAAGTCAAACAAGCTAAAGATCAGGTTTTGGGAACCGGAGCGGAATTTTTGCCAAGTGTTTCTTTTTCACAGACCTTTCTGCGTAGAGATGGAAATATTCAGCTTTTTGGTAATCAAGTTGTGCCAGTTAATGTTAGATCTATTCAGCCGCAAATTTTGCCGAGCTTTCGTTTATTTCAAGGCGGTCGAGTTTTATTTGGTTTTATAGCGGCTCGTAAAAACCTGAAATCCGAAAAACAACAATTTGAATCAGTCTCTCAGTCAACTTTACAAGATACAGCTAATACTTATTTTTCTTTGCAACGCTTTAAAGCTGAACTGGAAAGTGAATTAACTAGGTTAGCTCAAGCTGAACTGAATTTAAAAGAAAGGAAAATCGCCAAAGAGCTAGGAGCAGACATTGCTTTAAGTATTTTATTTGCCCGGCAAGAAGTAGAACAAGCTAAAGCTCGAATTGAAGAATTAAAGGGTAATTTGTACACTGAATCAGCTAAATTGAATAAATTTTTAAATTTAAATGCAAATATTTTGGTTTTGCCGACGACAGGCATTCAGGAGCAAGATTTAATTAGTATTTTGGGTGAAAAACCAGTTAAAAAGTTAATTGCAAAAGCATTATTAAATAGTCCTGATATTGCTTCCTTGAAAGAATTAAGTGAATATTATAGATTTAAAAAAATACAAAATATATCCGCTTTTTTACCAACGGTCGAAATCAGAAATATTTCTAGCTGGATTGGCTCTGAATTTAATAATTTGTCTCCCGATCGGCAATATATTTTAGCTATTCAATATGATTTTTTTCAAAACCTAGGCGGAAAAGCCATTACTAATTTATTGCTTGCCAAACATGTCCAACAAGAGAATGAAACCAGACTTAAAGAGCAAATCAAAGAATTAGAAAGTAAGGTTTCAGAGGCTTATTTGAAAGTAATGTCAGGTAAAAAAATCTTTTTGGCTAATAAAACCTCACTGCAAGTTTCCCAAGAAGCTTATAATCAATCAGTTGCTAGGCTCAAAGGAGAAGTTGGAACTTCCTATGAAGTAAAAATTGCCCAAACAGAACTTGAAAGAGCCAGAGCCAATTATTACGCAGCTTTAATTAATTATCAAATAGCCCAAATTAGCTTACTGAGAACTTTAGGCTTAGTTAATATTATTAATTTGACCCAAGGAGTAAATTTATGAATTTGAGAATATTTCAACTTATTAATTTGTTTTTTATTATTTTATTTTTTAGTGCTTGTGCCAAAAAACCAACTGCTCCACCCAAAGCACCACCGCCTGTCGTCAAAACTATTCAGGTAAAAGAAAGCCAATTTTATGATTCCGAAAAATATTTGGCTACGCTTAAGTCTCGACAATCAGTCAATTTAAACCCAGAAATTATCAGTAAAGTCGAGAATATTTATTTTAAATCTGGCGACCGAGTTAGTAAAGGCCAATTATTAATTTCACTCAGGGCGGACGAAGAAATATCATCTTTGAATTCACAAATTGCTTTATCAAGTAGCAAAAATGAAGCAATTTCTTCCAAAGGAGCTGAAGTACAAGAAGCAAAAGCCAATTTAGACTTTGCCAAAGGCCGCTATGAAAGATATAAACAATTACAGCAAAAAGACTTAATTAGTAAGAACCAATTAGAAGAATATGAAAATCAATTAGCGAAAGCTCAAAATACTTATAATTCGCTTAAATTTAATCTTGCCGGAGCCAATGATGAGTTAAAACAAGCCAAATCTACCATTAATGAAAGACGAGCCAAAGTGAATAAATTACGCATTGTGGCTCCTTTTAGCGGTATTGTACAAGATATTCCAGCTAAAGTTGGTGATTCAGTTTCTAATTCAACCACTTTAATTTCAATTGCTAATGCGGATAATTTAGAAGTTTATTTGAATATTCCAGTCGATAAAGCT
This sequence comes from Synechococcales cyanobacterium bin2.concoct.b11b12b14.033, assembly GCA_013298875.1. Lineage (GTDB taxonomy): Bacteria > Cyanobacteriota > Vampirovibrionia > Caenarcaniphilales > Caenarcanaceae > JAAFJH01. Next base: position 28,168 of record JAAFJH010000001.1, read on the forward strand.
ATTGGTGTAAAAAGCGGCTCTCTGATTGAATTATTGAGCCCCGACGATGAAATTTTAGCCACTAGCCAGGTTTCATTTACTTCCTCAACGGTTGATCCGCAAACCCAAACCGTTTTAGTTAAAGCAAGTTTGAATAATAATGAAGGCTTATTCCGTGATAATCAACAAATAAAATGCAGAGTTAAATACAAACAAAAAACTGGCATTTTAATTCCAGCTACGGTTATTTCGCGGTTTGGTGATACTACTTTTATCTTTTTATTAGCCAAGGACGATAAAGGCCAAGCAATTGCCAAGCAAAAACCAGTTCAATTAAAAAAATTAGTTGATAATAAATCTTATGAAGTGGCTGAGGGGTTAGCTCCTGGCGATATTATAATCAGTACCGGCATTCAAAAATTAGCTGATAATTCCCCAGTTAAGCTTGCTGAGGAGGAAGTTGAAAAATGAATTTAAATGTTTTTATCCAAAGGCCGATTCTGGCTTCGGTTTGTTCATTTTTATTTTTATTGGGAGGGTTAATCTGCATTCCAAATTTGCCTTTGGCTCAGTATCCAGACATTGCCCCACCCCAAATTAGAGTACAGGCTACTTATTTAGGAGCAAATGCAGATACTGTTGAATCAGCCGTTACAACTCCGCTCGAAAAAGAGATTAATGGAGCTGAAGGTGTGCAATATATTACTTCAACCAGCACGGATAATGGCTCTTCACAAATTAGCGTTGTAATAGACCGATCACGAAATTTGGATGATGCCATTATTGATATTCAAAACCGTATAAAAAAGGCTGAGCCACGTTTACCCCAAGAGGTCAGACAAAGTGGTGTTCAAGTTAATAAATTCTCGCCCGAAATTCTTATGGTAGTGGCTTTTTATGCTGAAAATAGAGCTTATGATAATTATTTTATTAGCAATTATGTCGATCGTTACGTTGTTGAAAGCCTGAAAAGACTGAAAGGAGTCGGAGATATTCGTCTTTTTGGTGAAAGAAAATATGCTATGCGTTTGTGGCTTGATAATAATAAATTAGCGGCTTTAAGTTTAAGTGCTGGTGATGTAGTAAAGGCTTTGCAAGAGCAAAATATACAAGTAGCGGCCGGTCAAATTGGGCAAATGCCAGCACCTGAAGGGCAAGCGATACAATTACCAATTAAAACCCAAGGCAGGCTTCAAACAGTTGAAGAATTTGAAAATATTATTTTAAAGCGTAGTCCTAGTGGAGCTTTAATTCATTTTAAAGATATTGGCCGTGTGGAGCTGGGAGCTGAAGATTATAGTACTCTTTTACGCTTTAATGGTGATGAAAAAGCGGTTGGCATGGTCGTCAATCAATTACCTGGTTCTAATGCAATTGAAGTTGACAAAAATTTAAAAATTGCCCTTAAAGAATTGGAAGCTAAATTTCCGCCAGGACTGCATTATAAATTGGGTTTAAATCCGACTGAATTTGTCAAAAAGTCAATTGATGAAGTTATTCACACTTTAATTGAAGCAATTTTACTAGTAGTTTTGGTGATTTTTATTTTCCTGCAAAATTGGCGTAGTGTTTTAATTCCAGTCATTACGGTGCCAATTTCTTTGATTGGGACTTTCATTTTTGTCAAGGCTTTTGGATTTTCGATTAATACTTTAACTTTGTTTGGGCTAACTTTGGCTACTGGACTGGTGGTGGATGATGCCATTGTCGTTTTGGAAAATATTGAAAGATTAATTAATGAAAAGAAAATGTCTTCTTTTGAAGCGGCAACTGAATCGATGAAAGAAATTAGCGGGGCAGTTATGGCAATTTCTTTAGTTTTAATGGCAGTTTTTATTCCCGTTTCCTTTTTGGAAGGTGCAACTGGTCAGCTTTACCGGCAATTTGCTTTAACTATTGCTTTTTCAATTGCGATTTCAACTTTTAATGCTTTAACTCTCACACCAGCTCTTTCGGTAATTTTACTCAGAAATCATGCAGCCGAAAGCCATAAGCAAAAGAATAAAGTTTTTCAGTTTTTTGATTCAGTGATTGATGGCTCAAAATATTGGTATGCAAAGTATTTAAGTTTTGTACTCAGAGCCAAAGGAATAGTTGTAATTATTTTTATAATTTGCTCTTTAGCTTCAATTCTTCTATTACAAATTTTGCCTAAAAGCTTTGTTGCTTCGGACGATAGAGGTTATTTGATTGTTAGTGTACAGTCTCCAAGTGGCAGTTCAATTGAAGTTACTAAAGAAGTTATGAAAAAAGCTGAAAAAATTATCGGTAAACAAGAAGAGGTTTTAGGTATTTTCTCAATTGTTGGTTTTAGCTTTTTGGGTTCAGGGCCAAGCAAAGGGACTATTTTTGTGCCATTGAAAAACCTCGAAGATCGAATTGGTAAAGGACATTCATCTGAGATAGTTTTAGGGCGTTTGCGAGGAGCTTTGGGTGGAATTTCCGAGGGTATAATTGTTGGTTTTCCGCCAGCTCCTTTGCCAGGCTTAGGGAATTTCGGTGGTTTTCAATATGAGCTTAAGGCCGAAGGTTCTAATATCGATCTTGACACTTTAGCTGGCACAGCTGCTGACTTGGTAAAACAAGGAAATCAGACCAAAGGCTTAGTCGGTTTATTTACGGGTTTTACTACTAATGATCCTCGCCTGGTGGTAGAAATTAACCGTGAAAAAGCCAAATCCTTGAATGTAAACTTAAAAGATATTTTTGATACTTTACAAATTTATTTAGGCTCTCAGTATGTTAATGATTTTGAAATTATGAATAGAATTTACCGGGTTTATGTGCAAGCTGATCAGCAGTTCAGAGCCAATCCTGAAGATATTACTAATGCTTATGTTCGCTCTTTAGATGGCCAAATGATTTCTTTGAATAATTTTTTAACGGTTAAAGAAGAAACTGGGGCACAAAATATTTCGCATTTTAATCTTTTTAGATCAGTTGAAATTAATGGCTCCGCCGCACCTGGTTTTAGCTCGGGGCAAGCTTTAGACAACTTAAAAAACTTATCCGAAAGGATTTTGCCAAAAGGTTTTAGTTATGAATGGGGAGGATTGGCACGGGAAGAGGTAAAGGCTGGTTCTCAGGCCATTTGGGTTTTTGTTTTTGGTTTTATATTTGTATTTTTGATTTTAGCCGCTCTGTACGAAAGTTTAATCGATCCAATTATTATTTTACTTTCGGTACCCTTGGCCATTTTTGGCGGCCTTTTAGCTCAATATTTAAGGGGTTTACAAAATGATGTTTTTTGCCAGATTGGACTTTTAATGCTGATTGGACTAGCTAGTAAAAATGCAATTTTAATTGTCGAATTTGCCAATCAACTATACAAACACAAAAATAATAGCCCATTACGTGCAGTAATTAAAGCTGCTAGAACTCGCTATCGACCAATTATTATGACTTCCTTGGCTTTCATTTTTGGAATTTGGCCTTTAGTAGTAGCTCAGGGAGCTGGAGAAAATAGCCGTCATTCTTTAGGTACTGTCGTTTTGGGTGGAATGATTGCAGCGACCGTTTTAAGTTTATTTGTGGTGCCAATTATTTACTTATTTGTGGTAAAAAAGCCAACACAAAGAAATTAAGTAGTCGGTAAATCGATTAAAGTGGCAATTTCTTTATCCATTAATTTATCAACTTCAGCCACTGGCTCGGCTCCAGATAAATCCGTTAAAATAATACGACTAGATCTCATCCGAAAGTTAATTCTTTTTAATTCTCTTTCAATTTGTCTAATTCTTATTTGGCTTAAAAATTTTGATTCCGGAGTATTAAGATTTAAAGCGGCCGCTGCTTCATTTTTGGCTTCTTGCAATTCATTATAAGCTAGGGCTGCATCCGTTCTTTCTTGTTTGTATAAATGATATTGCTGACGCACTCTTTCTGCCACTTGGTCAATCATCATAAACATAATAACCATTTCTGTTTGACTTAACTGCATATGGTCGCTGTTTTTTTTAGCTTTTCCATTAATCAAATCACTGGCTAAACCAGCACCCACATAACTTGATAAAGAAGAAATATCAGTTGGAGCAACGGTTTGCAAAGCATAAAAAGGTAAGAAAATAGCGGTATTTAAAATTTGGCTTAAAACTTGATTTTTCTTTTGGTTTTTATCTTCGGGCGTTAATTTTTGAACAATGAAGCGAATAGTTTTATTTCTTTCGAGGGTTGCTCTCCACAAAATAGTTAATTGTTCCTGCTCAGTACGGGTTAAAGCATAATCAATTAAAGCTTGCTCGTCTTTATTAAGTTCAACTGAAGGCTGAATAAAATTAATAATATCTAAGTTTTTTTTACCTTGTTCTTTACTTTCATCGGTAATTTTTTTTAATTCACTTTTCTCTTTTTCTTTTTCAGTTTTTTGGTCAGTTTTTGGTTCTTCAGAAGTATTATTTTTTTTATCATCTATTTCGATAGGCTTACTAATATCTTTATCGGCTTTAGTTTGTTTTTCAGGTATTGGTTTGCTTTTCAGCTTTGATGATTTTTTCTTTTTAAATTCAGTCTTTTTTACTTCTTTAGTTTTAGGAATGGAATCATTAGTTTTTGCGGTCTCAGAAATTGTTGCTGGCTCAGATTCTTGCTTAGCCTTAATTGTATTTTGTCCTGATTTATCAGCGGTTGATTTTTCAGCTTCTTCTTCCCAAAATGTCTTACAATCAGCTTGGAAAGATAGAATTATTAGTAAAGAAAAAATACAACATGTCAATAATAATTTTTTTTTCATGGTGAATTGATAAACCGAAAACTTAAAAGTTAATATTAAGAATTCATTGTTTCATACATATAGTTGATTAAGCTATATGAATTGCCTAATAGAAAGCTGAAAAATTGTTTACAAAAGTTGGTAAAACAAATATAGTTATTAAAACGGCTTTAAATACCAATGCCAAATATGAGCAACAAAATATTGAATTTACCAGAACGGGAAAAAATACAACGCATTTCAGCTTTAATTCGTTATGCAGAAGAAAAATTAGCCAGAAAATTTCCCATTTTAAAAAAGCAGAATTTATTAGGAGCTTTAATTCTATTTACTTCTTGTTTTTGTTTTTTACTTAATTGTTATTTGTATATTCAAGGCATAATGCCCGCTTGGCTTTGTTTTATATTAAATGCTTTTTGTACTTCCTTTTTACATGAGCTTGAACATGATTTAATTCATAATTTATATTTTGGCACCCGACCAATAATCCAAAATGCCTTCATGACTATTATTTGGATATTCAGAGGAAATTTAATTAGTCCTTGGTATCGTAAAATGATTCATATGTTGCATCACCGTGAAGCTGGCCAAACAAGTGATATTGAAGAAAGATTAATTGGAAATGGTATGAAATATGGTGTGAAAAGGTTAATTACTATGTTTGATACCGCTTTAGGTTGGATTAATTTTAGTGAGTTAAAACAACAAATTCCGCAATTCAGCCTCAAGCAAATTTGGGGAGCTACTTTTCCGATATTTATTATTTTCAATGCTATTTGGTTTAGTTTTTTAACTCATGAGGGCTGGAAAATTGTTAATTTAATTCACACCGTTGTGCCGCCTTTCCCTGAATGGTATATCGCGATAGTTAATACTTTAATGGTTGTTTATGTTGGACCAAATATTTTAAGACAGGGCTGTTTATCTTTCGTCTCTTCCAATTGCCACTATTACGGAGATATTAAAAAAGCGGATATTTTAAAGCAAACTCAAGTTCTACAGCCATGGTATTTATTTCCGTTTCAGTTATTTTGTTTTAATTTTGGTGGAACTCATGCTATACATCATTTTGTAATCGATCAGCCTTTTTATCTCCGACAATTTATTTCTCCTTTAGCTCATGCGGCGATGAAGAAATATGGCGTTAGATTTAATGATATTGCAACTTTTCTGCGTAATAATCGTTATTATGATTCATCATCTGGCATTGCATTGTCGTCGTAGTCTTAAAAAATTAATATGCAAGAAATATTTAAAATTGGTTTATTAGGCTGCGGAAATATTGGAGAGGCTGTGGCTCATGAGTTAATTGCAGGTAAAATTCCAAGCTTAAAATTTAAGAAGGCTTTTGTTAAAGACCTAAATAAAAAAAGAAATATTCCAACTAATTTTTTAACTGATAAAGCGGACGATATATTAAATGACCCCGAAATAAATTTAATCATTGAAGTTTTAGGGGGCGAAGAGCCGGCTTTGGAATTGGTAATTAAGGCTTTAGAAAATAAAAAACACTTAGTAACCGCCAATAAAGAGTTAATTGCTAAGCATGGACCACAAATTTTTGAAGCCGCTTATAAAAATGGCGTGCAAGTTCGATTAGACGCAACCGTTGGCGGCGGAATACCAATTATTAACACAATACTTGATAGCTTAAAAGCGAATGAAATTAATGAAGTTGTGGGGATTTTAAATGGTACAACTAATTATATTTTGACCCAAATGAAAAGAGGCCATAGTTTTGAGCAAGCTTTAAAAGAAGCACAAGAAAAAGGCTATGCAGAACCTGATCCAACGAATGACTTGGAAGGAATTGACGCAAAATATAAAATTGCTATTTTGGCTTCTTTGGCTTTTGGAAATTATATTTCCCCCGATCAAGTTTTTTGCCAAGGAATTAAAGGTATTTCGGTCTTAGACTTTAATTTAGCTAAAGAATTAGGCTTTTCGATTAAATTATTAGGAATTGCCAAAAAGTTTGCTCAAGATCAGATTAAAGTAAAAGTTTATCCGTGTTTAATACCATCCAAAAAACCCTTAGCCCGCATTGACGATGTTTTAAATGCAATTTTGGTAAGAGGTAATTTAATTCAAGAACTTTTATTAGTGGGGTCAGGAGCAGGAGCTAAACCAACAAGTAGTGCTATATTAGGCGATGTTTTGTCTATTCAAAAATTAACAGATTCGTTAAAGTCGGTGATGCCTTATAAAATAAACTCATCCATAACACCAAATAATGGCTTTGAACAAAATTATCGTTTTTATGTCAGGCTAATGGTCGATGATCAAGTAGGTGTAATCAGGGATTTGGGCAATATTTTAGCTCAAAATAATATTAGCCTTGAATCAATCTCTCAAAAAGCCTATAATGATGAAAATATTGAGAATAATAATCAAACAGAAGAAGCTATTTTAACTTTTTTAACCCATGAAGTTTCAGAGAATAACTTTGAATTGGCTTTAAAACAGGTAAGAACTTTAAAACCAATCCGAGAAGTTGCTTGTATTTTAAGGGTTTTTGAATAGTTAGTGGTTTTGTGTTAGGATTATTAGCTCTTTTTAAATATAAATTCTCATTTTAAACTTAAGATAATGGCTGTACCAAAGAAAAGAAAATCAAAACAGAAATCCAGACAAGGCAAGGCTGGAAGAGCTAAATTACAAATTTTAAAAGCCACTCCTTGTCCAAATTGTGGCGGGCCTAAAATTTCCCATCAAATATGCGGTACCTGCGGCTATTATAATGGGCGAATTTATGATTTCAAGAAAAAAGTTGTTAGCGACGAAATAGCCCCCGAGCAAGCTGCTTAAATAATTGGCTTGAAACTATGAAATTTTTAGACCCAACCAATGATTTAGCATTTAAGAAAATATTTGGGAATATTAAGAAAAAAATATTCTCATTAGTTTTTTGAATGCAATTTTAGGCTTTGAAAATGAAAGAGCAATTATTGATGTTGAAATTGTAAATCCTTAGCAAACCCCAAAATTGAAAAGTTAAAAGAAACAATCTCTTGATATTCAAGCAATGAATGCTAAAAATGAAATAGAAACCGCTCAGAACGAAGGTTTTAATAAAGGCTTTAACGAAGGAATTGAAAAGGGCTGAAAAAAGGAGTAGAAAAAGCTCCACCTGAAGGATAAATCAGCCATAGCTTCTCGTCTTTTCTTTTTCAATCTCCCGTTATTGCTAGACAGGGGAAAAGTTTTATGAAACCAATTATCAATAATTTACAATAAAAACCAAGACTCAAATATTGATGTAAAGTTTGTCTGAGTTAAATTTCATATCTCTGCAGCTTTGATTTTGGGTATTTAACCTGTAAGCAGACATTTATTAAGTGAATAACTATAAAATTGAATAACTAAAATAAAAGTTAATAAAAAATGTTTGAATCAGGTTTAAGATTAAGAATTCCCCCTAGCCCAACTGGCTCACTACACTTAGGAACAGCTCGCACAGCTTTATATAATTGGTTATTAGCTAAAAGATTTAAAGGTACTTTTGTTTTTAGATTAGAAGACACTGACCGTGAAAGAAGTAAAAGTGAATTTGTAACCGATATAATTGAAGGTTTTAAATGGCTGGGAATTGATTGGAATGAAGGCCCATTAAGGCAAAGTGAGCATAAAGCTAGACATCAAATGGTCGTTAATCAACTTTTGGAAAATAATTTAGCTTATGAGTGTTTTTGTTCATCTGAAGAATTAGAGCAAATAAGAATCTCGCAAAGAGCTTTGAATAAAGTGGAAGGTTATGATAATCGGCACCGAAATTTAACTAAACAAGAAAAAGACAATTTTAGAGCCGAAGGACGTAAACCGGTTATTCGTTTTAAATTACTTAATAAAGCCGAAATCACCTGGACAGATTTGGTGCGTGGAAAAATGAGCGTTAATGCTTCTGATTTGGGCGGAGACCCGGTAATTGCAAAAGATAATGGCGATGTTTTATATAATTTTGCGGTTGTGGTCGATGATCATGATTCAGCGATTAATTGCGTTATTAGAGGTGAAGATCATTTGCATAATACAGCCAAGCAAATACCAATTTATGAAGCTATGCAGTGGGAAATACCCCAATTTGCCCATGTGCCTTTAATTTTAACTGCCAATCGTGAAAAGCTTTCCAAGCGGAAACATGGTGATATTGCCAGTATTAGTAATTATCTAAAAGCCGGTTATTTACCGGAAGCCATTAATAATTATTTAATTGCGATGAGTTGGCAATTCCCGTCAGATGACCATAAAGAAGTTTTTAGCAAAGAAGAAGCCGTTTTGCATTTTGATTTAAAAGATTTAAGTAAAAGTGCGGCCATTTACGATCCTTTGAAGTTAAATTGGTTTTGCAAAGAGCATTTTCAAAGATTGTCTGCTGAAGAAGTTTTAACTAGAGCCAAAACCGGAGGATTTTTAGAAGCCTTAAATAATTTAAAAGAATACTCGCCAGATGAGCAATTGAAAATAATTTCTTTGATGAAAGATGGTTTGATCAAACTTAATGATTTGTCTAATCCAGCTTCAGCTGCTAACTTATTAGTATTTTGCCAAGCACCGAATTTGCAAGATTTAAAAGAAGAAGCTGAAAACTGCCTGCGTGAGCCAGAAGCTAAAATTGTTTTAAGTGAATTAAATAATTTATTGGAAACTTTGGCAGATTTAAACCCCGAAATTGTACAAAAATTATTAGCGGATTTGGCGGCAAAAACTGGTTTAAAAAAAGGTAAAAAATTATTCTGGCCGATTAGAGTAGTGATTTCAGGGAATATACACGGAGCAGATTTGGTGGCTTTATTGAGTATTTTAAATAAAAACCGTCTTCAAGAGAGAGTAAAAGAAGCTTTAAAATATTTGGAAATGTGAAAATAGAATTTGTAAATTACCTTTCAGAGTCATATTATGAAATTTTAAAACTCAGAAGAGAAATTTTACGTAAACCTTTATGCTTTGACTATACTGATTCACAGCTTTTAGAGGAGAAAGACGATTTATTTTTGGCTTATTATTTGAATGATAAAATTGTGGGCTGCTTGCTTTTAAGGCTTTTAAACCAAAATGAATTAAAAGTTAGACAAATAGCAGTAGATTTTAATATTCCGGGCAAGGGAATTGGCTAGGCTTTAATGAAATTTGTGGAAAATTATGCTAAAGAAAATGGCTTTTCCAAAATTAGCCTGCACACTCGGGAAACGGCCATACCTTTTTATTTAAAACTTAATTATCAAATATTGGGTAATAAGTTTTATGAAATCAATTTTCCTCACCAGAAAATGTTTAAAGAAATTTAAAGGTGAGTTGGATAATTTAAACAAAATTTCTTTCAAAGCTTCCTCTTAATGGTTTAATTCCTAAAAGTGAAAAAAACTCTTCTAAGTGAAACCAAAAATTAAACTTGGCTAAAATCCCATTTGTAAAGCTTGTCATAACGCAAAAATTCTTGTCATAAGGCTTGGTGTGGTGTAATCCGTGTTCCTTTTTTGATTGAAGAATTTTTAGTTTTTGAAGCAGTGTAATAAATGCACCATTTTCTCTTTCTGTTCGGTGAGTAATTGCATGAAACTCATTACCCTGCGAAGCAAGTAAAAGGAAAAAACATATTTGCCAGTTCAATACCTGACACAAGGCCAAGATAGCTATTAAAACTATCGCCACTAAAACCGAAAGCTTAACTCTATGCCAATAAGTACTTTCCACAATGGCTCTTGGCTTAATATGATGATTTAAATTAGGCATAATTAGGTGCTTTCCAATAATGAGCCATTTGGGATTTCCATAAGTGTCTTCCCACCAATGAAATAAGCCCGTAAAAAAATCAGCCAAAATATAAAGCCCAAATATTTGAAAAGTAATAAAAAAATAGTTCAACATCTTGTTTGTTTATTTGTGATTAGTTTGAGATGCAACTATTATACAAATATTAGTTCAAGATTCAACTACTTTTTTGTTATTTTAATAAATCAAATTATAAATTTTCGAGAGAGCATCCGATTAAAAAAATAGCAAACCTTATTTCTTTGTCCCAAAAAGCTTTTGAGCGGAAGTTAATAAGACTATGAGCTAAAAAAGGACACTCTCTTGAAAGGTTTTTACTTGGACTTTTTCTTAGTGGTAGCGGCTTTGGCTGAAACTTTAGAAGTGCTGGCTTTAGTAGCTGCTTTTTTCTTAGCACCAGCGGCAACAATTTTTTTACCAAAAGATTTTAATTTTTTCTTTTGAGCGACTGATTGTTTAAGATTGTCCGAAAAACTAATAACTGGCACGTCAGTAGCAGGAATGGTCATTATTTTACGGGTTTGAGGATTAACGCCTTTGCGAGATTTACGATGTCTGACCTGAAAGCTTCCAAAACCGATTAAAGATACATTTTCATGCTTAGCTAAAGCTCCTGTAACCACATCCAAAAAAGAATTAAGGATTAAGGAAATTTTAGTTTTTTCCAATTCAGTTTTTTGAGCAATTTCATTGACTAATTCAGTTTTATTCATTTTTCTATTTTTATTGGTAAACGATAATATGCAAAAAAGCAATTAGAGTAAATCCGCCCTGAGTGAGTTGAAATCCAGCTCTAGTTTACTTTTCAACTTTGTCTAATGGCTTTTAAAGTATTAATTTCGGTTAAAAAATTTTCTTTTGCCGATTAGACTAAGCATATAAACTTTGCCCAGTTGATCGTAAATCATCACAAGCCAAACTTATTCTAGCTGCCATATTTTTCTCAGCTAATTTACCATAGTTTCGCGGATCATAAAACTTTTTATCACCAACTTCCCCATCAATCTTTAAAACTTTATCGTAATTTCTAATCATATGCTCGACAATTGGCCTTGTATAAGCATATTGAGTATCCGTGTCAACATTCATTTTTATGACGCCATATTCTAAAGTTTCATGAATTTCTTCAATTGACGATCCTGAGCCACCATGAAAGACTAAATTCAAATTAACTCCCGGGAATTCTTTGGTAACAGCAGTTTGTCCGTCATGTAAAATACTTGGTTTTAACTTAACACTGCCTGGTTTATAGACTCCATGAACATTTCCAAAGGTCGCGGCAAATAAAAATTCTTTTGATATTGGGCTTAATTGTTCATAAACATAAACCATATCTTCACGCGTTGTATAAAGCTTATCATTGCTCACTCCACTGGTATCATGGCCATCTTCTTCACCACCAACAACTCCAGCTTCTACTTCCAACAATAATTCCAATTCAGTCATTTCTTTTAATAATTCTTTGTCAATGTTCATATTTTCTTTTAGTGGAAGCTCTGATCCATCAAACATATGAGAATTAAATAAATTAGCCAAGCCTTTTTCACGCCGACGACGAGTTTCAGAAATTAAAGGCCTTACAAATTTGTCTAATTTACCTGGTTGGCAGTGATCAGTATGCAAAGCGACATAAATATTAAATTGTTCGGCTAAACGGTGGACATATTCAGCAATCGCAATCGCTCCAGTTGGCATATCTTTAATTTTTGTTCCGGAAGCATATTCAGCTCCACCAGTTGAAACTTGTATTATTCCGTCAGATTGTTTATCTGCAAAACCTAGTAAAGCCGCTCTGGCTGTTTCCATGCTGGTTACATTAATGGCGGCGAAAGCAAACTTTTTTTCTTTGGCTTTGGCAAGCATTTTACGGTAAATTTCGGGTGTGGCGACTGGCATAATTTATTTTTTTAGCTGAACTAGTTTGATAATTTAAAATATAAAGCTTTTATTAAAAATAAGCGGGAAATAACTGACTTTTTAAGTAATTTTTAACTTTTTTAATTAACTCAAACAAATCCTTAGACGCCAAGAATAATGATTGTTTTTAATTTTATTTTCCAAAACTTAAGATTATTACTTTTAGATTTTTGTTCATGTGAAGGTTTGTTTTAAAGTTCTCAATGATAGTCTTTGGTATATTTATTAAGTAAACTTTTAAAGGCAAAACAATGACCGATTCAATCAGAGCAATTTCCCCTCAAAGCTGGAGAAACCTCGGACGAGAACTTACCCCTAGGGAAGAGGTTAGACAACGGGCAAAAAAATATTTACCTAATGCACAAGAACCTATTCTACCATTATCAGCCCCAAGAACTAAGCCAACTACTCCACAAAATGAAGGAAGTACTAATACAAATTCAGCACATTCAGAAAGTAATGACTTTCCCGATCACGTAAGTAGATTTGATTTAAATGATAAACAGTTTTCTCTGCTGCCACCGGATAAGCAAGCTGAATTAAGTAAGAATGGCGGAACGATACCAGGCTGGTTAGCAAAAAGACTCTTAGGATAGTACCGCATAATTAATAGTTTCAAACCATAAAGTTAAAAGTGATTTCAATCCATTTTTTAACTAGTTTGATGATTTAAAATATAAAGCTTTTATTAAAAATAAGCGGTAAATAACTAACTTTTTAAGTAATTTTTAACTTTTTTAATTAACTCAAATAAATCCTTAGACGCCAAGAATAATGATTATTTTTAATTTTATTTTTCATAGTTTGAGATTATTATTTTTTGTCAATTGGTCAAACGAAGGTTTATTTTTAAATTCTTTAGTGTTAGGCTGTAAATTATATTTACTAAACAAACTTTACAGGTAAAGAATAATGACAAATCCAATTGGAGCAACTTCCACAGGACAAAAATATCAAACTCCAAGAAATAGTTTAAAACAAACTTGGGAGGAGCCTTCAGCTAGAACTATGGCTGAATTTGAGGCACAACAAGCCCAATCTCTAAGGGTTCCTAATCTTGAGGTAATAAAGGAATTGTTTACGAATGCTAAAACTGAAGCCCCCCAAAGCAAACTTTCAACTCCCGCCAGTAAATTATTAGAACCAGCTAATCAAAATCTTCAATTAACTGCTGAATTGCCAACTGATAAATTACTTCAAGAGTATGATACTTCACTCCAAACATTGGCTGCTGAGCATTATGCCAACTTACATGCTTTAACCCAATCAAATGAAGCAGATATTGAGGAATTAAAAAGTAATATTGAAACAAAATTTAAAGAATTCTCAGCCAAAGAACTTCGGTCTCATCACGAAGCCGTAAAAAGAGCAGAAGAAGCCTTACTTTTAGCTAAAGCAGATTTGGCAAATGAAGAGAAAAAATTACTCGATATTAAGGGAGATTCACTAGAAGCTAAGAAAGCCAATTTATTAAAAGCTCACCAGAAAGCTCTGCAAACTGCTGGAAAAGAACATGAAAAAGCTGTGTCAAATGCAACTGGAGCCTATTATTTGAAAAAGAATAAATCGGAAGAGTTGGCAGAAAAAGTTAATAGTGTGTCAACCGCTTTTCTTTCTCAATTACCCCAAGAAGGGAAATCCACAACGCCTAATTCATTTCAAGATTCTATTACTGGATTAGGAGTATTGAAAAAGAATCTTCTTTCTTCAGCTAAAGCTAAACCTCAGTCAAATAATTCAGGTACGCCAACTACTTCGGAGCCATTAAGTAATAATACTACTTCCTCCAACAACAATGAGTGGTTACCTAAAGCAGGTCAATCAATGCTTACCCCAAGGACAAAACCGTCAGTTTCACTTCCTAATAATGAAACAAGTGCTTCAAAACCAACGATTGAATCAATGACGACTCAGATTAAAAATAGTAATTTTATTAGTGCGGAAGATAAACAACAAAGACTTAGCTTAATTAAGGATTTTGATGAAATGCTTTCGGAAGGTAAAAAAGGAGAAGCCTTTAACCACTTAAACAAAATGATAACTAATAGAGAAGGAGTGCTAGCTAGTAAACTTAAAGACCTCTGGAATGCAACTCACCCAAATAATCCAATCGGTTAAGAACGCTTCTGAATCAGGATTTATTGGATTAAAGGATAAACAGGATTTACGTTTGTGAAAAGTTATAAAAGTCAATTCTTAAAATCTCAAAATCTTAAATATCCTGATTCAGATCATAAAAATATGATTATTCAACGAACAAATTTATCTGCTCAATTTATTAAAAGCCAAGTTGCTTACAAACATAAATCGGCACATTCCGTAGAGACGGGTAGTTATAGGGGGAGAATTTCAGAAGTTCGTGGATTTATTCTTGGTTTATTTTTGCTCGAACATCAAGCAAAATCATTAATTAAAAAACTTGATGAATTTGAATCTGCAATTCGAGATACTCGCTTCCTTACTGCTAAAGAAATTATAAATTCTTTTGATCAATCGACCACAGACCCTTTAAATATTAAACCCGACGAAATAACAATTCAGAGACATTTACAAGAAATATTAAATCACGAAAGAAAATCTTAAACCACTTTGTACCTTTTCTATTTTGAATACTCGCCTAGTAATTCAATTTACAAAGTCTCCTAAGCCTGTTTCTTATTGAAGCTTGCAAGATTTTAGGTTTATTTCTCCAACAAAAACATTGAAATTATTAAAAAGTAATTTAATTTTGAGCGGCAAAAGCCGGAGCCATTCCAGCTAAGCGTCTTTTTATATATTCTTGGCTTGATGGATAAGAACGGCGAAATGAAGCAGTTGGAATTATTTTTTTGAATAGAATTTCTGCCAAGTTTTCAACATTAATTTCAACATTTAAATAATAACTGTCAAGCCCAGCTCCAATTAAGCTAGTATATTCTCCATAAACAGGAAATACACTAGTACTTAATTCGCCTTTTAATAAAACTGCACGTGTTTTTCCCGAAGAATTACTGTGTTGATAAGCAGTATTCCCCATAGAGCGATCCAACATGCCCAGTAAATTCCGCCTTGCAATTGGTAAAAGAGAGCTTTGTGGGTTTAAATTTCCTTTTTGTTTTGCCAAATCAATTATTTCAGCCGGTGGAATTAAAACTGGAAGTGCTATTTCGGGGTTTAAACGTAAACTGGCAAAATGCAAAATAGCATGAAAGCTTTCATGAATCCAGACTTTAATAACTTGTTCGGAATTATATTCTTTAAAATAATTGCCTGAAAAACGCATGCTCCAGTCATCTGAATGAAAGGTAGCCACAAATCGAATTCGGTCATAAGTAATTTCAGTAATTGGCAAAGGAGCTAAGCTAGGAAATAAAGCTAAGTGTAAGTCTTGCAAAAAGCTAATACGACTTTCTTTCGACATATAAGCCCACTCTGTCCGGGTTCTGCTAAAAAGTTGAGTTGCTTCCTGAAAAGCTATTGGTTTAAAAGTTTGTGCAAAAAAGCTTTGATAAATCTCACTTGAAAGAGGTTTTACCTCGTCTGGTATTGGTTTTCCAGGCTGAATATACATGGTGATGGTTTATGAATTATTTTGAATGAAATTTTTTAATAATTGATGACCGTATTCTGTCATAATCGACTCTGGGTGAAATTGTACGCCATAAATTGGATATGTTAAATGCTGAATGGCCATAATTAAATTATCATCCTGGCTATGAGCGGTTATATTCAATTCTTCTTTTGGAAAAGTTATGTCGTTAATTACTAATGAATGATAGCGAGTTGCCTTGAATGAAGAAGGAATTTCTTTGAAGATAATTGAGTTTTGATGTTCTATAACTGATACTTTACCGTGTTTGGGTAAGGGTGCTTTGATAATTTCTCCGCCAAAAAACTGCCCAATGCACTGATGGCCTAAGCAAACTCCCAAAATTGGTTTTTGATTATAAAAGTTTTTTAAAATATCTAAGCTGATTCCTGCCTCATTAGGAGTGCCAGGCCCTGGCGAAATTACTATATGGCTAAAATTTAAACTCTCAATTTGACTTATGGTAATCTTGTCATTTCTTTCAACCAGAGTTTCATAGCCTAATTCCCATAAATATTGTGCCAAATTATAAGTAAAGCTATCGTAATTATCAACTAGAAGAATTTTAGTGGAATTATTCATGACATTCAAGCAAATTATTAATTTATTTTACTATTTTAAACTTTTAGCGAATTAGAATAATTAATTTTAAATTTATTTACATTTTCAGATTCTGAGATTAGCTTTGAGACCAGATTAATTGAAAATCTTTTGCAAAGCGAGAAGCTTAAACATACCATTAATCTACTTTATAAAAGTCCTAATTTTTTAAGTCTAAAACTCATGGCTTGACTAGAAACCTGAAAAGTATTAGCTAAGTCATTAACTTCTTCGCATTGATTCCAGTACAAAGAAACTAATTGCATTGAATAATCTAAGGAATTATTAAATTAAGTCTTTTTCTGTGAGGTTAGCTTGTTTCATTATTGATTTTAATATCCCAATTCCTAAATCTTGATTTGAATGAACTGGCACAGAAATTGCAAAGTTATTTCCTTTTTTTCTATATACATGATGACTTCCATTAACACGAATAAAGATCCAGCCATGTTTTTCTAAAACTTTACAAAATGCTTTACCAGAATAACTTTTCACAAATTAAACTCCATCAATTGAGAACGCTTATCTAATTCACCTTCTGGAATATTCATTGCTTCAATCCAGCCTTCAGCAGACTCTTTTAAGTTTTCAATTATCTCTTCAATAGTTTTGCCTTGAGTAAAACAACCAGGTAAAGCTGGTACTTCCGCCCAGTAACCGCCTTCTTCTGCTTCGTGAATAATTGCTTGAATTTTCATCTTGTTTTTTTATTACTAATTACATCTTACCTAAAAAAATATTAACTTAAAATAATACAAATCTAGCCTGTTTTTAAAAGTCCTAATTTTTTAAAGTTTATTTTACAATCAAGCAAATGAAAAAGTTTTGAGATGTTTAAGAACATGGCAATCTTAAAAGAAGTATGTATTGAAAAATTTCGAGATATAAAAGATCTAATTTTACCAATTGGTGAGCGGCTTACAATAATAGCTGGGCGAAATGGAACTTCCAAAACAACAATTTTAGGAATGCTAGCACATGGGTTTACTTTTGATGCAGAACATAAAACATTATTTGGATCTGCTTTTCATACAGACTTAAAAGAGGTACTCCAGCTAAGTGATGAAGAGATTCAAAGTACAAAAATTAATATAAATCTCCACTCTAAAGAAAGACCATTTATTCAGCTAATACCTACTTATCATAAAGAGGAGGATAGACACAGAATTGTTGCAAGAGGAAAAGCGGAAGACTCAGAGGGAAAGCTTAAGGCAATAAGTTCAAAACATTCTTGTCCAGTAATTTACTTAACTCTTGGCAGATTAAGTCCACTATTTGAGCTTACATCTGCCGATCCAGATCATTCTTTTCAAGAGGAAAGCTTAAGTGAGGATGAGCTAAAAATAGGCCAACACTTACATAAAGCTTTAATTAACATTGATGAAGAGCTTATCAGTTTTGAAAGACTGACATCAAAGATAAAAACAAAAAGTGGAAAGAATACCAGAAAAATAGCTGCGGGAACGAAGAAGTATGGGAAATATGGCATGTCCGCAGGACAGGATACTATTGTTCAAATTGCTTTTGCCATCCTTTCCTTCAAGCGATTAAAAGAAAAAACTCAAGATTATAAAGGAGGTCTTTTATTAATTGATGAAGTTGAAGCGACCTTGCATCCATCTGCCCAGAGAAGTCTTATTCAAATACTAAATCAATATTCCAGAGAGTATAGCATGCAAATTGTTTTAACTACCCATTCATGGTCATTTCTTCAAGACAGTCGTAAGGAAAAATCGCAGATCAACTATATTACAAAAGATGAAGGGGAATTTAAATTACTTACAGATATGCAGGGGATAGAAGAAGATTTCTTTTCGAGAGCATTTGATCAAAGAAAATCAAAAATACAAATACCTGGTTTTTGTGAAGATAAATCTGCAAAGAAATTCTTGGAACTCATTCTTTCAAAAGAAAATAAGGAGCAAATTCATCTTGGAGTATTGGGTACACGTGATGTTATTGTGCAGCTGGCAAAGAATTTCTTTAAGTGTAAATTGAATCCTTGCGTATGGTTCTTGGATGGAGATCAATTGAGATCTAAAAACTTAGAAAAGGGAGTACTCGTTTTACCTTCTAATAGGCAAGTTTGCCCAGAATTGGAAATTTACGAGTTTCTAGTTGGCTTAGAATCTTCAGATTCTTTGTGGCAATTAATTAGCTATACAAAATCTCAAATGTTTCACAAGTCAAATAGTGAGCCATTAAAGTCTAGGCCAGAAAACAAAGCGAAAAGATTATGGGAAGATATCTCAAATACAAGTCGTAAAGTGAACATAAGACTTTAAGTGGAAACGCAATATTAACTAAAATTATCAAGGAATGGATAAAGCGGAATCAAGCGATAGTAGACGTATTTAATAAAGATTTTCAACAAACAATTATAAAAATCCAAAGGGCTAAAAAATGAGCTTTGATTCACCTCTTCGATATCCAGGCGGCAAAGGTCGTCTAACAAACTACATTAAATCAATTTTTGAACTGAATGATTTAGTAGGTGGTGAATATGTTGAACCTTATGCTGGTGGTGCAGGAATAGCCTGTTCACTTTTACTTTCTGGTCATGTATCTAAAATTCACCTAAATGATTTAAACAAGTCTATTTATGCTTTTTGGTACTCAATAATGAATAGTACTGATGAATTTTGTAAATTGATTTTTGACACTGAACTAACTATTGAGGAATGGTATAAACAACGAGAAATTCAAAAAGATTATGATTCATGGCTTTCACTTGGTTTCTCTACATTTTTCTTAAATCGTACTAATCGATCTGGAATTATTACTGCTGGTGTAATTGGAGGATTGAAGCAAGATGGAGAATGGAAATTAGATGCTCGATTCAATAAAAGCAATTTAATTTCAAGAATTGAAAAACTTGCGCAATATAAAAAACAAATTAAGTTATCTAATAAAGACGCTGTTATTTTTGTGAAGGAAACTATCAAAAAACTTCCTGAGAAATCTTTGATCTATTTTGATCCACCTTATTATATGAAAGGGCAAAAACTGTATGCAAATTACTATGAGCATCATGATCATCTTCAAATCTCTTCTTTAATTCAAGAAAAAATAACGCAAAATTGGATTGTTTCTTACGATTATGTTCCTGAAATTGCAAAAATGTATAAAGTTCAGTCAAAAGTTTATGATTTAAGTTACAGTGCTGGTAATCGTTATAAAGGTAAAGAAATAATGTTTTTTTCTCCCAATTTAAAGAAACCCACAACTATAAGCAAATCAAGCCTTTTGGAGAGAAAGAAGTTTAGCTAAATATTTACCAGTAAAAGATTGTTTATTTTTTATAATTTGTATTGGGGTACCTTCGGCGATAATTTCCCCGCCAGCTTGTCCACCTTCAGGCCCCAAATCAATGATCCAATCAGCTTGTTTAATAACATCCAAATTATGCTCAATAATTAAAACAGTATTTCCCGCCTCTGCTAATTTGTGTAGTACTAACATTAATTTTTCAATATCATACCAATGCAAGCCGGTAGTCGGCTCATCCAAAATATAAAGCGTTTTGCCAGTATGTCTGCGTGATAATTCGGTGGCCAATTTTATGCGCTGAGCTTCGCCACCAGAAAAGGTAGTTGCAGATTGACCTAATTGTATATAACCCAAGCCTACTTCTTCTAAAGTTTTAAGCTTATTATAAACCGCTGGAATTGACTCAAAGACATTGTTAGCTTGGCTTACCGTCAGATTGAGTATGTCGGAGATCGAATAGCCTTTATATTTTACTTCTAAAGTTTCTTGATTATATCTTTTGCCATCACAGACTGCACATTTCACAAAAACCGAAGGCAAAAAATTCATTTCAATTTCTAAATGTCCTTGCCCATTACAAGCCTCACAACGCCCACCTTTGACATTAAACGAAAAACGCCCTGGGCCATAACCTCTTAGCTTAGCGTCTGACATAGTAGCAAAAAGCTCTCTGATTGGTGTGAAAGCCCCCGTATAAGTAGCCGGATTAGAATGGGGAGTTCTTCCAATTGGGCTTTGGTCAATTTCAATTACTTTGTCTATATTTTCCAGTCCTTCAATTAAATCAACACCCACTGGTTTTTGGCGATTTTTGAGTAAGCAACTTTGCAAATAAGGAAAAAGCAAATTCATAATTAAACTTGACTTGCCCGAACCAGAAACTCCTGTAACCAAAACCATTTTTCCAAGCGGAATTTCAGTACTTACATTTTTTAAATTGTTTAAATGAGCATTTGTAATTTTAATTGATTGATTATTTCCTTCTCGAGGTTTAATTGGGCCTTTTAATTGCCATTCTCCTGATAAATATTTGCCCGTTAAAGATTCTTCGGTTGAACAAATACTTTCAAAACTGCCGGTTGCTACTATTTCTCCGCCTTCTCTTCCAGCTTTTGGCCCAACATCAATAATCCAATCACAAGCTCTAATGGTATCTTCATCGTGCTCAACCACTAAAACTGTATTTCCCAAGTTTTTTAATTTTTTTAAAGTTTCGATTAAGCGGTCATTATCTCTTTGGTGCAGCCCAATGCTAGGTTCATCCAAAACATATAAAACTCCCGATAAACCAGACCCAATTTGTGTCGCTAATCTAATTCTTTGGGCTTCTCCGCCCGATAAAGTTGATGCACCACGAGACAAGTTTAAATAATTTAAGCCCACATCTTTCAAAAACTGCAAACGATTTTTAATTTCCAGAATAATTCTTTCCGCTACTTTTAAGTCAAATTCACTAACTAAAGAAGGTATTTTCTCAAAAAACGCTAAAGTATCATCAATGCCTAAACTTGTTATTTCATTAATTGATAGATCGCCAAATTTAACTGCCGAAGATTCTTTACGCAGACGAGAACCATTACATTCCGGGCAAGTCTGAAATGACATATAACCTTCGAGGTCGCTTTTGGCTTTGTCATTACTGGAGCTGCAAGCTTTTTGATATTTTTTGTTTAAATTATTAATTACTCCTTCAAAGGGCATATTAAAAGTTAAAAGATCGTCCCCATCAAAAGAATCATAACTTAATTCAATTGGCTCATCGGAACCGTATAAAACAGTTTTTCTAATTTCTCGGCTCAAGGATTTCCAGGGCGTGGCGGGTTTAATTTTAAAAGCTTTGCAAACCGAATTTAATAATTGTACATAATAATTAGTGCTTGACTTTGCCCATGGCACAATACAATTCAGCAAAGCCATATCTGTATTTGGAATTAATTTAGAGAGGTCAAATTCTTGGGTATGTCCTAATCCATGGCACTCTGGGCAAGCACCTTCTGGGCTATTAAAAGAAAATAATTTGGGTGAAAGAGGCGGCAAACTTCCATGTCCTTGCGGGCAAGCTAAATGCTCCGAAAAGTGTAGCTCAGAAGTAATTTCTTGATCGTCATTCACAATTGCAAATTTAGCAAAGCCATTTCCTTTACGCAGAGCCAAACCCAAACTATCTGCTAGGCGAGAACGGTTTTCCAATTTGACACTTAAACGGTCAATGACAATTTCGATATTATGTTTTTTATTTTTAGTTAATTTAATTTCCTCATCCAATGAATAAATTATTTCATTTACCTTAACTCGCAAAAATCCTTCTTTTTTTAATTTGCCAAATAAAGTTGTATGGTCACCTTTTTTCAGTTCAGCTACTGGAGCTAAGATTAATCCTTTTTGATCTTCGGCCTTGCTAAAAACTTCATCAATAATTTGATCAATACTTTGTTTGCTTACAGCAGTGCCACAAATTGGGCAAAATTGTTTTCCGACACGTCCAAATAAAAGCCTTAAGTGATCGTAAATTTCGGTTACTGTTCCAACGGTTGAACGTACATTATGGCTAGCTGACTTTTGGTTAATAGCAATGGCGGGGCTAAGTCCTTCAATTGAATCAATGTCTGGTTTATCAACTTGGCCTAAAAACTGCCGAGCATAAGAAGATAAAGATTCGACATAACGGCGCTGGCCTTCTGCAAAAATGGTATCAAAAGCTAAAGAACTTTTGCCAGAGCCAGAAACACCTGTTATAACCACCAATTGGTTTTTAGGAATGCAAACATCAATATTTTTTAAATTATGTTCTCTTGCTCCAGTAACTTTAATCCATTCTTGGTTTTTCCCATCAGCAGTCATAATTTATTTATATAATTCAAGTCAATAAGTAAAATTATATAGTTTTTTAGATTTTTTCAATGTTAAAATGTGTTGATTGAATTACAAACTTGACATATTGATTGTTTTTTAGCACACTTAGCTTATGCTTTGCTGCGTACTGAAAAAAGGCTAACCTGTTAAATAACATGGCTAACGAAAGAATTACAGAAAATATTGTGAGGAATCTTTTAAGGGATAAAGGGTATTATGATAATGATAAAATCATAATTGAAGAACAATCATCTGCCAACCCCCAAATAAACAAATTACTGAAATTAGCCTCTAAGAGTGGTACGGGAAAAGGTTATCCTGAATTTATTATATCCTTTAAAAACAAACCTAATGACCTTATAGTCATTGAATGTAAGGGGAGCATTACATATCACGAGAGTAAGGATAGAGAGCAATATAAGAATTATGCAGTTGACGGGGTCTTGCTGTATGCCTCTTATTTGAAAGATTCGTTTAACGTAACAGCTATTGCGGTAAGTGGTGAAAATGAGAGAGAGAAAAAAATATCATCTTTTATTTGGCTGAGAGAGCATTACACCTATAAAAACATTCAGGATAAAATACTATTAGCTCCTGATGAAATTTCCAATATAATAGTAGAGCAATCCAAACCTATTTCAGAAGATGAGTTAATAAAAAAGGCTATTGAATATAACTCCTTTTTACACAAATACTCTATACCCGAAGTTGAAAGATGTACCCTGATAAGCTCAATATTGATAGCGTTACAAGACAAACCTTTTCTAAGCAGCTACAAAGAATATACAAACAACAGGGATTTAATAGAGAACTTAATTGAGGCTTGCAAGCGTGTTTTAAAAAGTAAGGAATTAGAAGATAGAAAGACAGAAGTAATCATTGATGAATACTCAAAGTTTAAAAACAACAATGGTTCATTTAACTCTCAGACATTCTATAATAAAAAGACTAAAAGCGACGAAGCAAACACTATACTTAGAGATTTTATAATTCTCATTAATGAAAATATACTTCCTTATATCAATAATAGTGAATTTGATGTATTAGGTAAGTTCTATACACAGTTTATAAGATATGCAGGTAGCGATAAAAAAACGGGGTTAGTCTTAACACCTACTCATATAACAGATTTATTTTGTGAAATAGCCGATTTAGGTATAGATGATATAGTTTTTGATGAGTGCTGCGGTACTGCAGGTTTTTTAGTCTCAGCTATGAATTATATGCTAAAGAAAGCAGGGAACAACTCTGAAAAGAAGAAAATAATTAAGTCATCTCAATTATTGGGTATTGAAGATCGTTCTGATATGTTTTCTCATGCTTGCTCTAATATGATGATGAGGGGGGACGGCAAAAGCCACATTCTTTACGGCGACTGTTTCAAGGAAGAAAATAAAAGTATTATTAGAGCAAATAAACCGACAAAAGCCTTTTTAAATCCTCCATACCAAGATGGGAATGCAGCCGAACAATTAGAATTTATCGAAAATGCTTTAAGTTGCCTAGTAAAAGATGGGCTCTGTATTGCCATTTGTCAAATGTCAACAACTGTTTCGAGTAATAAGGATGTAATAGAAGTTCGGGAACGGATATTGGCCAACCATACATTAGAAGCCACATTTTCAATGCCTATCGATTTGTTTCACCCCGTCGGAGTTAATACGAGCATTTTGATCTTCAAGGCACATCATGTGCATCCCCAAAGGAAAAAAACATTTTTTGGGTATTTTAAAAACGATGGTTTTGTGAAAACCAAAAATCATGGAAGGGTAGATAAGAACAATCAGTGGGACGAAATTAAAAAAACTTGGCTTAATGCTTACATTAATAAAGAAAGCATTGTAGGATAAAAATATTGAATTAGGCCAAAAAACTAGTAATGGCCAATCTCAATGGGTTATTATCGGTAAACAATTAAGTTTATTGTGAGTCTGTTTCTACTGTGAAATTATGACTTTCTCCATTTATGTGAATTGTTCCTTTATCTTCTCCATTAAATTGGGGATCATAACCATTTTTTGTAAGTGCATTAATCTCAGTAGTATTTAGAGAATCTCCCGCTTTAATTCGTCTCAAAGCCGTTGTTAAATCATTCCTGGAGCTTGTATCTATTCTATTTTTTCCAGCATAGCTTCTTTCTGTTCTACTTTTTACTTGAAGTGTAGGAATTATATTTGTAATTCTCATTTATTTGTGTTGTATAAAATTTGTTCTACTATTCTATAAGAGGTTGATGATTTTTTCAAATAGACTCAACTATAATCTCAATATTTAATCTTCCGTCCGAGCCACTGGTTGAAATAATGCGTTTGATTTTGCCATTAATTGGGCTTTTACAAATTATTTCTTGTGGTAGTTTAAGCGAAATTGAAGACTTTTAAATCTCTTTCTATAAGCACTTTCTAGTTCAATAGTTGAGTAATACTTGTTCTCGGGTTTAAATTCAAATTAGCTCTCATCTTTCAACTTCTGATTAATAGATTCCCTGAACTAACATAAAGTAGTATTCACGTAACTAATAGCTAAAAATTATTTCATTTATGCCTCAAAATCAGAGACTCTCGCAGTTGACTTTATTAAGTTTATCTTTATCTTTTTCACCCAGTATCATATCAATTGCAGCTTCCAACTCTTTGGCAGAAATTCAATCCGCCAGCCAAAATCAGATGATAGCCATTGCTTATGGAGAATATTATCCACCGACTAATCATAATCATCAGCCGCAGCAACAATATTACCCAAGGCCGCAGCAAAGATATTATCCAAGACCACCCAGAAACAGATTTCCAAGTGGGGGATATGCCACAACTCCCAGAATACCAATTTGTCCCATGCCGCCTGCTCAGCCACAACCAATGCCGCCCTTAGATGATCCACACCATCCTGTGGCTTATAAGCCAGCTATTTACCTTTATCCCGAAAAGCCAACTGAAGTTGAAGTTTTTATTGATCCGAAAATTAACTTAACTATTGATATTCCAAAATATAATCCCCAAAAAGGTTGGAAAGTTTTAGCTTATCCAAATGGCTTACTCGAAGATCTTCAATTAGAACAAACTGATCCTGAATCTTATAAAAAATATTTAAATTCAACTGGACTAGAATATGCTTATAGTTCTGCTCTCAGAGGTACTTATCCTTATTTGTATTGGGAAGGTACTCTTATCGAAGAAGCCAGTAAAAAAACTAATGGTTGGATAGTTTCAGACTCTGAAATCAAAACTTTTTTAAGTGCAAGACTTGATGAAATGAATTTCAGTCGTATTGAGAAAAAAGACTTTTTAGATTATTGGGTCATTAAAATCAAAGAAAAACAAAAACCTTTCTATTGGATTTCTTTCGTTTTAACTAAAGAATTTGACCAAAAGCACCCCCTAAAAATTGTGCCTAAGCCAGATTCAATCATGAGAGTATTAATTGAAGTAGCTCCATTGGATGAAAAGCCAAGTAAATTACCTGAACCCCAAAAATTGGAAAGTATTATTCGTAAAGGTTTTACTGTTTTAGAATGGGGGGGTTATTTCGTGAAGAAATAAGTCTCTTTTTATTTTATTAAACTGAATTACCGGCTACCCAGCCAGTTGTCCAAGCTGATTGCAGATTAAAACCGCCTGTAAAACCGTCAACATTAAGCACTTCTCCTGCCCAATAAAGACCATTTACTATTTTAGATTGCATAGTATTTGGGTTTATTTCATTAAATTCAAGGCCTCCAGCTGTTACAATTTCTTCGCCAGATGGACGAATACCTGAAATATTGATTTTTAATTTTATTAAACTTTCAACAATTTGTCCTAATTCTTTTTTGCTAATTTCAGATAAGGTTTTTTGGGTATTAAGGCTAATTTGCGAAAGTATTTCGTCTTTTAATCTCTCGGGGCAAACATTTTCCAGGCAATTAATTACTTTTTTCCGGGCATTGTTTTTCCATTTTTCTTTTAAGGCATTTTCCAGGTCAGCTACTTTTAAATCAGGAAATAAATTTAAAAAAAGTTCATAAATACCTTGGTTATAATCTTGGCCGGCGGCTAAACTGCTTATTTTAAAAACTCCTGGCCCAGTAATTCCCCAATGTGTAAATAAAAGTCCTCCCGTCTGTTCAGCTATTTTTTTTGAGTTATGGCATAAAGTTAATTTTATATTAGCCAAAGTTAAACCTTTCAAGTTATGCACCCAATTATCTGAGCTTAAATAGCCAGTCAGAGAAGGTTGAGCTTTAATAACTTTATGACCTGCTTTAATGGCCCATTCATAAGCGTCTCCGGTTGAGCCAGTTTTTTGATAGCTCATTCCCCCACAGGAAACTAAAATATTTTTGCTATAAATAATTTCTCCATTTTCCAAAACGATTCCACGAACTATTTGATTTTCAATTAATAAATTTTTGACATTTTGCTTATATAAAATTTCTACTTTGGCTTGGCTACAGGCTTTTAATAAAGTATTTAAAACATCGGCTGAATTATCGGTAATTGGAAAAACACGGCCATCGTCTTCAGTTTTGGTTTTTAAGTTTCGGCTCTCAAACCAATTAATAGTATCAATATGGCTAAATTTAGTTAAAAGTCCCCATAAAAACTTGCTTCCCCGCGGGTAATTTTGCAAAAAATCTTTGATTTCTAAATATTTATTATTAGTAATATTACATCTACCACCACCAGAGATCAGGATTTTACGACCAGCTTTTTCGCCTTTTTCGAGCAGTAAAACTTTTAAACCACGCTCGCCAGCTTGAATTGAGGCCATTAAACCAGCAGCACCTGCTCCAATCACTATTAAATCATAAGTTGAATTCACTAAATGTTTTTGCCTCTGCGCTTCAAGTTGACCGAGTTTATCCTTGTATAATAACTTTTTTAATTGCTAAGGTAATTTAAGAATAAAAAATGGGAACAAAATATACTAGTTTGTGCTTCATTAAGGTTATTGGATTATCAGAAATTAGGTTTTAAATGCTTACGGAATTATATAATAGAGCGGAAGAATTGATTTTAACAGAAGAACAAAAGCAGGCTTTAAATTTGCTTAAGTGTATTCAAACATATCGAGTTTATCCTTCGGTGGCTCAGTTGCTGGCTAGTCGGTCAAAATTAGTTTATCAGTTAGATGACATTTATAAATTATGGAGACGCTTTGATCGTTTATCGAATAAAGAATTAGCTGAATTAGCGATGGAATTGATTAATGAAATTTGGGATTAATTAGGATTTGGCTGCTTAATATAAACTTTTAGCTTGGAAATAATTAATATTAACAAATAATTAAAATCATCCTTCGTAACAAAAATACAACTTAAAATCGTATGTATATTTGTTGTTAGACTTGCTTATGATTATTCGCCCAGGATTAAGTGTACTCAGACAAGCTTTTTCTCTTACAGATGTTAGTCAAGCTAAAGCTCCAGTTGAAGTTGAAGATCAATGGAGGAGTGGACTTCGCTTACCAGATGGAATTAATTCTCAGGATTCAGGAATAATACCTACTTCTAATAATAAGCAGATAACGATTGAAGAGTCTGGCCTATCAGCTTGGGCTTTTAATATCTTGAAAAAAACAGGTTTACTAACTGTAGAAAAAATACTACAATCCATTCAAGAAAATAATGGAAATCTTCCAAAGGGTACGGTAGAAAATTCAAGCAAAACAGGGCGTGAAATTATAAATTATGCACTAACTAAAAATGCTGAGCAGGAAGGTGAAACGTCAATTGAAGAGTCTGGCTTGTCAACTAGAGCTTTGAAAATCTTAACTACAGAAGGTTTACTAACTGTAGAAAAAATACTACAATCCATTCAAGAAAATAATGGAAATCTTCCAGAGGGTACAGTAAAAAACTCAAGCGATACAGGGCGTGAAATTATACATTATGCACTAACTAAAAATGCTGAGCAGGAAGGTGAAACGTCAATTACGGATACGGAACTTGGTTTAGAGATACAGTATTTTAGTGTTTTATTGAGGAGCGGTTTATTCACCGCCGAAGATGTACTCGAAGCAATTCAAGAAAATAATGGAGCTCTTCCTTATGGTACATTAGAAAACTCAAGCCAAACAGGACGTAAAATTATAAATTTTGCCTTAAATATAAATGCTAAGAAAAAAGATAAAACGTCAATTACGGAACTTAACTTAGACATAAGGTATATTAATGCTTTGTTAAAAAAAGGTTTATTTACGGTTGAAGATGCATTCAAAGCACTTTCCCAAAAACAAACAATTTGTAGAGATCAAGGAGTAATTAAAGTAGCTGTTTTAGGGTTTTGGGCTAGACAAAGTGAACAAGCTAAACTTTTGCCTACTGGATTAAAAGCAAAAGAGGCGGACTAGTTAAAGCCAACCTCTTAAGATTTTAAATTATCAAGTTTTAAGTATCTAAAGCTTATAAATTATTTTTGAAATAACTATAGTCTTCTTCATTTTTAGGTTTTGCACCTACAATGATTTTACCGCCTTTGATTTGTTCCTCATACTCTTTAGCTTCACTTTCGGCTATGCCCATACCTACTAATGCTCCCACTAATCCACCAGTAAGACCACCAGCTCCGGCTCCGGCAAGTGCGGCAGCAAGAGGTCCGGCTACTACTAATCCTAAACCAGGAAGAAATAATGAAGTACCAATTGCAGCTATAGCAGCAGTGGTTGCTCCAATAACACTACCAACAGCAGAACCTACACCACTTCCTTCTTTAGCAGCTTCTTCTAAGCGTTCTGGATGATTCATTGTACCGTGATATTTTTTTCTGGTTTCATCCGACATCATCAAAGCAATTTCTTTATCGGTATAGCCTCTAGCTTTATATTTATCATAGGCAGACATTGCACTATCATAATCGGCATAATCTTTTCCAAAAAAGTTCTTTTGGTTATTTTGAGTTGAGGTTTCCATAAAATTATCCTATTGTTATCTGCTCACTTAAAAAGCCTACCACCCTAGATAATTAATAAACCTTAAAATTTAATTAAGATGAAAATCCAAATTATAACAAAAACTATGCCATTTGTAAAGTTTATTTTTTATTTATAAGCAAAACCAATTCAATAAAGATTTTCCGGTCATTTGGTCAGGCTTTTCGATGTGCATTAATTTTAAAACCGTGGGAGCAATATCACATAAAGCACCATTTTGAAGTTTATGGTTTTTATATTCTTCACTCACTAAAATAAAAGGTACCAAATTTAAACTATGAGCCGTTCTAATACTTCCATCCGGATTAATCATTTGGTCAGCATTTCCATGGTCAGCGGTAATTAATAAATTAACTTTTTTCTTCAAACATAATTCACTTAAGTCTTTCAAAGCTAAATCAATATATTCAATTGCTTTGGAAGCGGCTGTAAAAATACCTGAATGCCCAACCATATCTGCATTAGCAAAATTAGCCACAATTAAATCAAATTTATCGCTTTCAATCGCATTAATTAAAGCACTCATAATTCCTGGTAAGCTCATTTCGGGCTGCAGGTCATAAGTGGCAACTTTTGGAGAAGGTATTAAAATTCTTTCTTCACCGTCAAAAGGATTTTCCAGGCTTTGATTGAAAAAGCTAGTTACATGTCTAAACTTTTCAGTTTCTGCTATACGTAATTGTTTTAAGCCTGTTTGTGACACAATTTCTCCCAAACTCAAGCTTTTATCCTGGGCAGGAAAGGAAGATTCATGAAAAGCAACTGGTACAATTGGGTTAGCACCAGCTTCTGCACAGTCTAAAGAATTATCATAGCTAGTAAGACAAACATAATTAATTTGTGGAAAAATATCTCTTTCAAAACCGGTAAAATTCTTTTGGGTTAAAACCGTTGTTATTTGCCTAGCCCGGTCAGGACGGAAATTAAAGAAAATTACTCCATCTCCATTTTTGATAGTGCTGTCTAGACCTACAAAATAAGTTGGCTGTATAAACTCATCACTGTTTTCGGCTGGAGTATATAAACCATGTGGTCTAGTATAAGCTTCCTGAACTGCACTGGTGGGGTTTTGGCTAATAAGCCCTTGATTTTTAGTTAATAAATTCCAGTATTTTTTAATTCTTTCCCAATTATTATCACGATCCATAGCCCAATAGCGGCCACAGACTGAGCCAATTTTGCCATTATTTGTACGGCTTAATTTGTTTTGTAAATCTTTTAATAAATGAAGACAATTTTTCTGTGGATCATCTCGGCCGTCTAGGATTGGATGTATGAAAAAGCTGATATTATCTCTCTCGGCCCAATCGATTAAAGCATATAAATGCCCTAAATGACTATGCACATCCCCTTCACTCAATAAACCAATTAAGTGCAATTTTTTATTAGTAGCTTTAGTTTGGCTAAATAAACTTTGCAAAGTTTGATTTTGAAAAAAGCTTTTATTTTCAATGGCTTCGCTGATTAAAGTTAATTTTTGTTTTGAGGCACGTCCAGCACCAATATTTTCATGACCCACTTCAGAATTGCCCATTACTCCTACTGGTAAACCAACGGCTTTTCCACTTGCCTCCAGTTGACTATTTGGATAATCCTCAAGCAATTGATTAAAAACGGGCGGATTAACTTTAGCAATGGCACTTTGCTCTTTATTCGGATTTATACCCCAACCATCTAAAATTAATAAAACGGTTTTTTTATTTTCTTCAGTCATTTTTATTATGTTGAATCAGCTATTCTTCAATTTTATCCTCTCTTTCTTTTTGTGAGTTAAGTAACCAATAAAAAAATAAAATTAAACGTTCAAATTAATACGAGCTAAATTCTGGGCACCTGGGAGTTTAACTAAAAGAACATTACTTTCAATTACCGAATTTCTTTCTAAAACTGGGCCTACCAAAGCACTGCAACCAATACGTCCATAGGCAGGAATTTGGTTGGCCAATAAGCAGTTAGCGGCTGGTATTTGTCTATTCCATTTAACCGGAAACGATTTTTGCGTAAAGAAATCAATAATTTTTGTTCTCTCGGCACTCATCGCAGCTCTTAAAGCCCCATTTAACTGAATACTATGAGGACTATTATTTTTTACTGTCCAGAAAACTTTAGCTTCGCTGCCATCAGGTGATACAGCCACCGAATTTAATTCATAAACAATATCTTTAATTGGGCCTTGCACGGTTGCAATTGTATAAGCAGCGGGTGAACTCCCTCCTTCGATTACTTGGCTGTAAGCCTGATTATCTTGATTTTCCGAACGTAATATTCCCTGGGTATTATAATCATTAATATTTCTTCTTTCAGCTTGTCCATAGTTTGGGCTCATATCCTCGGGGTTATAATTTTGATTTTCAGGTGTTATGCCATTCCAAATTTCCACCGACGAAGCTGTGTTTGGATTAGGGCAATTGCAAATACAATGAATTTGAGTTGGATGATTATTATAATAATTATTTACTCTAGCAATATGTTTGTCTAGTTGAGTTGGTGGTCTTTTTTTAATAGTATGTGAAGTGTCGCCTGGCGGAATTGCCCTCTGATAGTGATTATCAGGCGAATTGTTTTGATTATTATAATTAGTCGGTGAATTTTGGGCTGGGTTTTGGCTTAATTCATTATCATTATTAGATTGGACATTATTATTTTCGGGTACTGGAGCTGGAGAGGGCGGCAAATTCAAGCTACTTTCAGTATTTAATCCTTCTTTTGAATTTTCTTGCACTTCCTTATTTTCATTAGGCAAGTCGAATGGCAAAGTATTTTCTAAAGCGGCTCGATAAGCACTCAAATTAATAGCAAAATCATTTACTAAACTTTGGGTAAAATTTTTATCTTTCAATTCGGTTAATAAATTATCTTCTAATAATTGTTCGTCAATCACTCTCTGAGATAGGTCATCAACTTCTTGATTGCTAGTAGTTGCTTCATTATTTTGAGCTTGTTCTTCGAGGCCTAAAATAGCGTCATTAGCGGACAGATTAACAGCTTGCTCGGTGAACTGTGTATTTTGAGATTGTTGCCAAAAATAACGGCCAGCAAAAAATATAATTACTCCTAAAATACAAATTGCTAACAAGCGAGAGATGATATTAATGCTTATCATGAAGGTTTAATTTAATTTATATAGCGTATTAACTTTATGGTTTTATCTTAACATATTAAGTTTTTGAAATTGCAGTTATATTTACAATTTTTATTTTTACAACTAATTATTTGATTTAAAAGTGCTTTAGAAGCTGTTACTGTTAAAATAATCTTTCTCAGATTTTTATTTTTATTTTCTAATGTCTACTTCTTTATCGCCTGAACTTAATTTATTCATTTGTGCTGGTGAGTCATCTGGCGATTCGCACGCCGCAGAAATTATTTTAGCTCTCAAAGAATTACTAACTACTCAAAATTCCGGCATAAATTTGAAAGCTTGGGGAATGGGTGGGACTAAGTTAAAAGAAGCTGGCCTTGAAATTATTCAGGATTCCACTAATTTGGGCATAATTGGAATTGCTGATATTATCAAGAATTTGGGCTTTTTTATTAAGCTAGAACAAAGACTAATCCAAGAATTAATTGCTCGCAAACCTCAAATTGCTCTTTTTATTGATTATCCTGGTTTGAATTTACGTTTAGCAAAAGCCATCAGAAAACATGTACCAAGCTGCAAAATTATTTATTATGTGGCACCACAAGTTTGGGCTTGGAATGAAGGACGTTTAAAACAAATTCCTAATTTAGTAGACCGTTTATTTCCAATTTTACCTTTTGAAGAAGATTTGCATAAAAAAGCTGGCACTTCTGCTAAGTATGTAGGCAATCCGTCAGCTTGGATTATTGGGCAAGTAGAAAAGATTTTTGATAAACAAAAGTTTTTTGATTTTATGGGTTTTGATATAAATAAACCTTTAATTGGTATATTCCCTGGCTCTCGCAATCGAGAAATTGAGTATATGCTGCCAGTATTTTTGGAGGCTGCTAAAGAATTAAATAAAACAAATCCAGAAATTCAGTTTTTATTAGTGCGAGCAAACAGCATCAAGGCCGAAAAAATTGAACAATATTTACAAAAACACAATATAAAAGAAAACCTAATTAAAGTCTCAGACTCTCAATATAATCATTATATTTTAAAAGGTTTGGATATTGCTTGGCTTACGTCAGGAACAGTAACGCTTGAAGCCGCTTGTACCGAAACTCCTTTAATTTTGGGCTATCGAGAAAATCCTTTATTTTGGCCATTTTATTTATTAGTGCGGAAAATAGACAAAATTGGTTTACCAAATATTATTGCTAATGAAAGTATTTGCCCCGAATTATTACAAAAAGATTGCACACCGGAAAACTGGATTGATCTGACTCAAAAGTGGCTAGCAGAACCAGAGTTATTAGAAGATATTAAAAAGAATTTACGAGACAAAGTAAAAGCCAAATTAAAGCCCGAATTAGACCCAACTTTATATATTGCCCAAGAAATTCAAACTATTTACCAAATCGGAGAAGCCAGCTTAATAAATGCTTCTCATATCAAAGAACAAGCCAAAATAAATAGTGCCAAAACCAAAAGTGAAATCATCAGAAAGTAATAATTTACTTTATTCTTAGGCTTTAACCGCAACGCCAATATAAGAAAGCAATAAACTTTTTGTCAATTCAAACCTTAAAGTTTTTGGCACAATACCGCTAAATAAACTACTAGATGGAATACTCGATAAAACTGGCTTAATACCGACCATTTCAGTTACATTCATACTTGCATTCAGGCAATATTGCTTTAATTCACTTGGCTTAATGAATAAATGTAAAACGTGCAAATTTTTTGGTGTTTTTTTAATCAGCCATTCCACCATTTTTATAATTACTAAATAAGCCACCAAGTTCCGATTAAAAGTATGAAAAATAAATAAACCTTTTGGTTTTAAAACCCGAGAAAACTCCTTAATAATTTCAGCTGGTTTATCAACATGCTCCAAAAAGTCCATTGCAGTAATAATATCAAAGCTTTGGTCTGCAAAAGATAAGCGATAAGCATCCGCCACTTGATAATTAACACTATTTGTTTCATCGTGATTTTTAGCAACTTTTAAGCTTTCAGCGGATAAATCAATTCCAGTAACTTGTAAATTTTGCTTGGCTAAAGCATTGCTCAAAAAGCCGCCACCGCAGCCAACATCTAACACTTTAGTATTTGTATTTAAATAATTATATTCTTTTATTTTGTCAATAATCCACGGAGTTTTAGTTTTCGATTCAGCTCTTAATAAAGCAACTGGGTCATCATCAGCCGTATACCAGCGATCGCCGTATTCATCATAAATGTCATTATTTACTTTTTCCATAATTCAATAATATCAACCAATCAAGCCTTTGAATGAATTATCTTTTAGGTTGCATAATTTGCCTCAATAAATTAATTGAATGAATGGTGCTTGTATATTCAGGAAAATTACCTTCTTTTTGAAATAAATTTTTGGCTTCTTCATGATCATTCATTGAGTCGTGATATTGATGTAATTTATATTTAGCATAAGCTCTTAATTTATAAGCTTGAGCTAAGTCTGATTGGCGGATTAAAGCTTCATCTAAGTCAGTCAAGGCATTTCGATATTCACCGATTTTGATTTTAGCATTGGCTCTTTGCAGAAATAAAATTGGTAAATTATCATCAATATTAATGGCTTTTGAATAGTCTTTAATGGCAGCTATAAAGTCGCCGCTGAGTTCTTTTTGTTGGCCTTGTTTCAAATAAAAATTAGCACTGTCTGGGTTTAAAGTTAAAGCATAAGCAAAATCTTCATTGGCTAATTTATTTTCGCCCTGTGCTTTGAGAGATTTCCCTCGGGCTAAATAAGCTTTGCCAAAATTGGGATTTAATTCAATTGCTTTATTAAAATCTTCCTCCGCTCCTTTATAATCAAGTAAGTTTAATTTGGACAGGCCTCTTTCATAGAAATCAGCTGAGGTTTTTACTTGTTCTGAGCGCACTTTATCAAATTCAGCAATAAAAGAATTGTCATTTGCAGCTCTGCCGGAAAGAATTGGAAGGCAAGTTAAGCTTAAAAATAAAAAGCTCTTGAAAATAAAATCAAATTTTTGCATAAGTTTTATTTCTGGAAGGAAGCAGAAGCATTTTTTACTTTAGAATTAAGGTTTGGATTTTTAGACTTAGCTAAAAGAGCAAAAACTATTTTCTGTCTGTCCCGAAGCCTAGTTAATTGTTTAGAAGTGAGTTGTCCTTTAACTAATAGCCAAGTTTCAAGTTGATAATTCCGTAAAGTCTGATAATTATTGTCTAATTCTTTATTTCTTTTAACTAAAGCTGAGCCTTTTATATTCTCTTGCAGAGCTTCGTCTAAGTAATTTTTCATTAAATTAATAGATTTATCTTGCAATTCTCGGGTTTTATCAGCTCTCTGAGTCAAAATTGCTTCGATTTTTTCTTGTTGTTCAGGAGCCAAATCTTCTAATTCAAGCACCGATTTTATTAAAGATTGAATGCCGGGCTTATTTTCTACTTTTAAAGTTTTGGGCTTGGCAAAAATTGAACTAGAAACAAAAAAACTAATTAGAAGTAAAAAAGCAAATTTATTTTTATGCGAGTAAAAAAACATACAAATTCAATAACCTTAAAAAACAAATATTTTAAAAATCAATTTTAGCTAAAAAGACTTTTTCTTTAAGGAATTGTTCCACTTTTATTATTTTCTTAATTAAGTTATTTTTCGTAATCATTTATTCGGTCAATCAATTCTTGCTCAGAAAGACCTTTTAAGCGATCATAATTTAATTTAAAAAGCCAAATCGCACGCTGAGCATCTTCTTCAGATAAAATCGTGAATTGAACCCAACCATCATAAACTCCACCCCCATATTCAAATACTTTCGCCAAATCTTTTTCAATTAATTTAACTTTTAATTCTTGATTAGTTGCTAAATGAACTTCTCCCGAAAGATGAATATGTCCAATTTCCTCTTCCTTTAAGTAAAAATCAGCACCGTCAACAATATTTGGCTGATACAAATCCCAGTGAGCCACGGAAATTATATTGGGTAAAGCCTGCACTGCTTGAGAGGTTAATTCTGCAAAATTATCGAAAATTGGTGGAGCTTGAATTTTTCCTTTTTCTTTTAATTTCATAATTTAAAAAGATATTTTAATGAAGGGATTGAAGAACGTCTGAAAGGAAGCTTTAAGTAAACTAATTAGAAGCGGCATAACTGAAGAACAAGCCAAAAATATTTTAGGATTATAGAATTGTAAACCAGCTTAATTGAGAAAGCATTAGGGAAATAATAAATTATGCAAAAAATTAATTTAAATAAAATTATTGGCTTATGTTTTATTAGTATTTTGTTTTTAAGTGCTTGTAGTGATAAATCTAATATAAACAATAAAATTGCAATTAAACAAATTGATGATACAAAAAATGCCAAAAGCCTCTATAAAAGCAAAACTATTAATATTGATGGCACCGAATATAAACAACTTTTACATGGCAAACCTGGTAAATATGGCGGAAATTTGATTTTAGCTTTGGGTGGCACGGGTCCCAAAACTTTTAATTATTGGGCTTCGACTGACTCAACTAGTTCGCAAGTTAGTAGTTTAATGTTTAGTGGCCTGCTTGAAAGAGACCCGTGGACTGGTGAAATGATGCCTGCCTTAGCCAAAAATTATGAAGTTCAAGACGGCGGTAAAACCATTATTATTCATTTGCGTAAAGGTTTAAAATGGTCTGATGGGAAGGCAATTACTAGCGAAGATATTGATTTTACGTGGAATACAATTTTAAAAGAAGGCTTTGAAAGACTTGGGGCTAGGGAAACCGTTTGTATCGATGGAAAATTTCCTGAAGTGAAAATCTTAGACGAATATACAGTATCTTTCAAAACAATTAGGGTGTTTGCACCTTTTTTGGGTGAATTAGGTTATTCAATTGCTCCTGCTCATTATTTTAAGCCAATTTTACAAAAAGCCAGCCGAGGTTTAAGCCCTGAAAAAGCCCTTGAAAAGCAAAAGCAAGTTTTTTCTTCAATTTGGGGAGGAGATATAAACCCCCAAGAACTGATTGTGAGCGGGCCTTTTAAACTTAATAATTATGCTAAAAGTGAAAGACTTGAATACATTAATAATAAAAATTATTATGTTTTGGACTCTGAGAAGAATCATTTGCCTTATGTAGAAAAGCTAACTTATTTAATTTTGCCAAATGATGATTTAGAAGTTTATAAGTTTACTTCTGGGGAAATTCCGTTCTTGGGTTTAAATCCAGATACTTTTGCTTTACTCAAAAAAGTTAAATCCAAAAATGCTTTTACTGTTTATGATCAAGGGCCGGCCAGCTCTTTGATATTTTGGGCTTTTAATTTGCAAAAAGGCAGAAAACCTCCCGCCAGTATTTGGTTTAACGATAAGTCTTTCCGGGCAGCTCTAGCCAAAGCTATTGACCGAGAAGCCATTATCAATAGTATTTATTTAGGTTTAGGTAGTCCAACTTGTTTAATTCAGCCTGATAATTCAATTTACTTTAATAAGCAATTAGGTAGTCAATGTAATTCTAAAGCAAGTCTGGAAGAGGCTAAAGGTATTTTAAAAAAAGCCGGTTATAAATATGACGCAGAGGGTAATTTGCATGATAAAAAAGGCAATTTAATTCAATTTTCTTTATATACAAATGCGGGCAGCAGCTCTGAAACAAATTCTCCCCGGGAATTAATGGCTGTTTTAATTAAAGAGAATTTACAAAAGCTAGGTATTAAACTAGATATTAAAGTGGTTGAATTCAATAATTTAGTGGCCAGACTGACGCAAACTGGTGATTGGGAAACTACTATTATGGGGTTTAGCGGCGGAGACCCTTTTGAACCAAATAGTTCTGCTAATTTTTTATATTCAGATTCCCGCTTACATATTTATGATCAAAGGCCTGCTGGCAAAAAAATAAATGATTTACGTCCTTGGGAGGCTGATATTGATTATAATGTTAAAGAAGGAACCGCTTATTTGGACTTTGCGGAGAGAAAAAAATATTATGATAAAGTACAAGCTATTTTGTGGGAAGAAAAACCATTAATTTGTTTGGCAGTGCCTAAAAGCTTAAGTGCCGTGCGGGAAAATTATATTGGCAACTTTATGCCTAGCAAAGCAGCGGGGCTTTCTCATAATATTGAACAGTGGTATTTAAAACCATAAAGCTTTAGAATGAATATTGGCCGTCGTGTAGTAAATATCCTAAAAACAATGTTAATTTATGAGTTAAGTAGCCAAAAGCCTGTCAGTGCTTGTCAGTTAAAAGCAGAGTTGGGCGTTATAGGAACCGAAAATATTGATTTACGTGAAGTTATGAATTTGGTTAGTAGCGGTAAATATGCTTCTTTTGATGAAATAATCATTGATGATCAAACCCCCAAGGAATTATTAAACAAATTTTCCGAAGAGCATTTGCACCATGATGAAGAAGTAAGATATTTCTTGGAAGGCAAATCTATTTTTGATGTACGTGGCTCTTCAGACGAATGGATTAGAATTGAAGCAGAAGAAAAAGACTTTATTACAGTTCCAGCTAATTTATATCATCGTTTTTTTGCTATCGATAAAAAAGTAAAAGCTATTCGTTTGTTTACTGATACCGATGGCTGGCAACCAATCTACCGAGAGTAATCAATCGTTTTTCAACCCCTAATTATTAAATTGTATAAATTTGTTATACTAAATCAAAATATTAATTTGGCTAATTTTTGAGGACTGATTTTGAAATTTCTCCTTTTATTTATATTTCTGATTTCAGTTCAGACTTCTCATATTGCTATTTCCACGGAGATCAAAGCTCTATGTTATGGGCCAGGCCTTTATGGCAATAAAACTGCTTGCGGATTAAAATTAAGCCCCGATTTGCGTGGCGTAGCTCATAAAAGCTGGCCGCTAGGCAAAAAGATAAAAATAAAATATTGTAAAAAAGAAATTATTTTGCCAATTATTGACCGAGGGCCTTATGCAACTGAGGCTCAGTTAGACGTTACGGAAGCTGGGGTTCAAGCCTTAGGTTTTAAAGACTGTGCTGACTTTGGCTCACGGACATTATTAGTTGACATCCAAGACTAATTTCCTTACCGATTTTATCTGTTTACCCCTTGTAGGTAATCTTCTTTTATAATAGGTGAAATATCATTTTGTCTAGCAGCTTATATAAATATTATGCTTTCAGCTTTTAACCAAGTAATTAACAGTTCGGAATTTATTATTACCTGTGAATTATCGCCGCCCAAAGGTGTAAACTATTCTCAAATGATTGAACTCGCCAGGCCGCTAAAAAATTTGGTACACGCTATTAATATTACTGATGGGCAGGGTGCAAATATGCACATGAATTCAATTATTGCGTCTCACCTAATAGAAAAGGAAACTGGCATTGAATCTATTTGTCAATTAGTTTGCAGAGATCGTAATTCTATTGCTTTGCAAGCTGATTTATTAGGAGCTTTGGCTTTGGGGCTAAAAAACTTTTTGGCTTTGTCTGGAGATAAAAGTTCAGCTGGAGACCATCCTCAGGCAAAAGATGTTTTTGAATTAGGCACTGACGATTTAATTAAAATATTCGGACAATTTGCCAAAGGTTTAGATTTGATGAATAATAAAATTGACCAAATTATTCCAGCGGAAAATAATTGTATTGGAGCAGCGGCTCATCCTGGAATGGAAGATTTGAAGACTCAAGCCACGAAAATGAAACAGAGACTTGAAACCGGGGTTAAGTTTTTTCAGACCCAAATAGTTTATGACTTAGAGCAACTCAAAAGGTTTTTAGATTCAATTCAAGAAATTAAAGTACCAGTTTTAATTGGAATTACGCCCCTGAAAAGTGTCAAGATGGCTAATTTTATGAATGAAAAAATTTATGGAGTTACGGTCCCAGACAATTTAATTAAACGTTTAGCTCAGGCTGATAATCAAAAAGAAGAAGGTTTTAAAATAGCAGCTGAATTGGTGGCTGAAGTTAAAGCTTTAAAAGGCCGAGGAGTGCATATTATGGCAATTGGACAAGAGAGTTTCTTACCGCAAATCATTCAAGGCATTTGAGTATTTATTAATTTGTAATTAAGTTTCATAATTCGGTGATTTAAATGACTGAGAACTGGGAAAAATTTATTTAAATTAGGCCACGTTTGTGTAATGAAAAATAAAATCCAGAATTCGACAGTTTTAGTTTTAGGCTCAAATCCTTTAAGTAAAAAAGACTTGAATTATGAATTGCTCAATTTGAAATACTTGCCCTCTCTGGATCAGGTATTAGCTTTAAAACCTAATTTATTGATTGTTAATTTTAATAGTTACAAATCAAATTATCATGGCCAATTAATCGAGCTTTGCGAAAATTTAAAAAAACTTTCAGCTTTACCCATAATTTTAATTGAAGATCAAGACAAGGCTGGCTCAGAAATTGAAGATCATATTAAAAATTTATTTGAAAATATTTGGAGTACTTCTTTTAGTATTAATCAAGCCTCCGATCAAATTAATGCCCTTTTAACCCAAGACAATTCAGAGACGGAAGAGTTTTTAGCTAAAACCCATAATTCAGAGGAAAAAGAATTAAAATTTCAAGAAAATATTTTTCTTAATTGTCTTTCCCCAATTAATTTAGAAACACATTTTTACAGCTCTTATGCAAATACTAATAAACCAATAATTAGCGGCAACTTTTTTAAAATTATAGATTTGTCTGCTAGTCAAGTGGGTATTTTCTTTGCGGAAATAAAGTCTAGCGAGGCAATTAAAGCTTTTTTGACTGGATATTTATTAGCAGAAATTAATACTTTAATTAATACTGAGCAAAAACAAATACTTTGGTCGGCTAATTCATTACTAAGCAAATTGTCAGATTCTTTATATGAAGTGAATAAAGATTGCTCCACCAGTATAAAGGCTTGGTATGGAATTGTTGACCTAGGAAATTTGAAAATTAATTATGCTAGTGCCGGAAAATTATCGCCGCTCCTTAAAACAAATTCATTAAAAACTGAAATACAAAGTGAATTGGGCTTAAAAGCTGGAATGGTTTACCCTGAGGCTAATTGTGAATTAGAAGCAAAAAGTAATTTTTTATTTTATACCGACAATTTGATTAATAATGAGCAACTTTTTAGCCAACTTGAAAATATAAGCCAAGAAGTGAATGCTCAAGATGAAAATAAAAATTTGGAGAATATATTAAAAGACTTTTCGAATGAAGATTATTTAGTTTTATATTGTAAATTGAAAGAAAATCGTGAAATTCATTGCCTAGGAGATAGTTTTTCGGAAATTTTGCCTCAAATCGATGAAATATTAAATTCTTTACCCGAAAATTTAAATCCTGAAATTGTTAATGAAACCGAAATTGCTTTGCAGGAATTGTTTTTCAAAGCTTATACCAAAATTCAAAGAAGCCGCCTAATTGACTCTTTTAATGAGGAAGCAGACCAAATTGGCAAACAACTAAATTTATTTTCGATTAAAGGTTTTAAAGCTAATTGGTGGCTAAATTCAGACAAATTAGATATTTCGATTTATTTGCATGAAAGCAATATTCCTTGGTCTTGGAATAATAAATTGCATCAAGATTTAGAAGGAATTAGCGATTTAATTTTATTCTTTGACAATATTCAAATTCACCCCAATCAAAGAGAAATAACCATGAGCAAAAGCCTTTTTTAAAATCTACCTTCTTAAACTTCTTTTTTGATTAGATTACATGGTCAAAATCTTGAAAGTTTCGGGGAATATTTCTTTTGCGATTTCTTTCATAGCCTTGGCATATTGTTGAATTTCCCATTGAGCGTTTTCATGATCTCGGAGTTTTATAAAATGCAGCAAAGCCCTTAAATTACAAGTCCAATAATATTCGGTATAAGTAGTTAGTGGCAATACTCCCCTGGCTTGTTCTCGAGCTACTCCTAATGCTAATAGCTGTTTATAATTTTCAAAGCTTTCTTTGACGGTTTTTGTATAAATTAAATTGGCTTTTTCATGCTCTAATTCATTACCTTCAATACTTGCTTGTCGATTATTAGTACTTTGTTGTCTAAATTCTTTCGGTATATAAAATTCTTCTTTTACTTCTACGTATCGTCCACTTATCTCATTAAAACTGGAAATACGATGGCGAAAATGTTGACGGGCAATAAATATAGGAGCTTTAACCAAAAAAGTAATTGAATTATGCTCAAAAGGTGTTCCGTGATCATGTTCGAGCAAATATTTAATTAATTTTCGGTCTTTGTCTTCAATGCTGTCTATTTTCTTTCCAAAACTCACCCGTGCAGAATTGACTATTCCAGTATCATCACCGACTGATTGAATTAACTGCACAAAGCCGACTTCATCGTTTAAAACATAAATTGGTTTATTATTCATTCTAAAGTTTTCAATCCTAATAGTCTGATTATTTTAAATGTTTTAAGGACAAATAGCCAATGATAAATATCCATTAGGCAAAGCCAAACTTGCAAAATTAAATTGATATTGTTCTCGCTGAACTAAGCCTGCCTTAAAGTTTAAAATTTCATATTCAGATAAATAAGTATTTTGATTTTCGGGATTAGCTTTATAACAAGCTTCCTTGATTGTCCAAAGCAGGCAACGTTTTTTTGCTTCGTCTTT
The DNA here is from genome assembly GCA_013298875.1 of Synechococcales cyanobacterium bin2.concoct.b11b12b14.033. Lineage (GTDB taxonomy): Bacteria > Cyanobacteriota > Vampirovibrionia > Caenarcaniphilales > Caenarcanaceae > JAAFJH01. The sequence goes on from JAAFJH010000001.1 coordinate 71,368, forward strand.
TTCAGGTAAATTATTAAAATACTGTTTTTCCTGAGGTCTTAAAAAAAACTTTTCGGTGCCAGCCGTAGGAAATTTATTTAATTGTAAGTCTAAGCCAAGGCCTTTTAACTTAATTGTATTTGGTAAAGCAACCGAAACAGCAACATTACCTGAATGAGAAAGTGAAAGCCATGAACAAGGAAATTTGATTTTGGAAGTGTCTGGGGAATATGCTGAATCTGATAAATTTGAATTAATTAACTTTTGTATTACTTGCTTAATAGCTTGCCGACCTAAAAGCCAATTTTGTTTTCGAATATCTGAATTAAAACTTTCCAAAATTCCTTTTTCCGCTTCAGTTAATAGATCTTCGGGGCATAAAATATTGGTTAAATATATTTGAAAAGGTAAATTCAATTTTTGCTGAAAATAACTTTCGAAAGAGGGAAAATTAGACAACACTTAAATACAAAAATAATTATTAAAAACAGAATACTATAAAAAATTAACCTGCAATATTCAAGCAGGGCAAACGCATTAAAAAGTTTAGATTGAATTAATGGGCTAACCCGGAATATGTAATACTTGAAATTCGCCTAATTTTTCAAATTGTATCTTTTAAAACAAGCTTCAAATCAGGCAAAAATTTTTACGGAAGATTTTAATTCGTTTGCCCTGGGATCTGAACCATTTGAAGATCAATAAAAAAACTTAGCAGGGCAAGTAAGTTATAATCAAAAAAATTAATAATTGGTATTTATTAGGAAAACAAAATGCCCACGATTAGTATGTTTTATGGAATATTGGTCTTAATGTATTTTGATGATACTAAACAGCACTATACTCCACATATTCATGTCCAATATCAGAATGACGAAGCTATTATTTCTATTCCTGAAGGTGAAGTTTTGTCTGGCAAGCTACCTAAGAAGCAATTAAGATTAACCCAAGCTTGGATAGAAATTCATAAAGACGAGCTTATAGTTGACTGGAAACTGGCTGTTCAAAAAGAGCCATTATACAAAATAGATCCGTTAAAATAATAAAAACTTATGCAAATTAAAGTAATAGCAGTTAAGCCTTTGGATGATTATCAGCTAGAAATCACTTTTGACACAGGTGAAATCAAAATATTTGATTGTAAATATTTACTGAGTCAAGGAGTATTTCAACAGCTAAAAAAGAATAATCTATTTAAATTTGCAAGAGTTGAATATGGCACAGTAACTTGGCCTAATGACATAGATATTGCTCCTGATACTCTTTATTTGAGTTCTGAATTAATAAACTTACCTGATAAAACAGTTTTAATTCCTAATGAACAAACAAAAAAGTATTAGAAGAGCCTGTGTCCGATAAAATAAAATGCACCTCTCTGGATGAATTATTTGAAAAACTTAATGAGGAAAGCTAATGTTAGAGCTTTTCTTTTCTTGAACTGTGATTAAATTTAATATATTTAGCTAGCCTTGCTTTTACCTCTAACTTGATAAGCAAATAAAAGGATTTCAGCAGTAGCTCGATATAATTCTGGAGGAATATCATTACCTACTTTTACTAATTTATACAAAGCTCGAGCTAAAGGTATATTTTCGATAATTGGAATATTATTTTTTCGGCCAGCTGAAATAATTTGCCATGCAAAGCTGTCTCCACCTTTAGCAATTACTTTGGGAGCTTTCATATCTTTGGAATTATATTTAATAGCTACTGCAATTTTATACGGATTAGTAGTAATAAAATCCGCCTCGGGAAGGCTCGCTAATTGTTTTCTCTGAGTCATTTCACGAGCCATTTGCCGTCTTTTCCCTTTTGTTTGTGGGTCTCCTTCGCTTTCTTTACTTTCTTTAATTACTTCTTGCAAAGTCATTTTTTGGTCTTGGGCAAATTTCAACTTTTCAAAAACAAAATCAGCGATTGCCACAATGAAAAGAGCTATTAAAGCTTCCGTCATAAAATCAGTAATTAATTGTTTTAATAAGCTAGCCACCTCCGAAGAACCTTCTGCATTTAATAAACCTAAAATACTAAGCCAATGTTTATTAATCGTTTTGTAAGCCACAAAGCCTAAAATGACAATTTTTATTATTTCTTTCAATAAATCTTTAATGCCTTTAATGCTAAATAAATTTTTAAAATAATTAAACGGATTAATACCTTTAAACATTGACTGAGTAGTAAATAAAAACCCCACCTGTGCCATACTGCTAACAACAGCTGCCGTAGCGGTTAAGACAATTAAAGGTACAACAATAAAAGCTAAAGGCTTAAACGAATGCTCAATTATATAGCCAGCTCCCATAGCGGATAAGTGTTTTAAATGAATAACTGACCATAAACCAATAAAAACTGAATAAATTTTTTCCCAAATATAAGTACTGCCAGCAACCAAATAAATTACGGCCACCGCTAAAGTTATTACTCGTCCAATTTCTTGGCTTTTAGGAACACTGCCTTGCTCTCTTAATCTCTGTAATTTGCTGGCTGAGGCATCAAAATTCTTTTCGCCGCTTTCTTCACCAGCACCCATATAAAATCAGCCAAACTTATAAGTATTAAATTATTTATACCCAAATTAAAATAAAAAAAATATTTAATAATGCACAAATTCTAGCCGAAAATTGTCATAATTCTTGTTCTTTAATAAATTTACGCGAGCTTAATTTCAGTGACTGCTAATTCTATCGAGACCAAAGACAAAATTTTAATTAATGGACTTAAGCCTCTTAATGGCCAAGTTCGCATATCCGGAGCAAAAAATGCAGTTCTAAAACAAATTGCCGCCTCCATATTAATTCCTCACCCAGTCATTCTTAAAGATGTACCGGCTTTGCAAGACGTTTATCGAATGATTGATATTTTGCATGCTTTAGGAGCCAAGTGTGAATTTGATGAAAAACAAGAGATTTTGAAAATAAATTGCTCTACTTTGAGTTCATCTTATGCTCCTTTTGAATTAGTAAGCAAATTAAGAGCTTCTTTTGTTATTTTAGGGCCAATTTTAGCTCGTTGCGGAAATGCAAAAGTATCTTTGCCAGGTGGCTGCCAAATTGGTACTCGGCGAATTGACTTACACGAAAAAGGCCTCAAATCTTTAGGAGCCCACCTTGAAATAACACATGGCTATGTTGAAGCTCATGTACCCGAAGGTGGATTAGTTGGCAAAGAACTTCATTTAGATATTCCTTCTAATGGAGCTACCGAGAATTTGATGATGGCTGCCGTTTTGGCTAAAGGCCTGACTATTATTGAAAATGCTGCCAAAGACCCTGAAATTGAAGATTTAGCTAATTTTTTAAATTGTTGCGGAGCTAAAATAACGGGTGCAGGCTCTCACCGAATTGAAATTGAAGGCGTAACCTTAAATGATTTGCATAGCTGTGAATATACAACTTTACCAGACCGCATTGAAGCCGGCACTTTTATCATTGCAGTTTTAGCTACTGGCGGGAAAGCAATTATTGATAATGTCATTCCAAAACATTTAACTGCTCTTTTAAGCAAATTAGAAGAAATGGGTGCGGTAATTACTCCAATTGGCGATAAAAGCCTTGAAATTTCCTCGAATGGACGCTTAAAAGCCACTGAAATAAGTACAGTTTGGTATCCTGGCTTCCCGACTGACTTACAACCCCAAATGATGGCTTTGCTGACTAAAACTGATGGAGTAAGCATTTTAAAAGAAAATATTTATGAAGATCGTTTTTCTCATGTTGAAGAATTAGTAAGGATGGGAGCTGATATTCAGGTTAATAATCATATTGCTATTTTAAAAGGCGTTGACAAATTAACAGGAGCACCAGTTACGGGCAGTGATTTGAGAGCAACAGCGGGTTTAATTATTGCTGGCTTGGCTGCAGATGGTATTTCTGAAGTACGTGGCTTAAATCATTTGGATCGAGGTTATAATAGCTTTGCCGATAAATTAAGCTCACTCGGAGCAGATATAAAGCGAATAAACGATTAACTTCCACCATTTGACTGTATCCTCTCTTAGCTCAATTCCTCATAAAGCTGAACCTCGTCATTTGTTAATGCAATTATTAAAATATTATATAACTAGACTGATTCTTCCTCAGATTCGGCTTCCTCTATTTTCCACTCCTCAAACAAATCAGGAAAGTTATTTACCCAATGTTTTTCTCCCCATGATAATTCTTCTTTAGTCAATAAATATTCATTCAGAGAGGCTATAATTTCAGCCTTATTCATATTTATGCCAATAAATACCAATTCTTGTCTGCGGTCTCCAAAAGGCTCTTTCCATTCACTGGCAATTAAATCTAAATAATCTTTATCACTTGGCCAACTCTTTTTTGGGATTGCTGCCCACCACATACCAGCCATTTCAATTTTTTCAGAAGTACCCGCTTGAGACCAACTACTAACAAAATTCATTCTTGAGGCTAACCAAAAAAAACCTTTTGAACGGATAATTTCAGGTGGCCATTTTTCACTCAAAAAATTATAAAAACGTTCTGGGTGGAAAGGTGTATTTAACTTATAAACAAAACTACTAATACCATATTCTTCCGTTTCGGGTGTGTGATTACCTTGCAGCTCTTGTATCCATCCTGCCGATTGTTCTGCTTCTTCAAAATTAAAAAGTTTAGTATTTAAAATACTATTAATTTCTACTTTTCCATTTTCTATTTGTATTATCTTAGCTTTTGGATTTAAAGCTTTTAGTATTCCTTGTAGTTCAGCTAATTCGGTCTGATTGACTAAATCAATTTTATTTAGCAAAATAACATTGCAAAACTCAACTTGTTCAGTTAAAAGATCAGACACATTTCTAATATCTTCTTTACTTAAAGCTTGCCCTTTCTGTCTTAATGAAAGACCTTCTTTATAGTCTTTTAAAAAATTTAAAGCGTCAATTACGGTAACCATGGTATCTAACTTGGTTAAATTAGCCAAACTAATTCCTTCCTCATCTTCAAAAACAAAGGTCTGGGCTACTGGCAAAGGCTCAGAAATTCCGGTAGATTCGATTAATAAATAATCAAACTTTTTAGCTTTAGCAAGTTTTGTAACTTCTTTCAATAAATCTTCCCGTAAGGTACAACAAATGCATCCATTGCTCATTTCTACTAATTTCTCGTCGGTACGGCTTAAAGTCGCTCCACCATCGAATCAAAGAAGCATCAATACTAATTTCACTCATATCATTAACGATGACAGCTACTTTTTTATTTTCACGATTATTTAAAATATGATTTAAAACTGTGGTTTTACCAGCTCCTAAAAAGCCAGATAAAACAGTAACAGGTAATTTTTTTTTGGAAGCCATTTAATTCAACTATTGCAACTCAGTTGCATTTATATTAATTACAAGGCTTTGATTTGTCAATTACTTAGGCTTAAAAGCGAATATGTTTGGCAAATTCAACAACAAAACCCGGATTTCCACAACGACTGGAATTTGGTATTTGATAACCTAGAAAAAAACTTAGGTCTGGATTGGGTGAATAACTAATTCCGGGAATAAAAAATCCTAAAGCGTGAGTACCCGAATAATAATCAGCAACTACGCTGAATTTTTTAGTAATTGGTTGTTCAATGCCTCCGATAAAGCTAACTGCATTACGACCGAAAATTTGTTTTGTTCCATAACTAGCTCCCGCCGTTAACCTAGTTTTTATTTTAGGCAATTTCAAACTGACATGACTATATGTCCAATTACCAACTCCCTCACCTTGCAGCGAGACTGGTATCATTTCTCCAACTGTTAATTTGATTTCTTGTTTGGGTAATTCTTTGGTAAAAATTGGAATAGCCGACTTAAAACCTAACCCTAAAGAAATATTATCTGAAGCGGGAGTACTAACATTAAAAAGTGTCATATCAAGTTCGGTATTATAGCCAATACCAAGTGTGCCATAATGAGTTCCAGACCAAAATTGATCATTTGGAATAGGATTAAACTGCGATTCATGTTGTAAAAATATTTCTCTTTTTTGAGCTATATCAGCAGACGGAACATTAAAAATAGTTTGCTGAGCTTCATTTGGCAAAGCGGAAAATATAAAGCAAAATACACATAAAGAAGTGAAAAGAGTTTTTAACATGCAAAGTTTATTCCCTCAAAATTTAGCTAATTAAAAACTAAAAAAACTTTTATAAATATTTTTGGAGTAATAAACCAATAGGTTTTAAATTTTTTGAAATAAATAATAATTTTAGATAATAGTTTTGCCGATAAATTAAGCTCACTTGGAGCCGATATAAAACGAGCCACGAATAAAAATATTAACTCTAACTAAACTTAAAAGCGGAAGTTAATAATTATACATTTCTGGTGCTTGAAACTTTTTTAGCTTCTGTATCTGTTCTCAGCTTTTTAGACAGCTCATATAGTTCGCTTACTGAAAGAGGGCTTCTTTCTTTAGGTATATAAGGATTTACGGAGCCAGCCGATGCTTGAAAAACCTTTGGGGCTGATGCATCAATTCTTTTATAAACGTTTTGAACGCTTGTTCTAGCTTTTTGGGCTAATTGCTGAATCCAGGGATTTATTTGAGAAGCTGAGCTAAAGTTTGCTATTTTTGAACATTTTTTCACACTTTTGTTTGGTGCTGCAATATTAGATTAGCCGATAATTTACTTAAAAACCAATAATTTAAAGACCTATCTTTTGTGAATAATTTAACTAGGTCTAAAGAATAAGAATAAGCTGACCGAAAGACTTTTATGAATATTTTTGGAATAATAAATCAATGAGTTTTGAATTTTTGAAATAAATAATAATATGTTAGGTAATAGTTTTTTAAATAATATTGGTGGTGAATTAAAATTAAGCTTTTCTGGTGAGGAGTTTGAAAAATACAATCCAGCTGATCAAAATCAATTAATTGGTAAATTTCAAAAGTCCAATATTGAAGATTTAGAAGAAGCCGTAAAAATTGCCAAAATTGCTTTTAAAACCTGGAAAAATACTCCCGCCCCACAGAGAGCCGAAATTTTATATAAAGCGGCTGAAATTACTAGTGCTGAAAAAAATAAACTGGCCGAAATATTAACCCAAGAAACCGGAAAGCCTTTAATTGAAGCTTTAGGAGAAATACAAGAAGTAATTGACACTTATTTATTTTTTGCTGGTGAAGGCCGCAGGCTTTATGGAATGACTGGGCAAAGCGAATTATATAATAAATCGATCATTACAATTCGGCAGCCAATTGGTATTTGCGGCTTAATTAGTGCTTGGAATTTCCCGAGTGCTGTACCCAGTTGGAAAATTGCCCCAGCTTTAATTTCAGGAAATGTCATCATTCTAAAACCTTCCGAAAAAGCTCCTCTATCGGGTTATTTACTAATTGAAAACTTATATAAAGCTGGCTTGCCCAAAGGCTGTGCTTCAATTATCTTTGGGTATGGCGATTTAGGACAAGCAATGGCTGAGCATGATGATATAAAAGTTATAAGCCTGACTGGTTCAACTACAATTGGCAAAAAGGTTTCGGAAATATGCGGAGCTAAGCTCAAAAAATGTGCTTTAGAATTGGGCGGTAAAAATGCAATTGTGGCTTTAGAAGATGCCAACCAGGCTTTATTACTCGAAGGTATTTTGTGGGGAGCTTTTGGAACGGCTGGGCAAAGATGTACTTCAACTAGTCGTTTGATATTGCAAAAGTCTGATTGGAATAAGTCTTTTATTGAAAAACTAATTAAAGCGGCCAATAATTTAAAAATTGGCAATGGCTTAAACCAAGTTAATCAAATTGGGCCTTTAATTTCAGCTGAACATCGTGAAAAAGTAAATGATTTTGTTTCGAGAGCGGTTAAAGATGGTGCTAAATTAATTTGTGGTGGCCAAAAGCTTGAATCAGGTGATTTGAAAAACGGTTATTTTTATGCTCCAACTATTCTGACTGATGTGAAGCCCGAAATGGAAATTGCTAAACAAGAAGTTTTTGGACCAGTTTTATCGATTATTGAAGTTAATTCATTTGAAGAGGCGATTGAAATAGCCAATAATACTGATTACGGTTTATCTTTAGCGATTTATACTCAAAATATAAACTTAGCTATGCAGTCAACCAATCAATTAGAAGCGGGTTTAACTTATATTAATGCCCCAACAATTGGAGCGGAATGTGGGGGAGCTTCAGCTTTTGGGGGCTGGAAAAATACCGGAAATGGCTCTCGAGAAGGGGGAATTTTGGCACTAGATACTTATACTCAATATAAAACAATTTATTTAGATTATTCCGAAAAATTACAAAAAGCTCAAATTGATTGATTTATCAATTAAAATCCCCTAAATGAAGTTCGAATCTTGGAATATTTTCCCAGCGCTTTTAGTAATTTTTAAGTTTTTCATTTTATAAAAGCTAAATGCCCCATTGGATGATTATTCAAAAAGTCTTGCATTTTATTTTCCAAAATAGCAGATCTCATTTGACGGCTTAAATTCAATAAAGTGTGTAAATTATGTAAGCTCAAATAATAGTAAACCGTTATCTCAGAGCGTTGAAATAGATGTTTCAAATACGCTTTACTAAAACGCAGGCAAGTAGCACAAGTACAATTTTTCACCAAAGGGCTGTCTAAATCTTCAGTATTTGATTTTTTTGTAATACTTTCGGCTTTGCCACTTTCGCCAAAATAGCTTCCATGCCTCGAAATTCGGGTTGGTAAAACACAATCAAACATATCAATGCCTGAGCTAATCCCCACAATTAAGTCTCGTGGAGTGCCAACTCCCATTAAATAACGAGGTTTATTATCAGGTAATTTGTGAGCCATTGATTTAACAACTTTATCCACTTCTTCACGGCTTTCTCCGACACTAATTCCGCCTAAAGCATAGCCTTCCGCATTCAGAGAAATTAATTGGTCTAAACTTTTTTGTCTTAATTCTTCAAAACGGCCTCCCTGCACAATTAAAAACAAAGATTGATAATCTTGTAATTTAAAATCCAAACATTTTTGAGCCCATTCATAAGTTCTCTGAACGGCAATATCAATATCTTCAAAAGTGGCATTTGCTGGTGGACAATGGTCAAAAGCCATAACAATATCAGCTCCTAAAGATTTTTGAATAGCCATAGATTCAGTCGGACCAATGCGGTGCGTTTTTCCTTCAAGATCATCTTTGAAAGTAACTCCTTGGTTATCTATTTTGGCTTGTCCACGCCTAGCAAAACTAAAAACCTGAAAACCACCTGAATCAGTTAAATAAGCTTTAGGCCATTTACTCCAATTATGCAAGCCACCGGCTCTTTCAATAATTTGTTCGCCAGGTCTAATATGCAAATGATAAGTATTTCCCAACACAATGCTAGCTCCCAAATCTTCAACTGTGTCCCAAGGCATACCCCGTACCGAGCCTTTAGTGGCCACCGGCATAAAAATAGGAGTTTCAATAATTCCGTGAGCTGTTTCTAATATTCCCGCCCTGGCTCCAGTTATTGAGCAAGTTTTTTCAATTGTAAATTTCATCATCCCACTTTAGTAATACTCTTATTTGCATAATTTTGAATTTTAGTATCACCATTTTAACTTATGCAAAAAGTAAATTGAATCAAGATTAAATTCAACGATGAAAAGTGTAGTACTATTTAACTTTGAATAGCTACTTATTAATAAATTTGGCAATGAACACAATAAAACCTTTAACTTGCAGAATAACACCTCCCAAAGTGGCAAAGTCCAGTTTCCAAGGTAAAGAAGAATTATCTGTTCAGGGGATACAAACAAGGAATATCTTATTTGGGAAAGTGTTAGAAATTCAACAGCGAGTTAGTACATTAATTGAAAAGGCACTCGAGCAGAAATTAAGCACAGAAGATGGTGGTGAAATACCATCCACCCAAATTGGGGCGATTGAATTTACAAGTGATTACTATTTAGAGCAACTCAAATATCATTATAAAAAGGGGAAAACGCCTGCAGCTCTTCTGGAAACAAAGATTGAAGAATTTGAAAGGTCACTGGTAAAATTTGAGCTGGATATCTTTTGTGCAGAATATAAAAAAGATAATAGAATTCCTAAAATCTAAAATTTGGTTTTTAGCTTTTTGTTCAAAAATTAAACAATTATATTATCTTTCAATGTTTAGAGTAAGGGCAATATCTTTCCTTTTCAGAAGAAACTTAATAGCATGAAAGCTGATTATGTAAATGTCGGAGAGCATAATATATCATTAATTTTAAGCCCGGAATTTTAGAATTGATTTAGGGCAAGTAGCAGAATAAGCTTTGACTTCATCATCCCACTCTAGTAATACTCTTATTTGCATGATTTTTAATTTTAGTATTAGTACCATTTTAACTTATGCAAAAAGTAAATTGACTGGAAAAATTTTTCAAAGATTATAATGATTAAGTAATTTAACCTCTGGAGCCATTACCAGCTTGACTTAGTTCTTGAAAACTTTTATTTAAATTGTCCAAACTTGACTTAGCAAGATTTTGTTTAGCTTCAAGTTGTTTTTCAATGGTATCCAAGTTTTGAGTGACAATTTGCAGAAAAGTACTATAGTTAACTGCATCGCTGGTTTGATTTTCATCTTCGCTAATCAATCCGCCAGTTTGTTCTTTACGGACAATTAAACGGTCTCTAATTTGTTGCCAAGTAATATCATTTTTTAAGTCATTTTGTAGTTTTCTTAGTACTGCTTTTTTATCAGCACTTAAATTTTTTGATTTTAAAAGGTCGTTTATATTTTTATTAATTGCCTCTTTATTTTCAGGACTGACATTTTCATTTTCTTTGCCAGCTGGTGGATTTAAAATACTAATATAAGTTGAACTATTTACAGATTTAGATAAAAACTCAATTGATTCTTGGTATTCAAGAGGATTTTCTTGGCCATTACCATTTTTACGTAGCGTAGAAGCTCTTCTCTGTACAACTGAGGCAGCTTCGCTGGTTAAAAATCCTTTAAGTACTTTAATTTGGTAAGCGGGCGAAATACCAGGCAAATAATAACCAGTAAACACAGGGCTGCTCCAATCAAAAACTAAAAATATATCTAAATTTTGAGTAACTTGAGAAGCTAAATATTGTACTTCTTCGGGTAAAGAAGCTTTCGCTAATAAATTTCCATGACCGCTTTTGATATCACCGCTTAAAAATAAATTAACGTATTCAGTCATTTGTAATCTTTTGCGATTTGTTCTGGCATCATTAATTATCCTAAAAATATTTTTAATCTCGTCAGATACTGGAGCAGAATTATCAAGAGGTAAGTTTGGGTTTATGTTTATATTAATATTGCTAGTAGCATTTGTTTGACTAACACTTCTATCAAGCTCAATTAATGGATCTACAACATAGTCATTACTAGCTTGATTTTGTTTTGTAATATTTTCATATTTATTAGTTGTTTTATTATCGCTAAGCAAAAAAGTTTTAAACAAAGAATAAGTTTTATATTTATCAGCTTCAGTTTGATTTTTCGGAATATCACTTTCTGCGACGCTTTGGCCATTACGATTTTTTAAATTGTCTAATAATAAATTGCTATTTGCATCAGGTAAATCTTTCTCAGTTTCACTTAATACTTTTGTAAAATCTATAATTTCATCTTTTGTATCAATAATTCCATCGGCGGGAATATTAGCTTTTCGTCTTAAATTAGTAATTTCATCGGCAGCCGCTTCAAATCGGTCATAGGTCTGTTCGTCAAACTGCTGTTTTGTTTTTGCAATTTCCGCTTTTTCAGGCTCGGTTAAATTTAAATTATTTTTTAGATTTTTTAATTTGTCTTGTAATTCTGGCTTAGAGCTTAAAGCTTGCTCAATTTGTTTGTCTAAATTTTCTTTTTTTACTAGGTCAGTTTCATCAATTTGAGCCAAAAGTAATTGTTTTAAATCATTAGGAAAAGCTACTTCAGCTTGAATGGCTTGTTTAAGTCTGGCTTTTACGGCAGGTGAACGGAATAAAACAATTGAATTTAAAGCTTCATCAGACTGGCGAATTAATGATTTATTTAAAGCATCTAAATTTAAAGTTTTAACAATGGTATTAGTTGCATTGTCTTGGCCGTAAAAAAAACGATTAAAAGCAGTGCTTACTTGATTGCCTAAACTCATGATAAAACCCCATTTACCCCTATTTAGCTATACAAGTTTAAGGGCAGGAATTTTTACATAAAAAATTAAATTTAGTTAATTTAAAAACTAAAGCGAATCAGTCAAATTTCTACAAATAATATTTCCCATTTCAGTTGTATTTAAGGTTTTTTCGCCAGTTTGAGCAATATCTGCCGTTCTATGTCCATTATTTAAGGTTAATTCAACTGCTTTTTCAATGGCTTTCGCTTCATTAATTAATCCAAAATTTTCAAGTAACATACTTACCGACAAAATCATTGCAATGGGATTAGCTTTACCAGTGCCAGCTATGTCAGGTGCACTCCCATGGATTGGCTCAAATATCCCAGCTTTGCTGCCATCACCCAAACTAGCACTTGGTAATAAACCAATACTTCCTGTCAGCATTGAAGCCTCATCTGAGATAATATCTCCAAATAAATTAGAAGTTACAATCACATCAAATTGTTTAGGGTTACGGATTAATTGCATAGCCGCATTATCAACATACATGTGACTCAATTCCAAGTCTGAATAATCATTTTTAATAATTTCAATTGTAATATCTCGCCAAAATTGTGAAACCTCCAGTACATTTGCTTTATCAACCGAACATAATTTTTTCTTTCTTTTCATGGCTTCTTTGCAAGCACAAACCACAATTCGACGGATTTCACTTTCACTATAAACGGCGGTATTGGCATAAGTTTTCTCTTTGGTATTTTTCACTTCACCGCGGGGCAAGCCAAAATAAATGCCACCAGTTAATTCTCGGACAACTAAAATGTCAATTCCTTCAATAATTTCTCTTTTTAAACTTGAGGAATCAGCCAAGCACGAAAAGACTTTAGCCGGACGCAAATTAGCAAAAGCCTCAAGTTCTTTACGCAAAGCTAATAAGCCTGCCTCGGGTTTTTGATTTTGGGGCAAGTTTTCCCACTTTGGTCCACCAATGGCTGCCAATAATACAGCATCAACTTCTTTTAATTGAGTAATTGTTTCTTTTGGCAAAGCAGAACCAGTGTTATCAATAGCAATTCCGCCCATTAAGCCTTCGGTAATTTCAAATTTAAGCGATTTTTTTTGTTCAATAATTTTAATTACTTTTAAAGCTTCAGTCATAATTTCTGGCCCAATTCCATCGCCAGCTAAAGTTAAAATTCTTTTTTTAGTTGTCATATTATTTTGTTTGCTTAGAAGAGAAAAACCAATCTCGGATTTTTTTAATTATAAAATACATACCGAGGGATCTGGTTCCCCAATCAGCAATATTTTGAATAATTTGCTGTAATTTCAGCCAGCTAAAATCATTTTTGGTACAGCATTCAATAATAATTTCAAATCTCCACAGAAAAATCGCTACTAACAAAGTTAAAGCTATAATGCTGCTGAGCGTCAGAATGGGAAATAAATTATTCTCAGAAATACGTTCCTCTTTCGTAAACTTTTTAGCAGGCGGCAAATTTATTCTCTCCAATTTCTATACCAAGTATTTTTGCTCTGATTTTTACAGCTTGAGCAGAAACATCAAATAATTCAGCTATTTCATCTATGGAATATTCTCGTGAAATTAAATCTCTAAACCGAATTTCGGGCATTAGTATTTCTGCTGCAATTTGATTCGCTTCTATCTCTGCAGGGCTAATTGTTCCTGTAATTCTAGCTAAAACTGAATAATTATCTTCAATGAAACCATTCGTCTCAAATTCTTGTTTTGAATAAGAGTTACATTTGTAAGAAATATAATGACCAATTTCGTGACAAATTGTAAACCTGCGCCTTTTTTCTGAATCTGTACTATTTACATAAACGGTAAACTTATCGTCTTTTTCTTTGACAATGGCCCCACTTAAATCTGATTGTCCATTCATGTCAGAAGTCCAAAATTCAATATTAAGATTCTTCAATAATTTAAAAATATCTAAACTAGTATTAGGTTTATAACAATTTCTGGTAATTTCTTTAATGTATTCAGTGATTTCTTGACTTAATTCCATGGATTATTCCTTTTTCACAAAATTAGCCTCTAATAATACTTATAAAGACTTATTCCATATTTACTATTATTTTAACACAGTTTCTACCCTCAATTCCATCGCCAGCTAAAGTTAAAATTCTTTTTTATTTGTCATATTGTTTTTATTTTTATTAAGAAGCGAAAAACCAATCTCGGAATTTTTGAGTTATAAATTATATCTAAATCATAAACTTTACGGTTATATTAAAAAGTAGATTATTAAATTTTGTTTACTAGGCTGTGTTTTCCCGATGAATTCTTTTAATAAATTTAAACTATTTAACTTTGAAATAACTTTGGATAATGCCGAAACTTTATTGAATTATATTAAAAGTATTTGGCTCGGAGGTACCCAATCAGGTGGGTTTAGAATTGTAACTTTTAACCCAGAAATGTTAATTGCCAGTAGACAAAACAAAGAATTGGAAAAAGCTATACAATCCGCTAATGCTATTATCCCCGACGGAATAGGGCTAGTTTGGCTTTTGCACAAAAAAGGAGCAGAGCAAGCTCAAAGACTAGCGGGTATTGATTTGGCGTGGAAATTATTAGCGGAAGCAATTAAGTCTGATTTGCCTATTTCTTTAATTGGCTCAACTGATGAAGCTTTAAAAAAATCAATTGAAAATATAAACGATAAATTAGGCAAAGCGAATTTAATTTATACGCATAATGGTTTTTTCAATCAGGCTCAGCAGGCTCAAATAACTAATGTTTTGCTTGAAATTCAGCCTAAGCTTTTATTAGTTGCGACGCCTTTTATTCAACAAGAAATATTTTTAGCTGATTTGTATAATAAAGGCTTTAAAGGTGTGGCTCTTGGCGTGGGCGGTTCTTTTGATGTGTGGGCAGGTTTGGTTGAAAGAGCACCGGTTTTTATGCAAAAAATTGGCTTGGAATGGCTTTGGCGTTTATTAAAGCAGCCGGCTAGGTTGCAGCGTTTAATGCAAACTTTTATACCTTTTAGCAAAATATACTTCACCGAATAAAATTTTATGTTAAAAAAACACACTTTCCTCGACCCAATTCATGGCAGCATTGAATTAAATACTAAATACCCCGAAGAAAAGTTAATTCTCGATTTAATTGAATGTGCTGAATTCCAGCGTTTAAGACGAATTAGACAATTAGGTTTTTCTTATTTGACTTTTTATGGAGCGGAAAGTAGCCGTTTTGTGCATTCAGTTGGTACTTTTCAAGTTGCTCGCTTAATGTTAAAACGCTTAATATCTAAAAGCCCAGAATTAGTAAAACCATTTTATGAAGCGATTCTAGTTTCGGCTTTACTGCACGATTTGGGGCATGGACCATTTAGCCACTCGAGTGAGCCGTCTTTTGGCTTTGAACATGAAGATTGGACAATTAATAATATTAAGGGCAAAACCGAAGTCAATCTAGTTTTAAGTGCTTATAGTACCGACTTGCCCCAAAAAGTAATTGATATTTTACAGCAAAAAACAAATCCTAAATGGGTTTCTCAAATTATTTCGGGGCAATTAGATTGTGATCGTTGTGATTATTTAATCCGTGATAGCCATCAAACTGGCACTAAATACGGAATTTTTCAAATTGAACGCATTATTCAATCTCTCGAATTAATTGATTTAGATGGCGAAATAAAATTAATTGTCAATGAAAAAGGCATTCACGCGGTCGAAGATTATTTATTTGCTAGATATTCAATGTATTTGCAAGTTTATCATCACAAAAAAACTTTGGCCGCTGATGCGATGTTTACTAGCTTAATTTGCAGGCTAAGAGATTTGATTACTGAAAATGAAAATATTGAGATACCACTCAGTGAAAGTTTACGAAAATGGGTAATTTATAAAAATAATAGAAACAATAGAAAGAACAAAATTTCTTTGCAGGATTTTTTTAATTTTGATGATAGTGAAATTATTAGTCATTTAAAGCTTTGGAGCAAGCAAAAACAAGATTTAATTCTGCAAGATTTAGCTAACCGAATTTTAAACCGCAAATTATTTAAAGCCCAAAAAGCTGATATTTTAAATGCTGATGAATTGGCAGAAATTCAAAATTATTTTCCGGAAAATTTGAGAAAATATTATTGTTTAATTCATGAATGCCACGAATTTCCTTATACAGATGAAAGAAAACCAATTTTGGTACGTAAAGGAGGAGAAATTATGGATTTGGCTTTAGCTTCCCCAATTGCAAATGCTTTAATGAATAGAGGCCAAGAGCTAGATACCAAGTGGATTTTCTTTCCCGACGGGACTAATTAAAGTTAACTATACATATTTTTGATCGAATAAGCTATTTAGGCTAGGCAATTGGGCTATAAATATGGAAAATTAATATAATTACTAAAGATTATTAGAAAAACTCTACGATCAATTTCATCCAATAAATTAAGTTTAGCCGTGAATAATAAAATCAAAATTGGAATATTAGCCTCTGGGCAAGGAAGTAATATTCCGTCAATTCTGCAAGCCATACAAGAAGCAAAACTCAATGCAGAAATTGTTTTTTTGATTGCAAATCGTCAGAATTCAACGGCTCTTACTTTGGCTCAAAAGTTTGGCATTGCTCATCAATTAATTAGGCCCGATTTATTCAATAGCAAAGAAGAATATGATGCTAAATTAGCCACCGAGTTTTGGAATAAACAAACTGACTTAATTATTTTATGTGGTTATACACGAATTATTAGTTTGCCCCTTATCAAAGCTTACAATAATCGTATTTTGAATATTCATCCTAGTTTATTGCCCTCTTTTGGTGGAAAAGGCATGTATGGTAATAAAGTACATGAAGCCGTCATTAAGAGAGGCGTTAAAGTAACAGGCTGTACCGTGCATTTAATCGACGAAAATATTGATGAAGGGCCAATTTTGGGGCAAGCCGTTACAGACATCAGTAATTTTGACACGATAGATTCAGTCCGCACTAAAGTTTTACAATTGGAAGAAAAGCTTTACCCTCACATAATCGCTCAGCATGCCAATACTTTAGCTCCGCTTGATTTTAGCCAATTACCTTATGCAGTTAAAGAATTAGCTGGCAGTGGTGCAAGTGGTAATTCAGGTATATCGGCTGAGTATTATGATGACAAGCAAAAAGAGTATGCTTACAGCAAAAATAATAAAAGTGCTTATGCCTTATGTGATGTTGGCCTAAAGCGTAAGGAAAATGCAGATACCGTTATTTTAACTTCTGACTTGAGATTAATGGGCGTGGCAGATGGAATTGGCTCCGCTAAAGAAGGTAAACAAACTAGCCGCATGATTATGAGCTTTTTGGAAAAGAAATGGCAGAATGAAGGCATGTTTGCCCGTTTAAAATCCTTAGACCACGGTGCTTGGCTGAGAAAAATGGTCATTGAAGCTAATCATTCAATTTTAAATTGGGCTCGGCAATCTCCTAATAAAGTAGATATTGGTAGCACCTTAGTAATTGGCTTATTGGATGAAGAGAATAGTGAAATGTATATTTCAAATACGGGAGATAGCCGGGTTTATTTGTGGCGAAATAATATAATGTATCGCTTAACCAGGGACCATAGCGAAAACTTTAACCCCGAAAGCGGTGAAGGTGGGGCTTTATTATTTTATATGGGGGGAGTACAAGGGGCTTTTGGTTTAGATTTATTTAAGTTAAAATTATTTCCAAAAGATCGCTTATTATTTTGCAGTGATGGGCTTTTATACGCCACGGAAGATTTGATTGCCCAGAGATTTGGCCAGAATTTAGCCTTAAAAGAATTTGGACAAGACTTATTAAAAGACGCTTATGATGTTGGGGCTCCAGATAATACGAGTATTGTTTTATTAGAGTATTAAGGTGGGCTAGACATTTATTCTTTTTTTGTCTGAATTATGATTCTTGGGATTAAACGAATTTTAGGATATTGTGTTTTCGTTAATTGGCTTTCAGATTAGAGATTTGGAGCTTCGCCAGGGAGATAATATTTTTCAAATCCTGTTAATCCCGAAATCTTATAAATCCTAATTCAGACAATTATTGACTAAATCATTTAGTCCCACGGTATTTAATATTTCTGTCCGAAAATCATTAGACAATTCAGTGTAAGTCATAACAGCAGTTTGATTGTCTAAGCCATGAATTAAACGAGCTAATGGTAATCTAATAGTTGGAGTGGCGGTTAATACTATTGGCCTACGATTATACTGGCAATTAATCTCCTTTGAAATATCTAAGATTTTACGAATGAAACAAACTGCCTGATCTGGTGTCAAAACCAAAATAAATTTATTATTAACTCTGTGTACAAATTCAGCAAGCTTTTCTTCCAAAGCTGGCTCCAAAGTTATAGTCAAAATTGTTTTGTTTTCAAGTGCATTTGTCGCTGAAATCTGGCGAGCTAAAAGTATTCTCAATTTTTCGGATAATAAGTCTGAGTCTGTGGTTTCAGTCGCTAAATCTTCTAAATTTTCTAGAATATAATAAATATCTTTAATACTTACTTTTTCACGGATTAAATTAATTAAAACCTTTCTCAAAGTACTAATATTTAAAACATTCAAAACATTATCTACTAAAACGAAGTCTGTTTCCCTTACTTGGTCTAAAACTCGGCGTAAATCAGCTTTGGTAAATAATTCTTCAATATTTTCAAGTACT
>JAAFJH010000010.1 GCA_013298875.1 Synechococcales cyanobacterium bin2.concoct.b11b12b14.033
GGACAAGTAGAAATTAATGAAAACAAACTTTCTGAGCGTGATGCAATGGGAATTTGGGAAATCGAAAATTTAGAAATAAAAGCTTTAAATAAGGCAGAAATTTTAATTTTGGATATACCAATGTTTTAGGCGAAATACAATATTGACTTTTGATAAACTAATTTTTGTTAAATATTTTTTAAGTTAAAAGCTTTTTAAATCTTTGAAATTCAGGCGAGTCAATTTTTCCTTTATTACCTAATTTGGCAATTAAGCGAGAAACATTAGCCTCTCTTTCCGCTGGAGAAGGATGTGAAGAGAAGAAAGCAGCTGATTTACCTCCCCGGTCTTTTTGAGCTAATTTATCAAAAAAAGTAATCATTCCTTGTGGGTTCCACCCCGAAGCAGAAACAATATTTGCACCAACTTGATCAGCTTCTCTTTCAGCATCACGTCCAAATTTTAAGAAAACGCCTTTATTTAATAAACTAGCTCCCAAATAAGCTACTTGTCCGCCCAAACCTCTACTACCAACAACTTTGCCAAATAAGCCTAACGCTCCTTGAGAAAGCTGGCTTTTAGGAATTTGCTCTGCACTATGTCTTTCAGTTACGTGAGCTATTTCATGGCCTAAAACGCCCGCTAATTCACTTTCATTATCAGCGTTTAAAATTAAACCTCGATTAACATAAATATAGCCACCTGGCAAAGCAAAAGCATTTATTTCTTTTGAATCTACTACTCTGAAGCGATAAGGAATATTGGTTCTGGTTGAATGAGCAACCAAATTATTACCTAATTGAGTTATATAATCAGTAATTTCAGCATTGTTAATAATTGGTAATTGTCTTTCTGTTTGCATAGCAGCTGATTTACCGATGGCTAATTCTTGCTGCTCAGATACAGCAATGGCTAAAACAAATGAATTAATATAAAAACTAAAAAATAAACTACTTAAAAATATTTTTTTATACATAAGCTTTGAAATTGGGCTTGAACTTCGATAATCTTAACAAATTTGTTGGCTCAGCATAAATTAATCAAAAGTATTGTCTTTTATTAATCTTAGTTATTTAGAAATATAATAAAATTAAACTAATCATATTAAAAATTAAATTATGCAAAACATGTGGGCTATTTATACTTGCTTAATCCTATTTTCGCTTATTTGCTTGGTTTTAAGCATTGCAGGTCTTATTTGCATTTTTAATTTGTCTAAAATCAAAGCTAATTTAAGGCAAGCTCAACTTCAAACTGACCAGCTACATTTGCAAGTTATAAAAGCACAAAAAGATTTACCAAATGCAATAAAAATTAATTGGACTAAAATGCTGATGGATTCCGGCTTATTAGTAAAATTATTAGAAATTGCTTTATTGTTTTCGGGTGGCGGCTTAAGTAAAGTAAAAGTTTTAAAAGTCTTTATGAAAAAGTAATTAAACTTTATCTAAATCAAAATTCATTGGATTGCTAATAATAAGACCTTCCCCACCAATTCTTTCGAGGGGTTTCCCTTCAATGTTCAAGTAAATATTTTTGGCATTTTTAGGTGAATTTAAATTAGCTTGTAAAGTTTTCATCAATTGTTTATAACGAGTAATAATGCTCGAGGCACCTCCACCATAAGTAAATTGTTCGGATAAATTAATAATTAACTTTTCGTTTTCTCTTTGAACTGAAACCAAACGTGTACCAATCGGAATTTCAGAACCTAATTTACTTTTTAATTCTTTATCGGTTGGGCCTTTTAATAAAGCTTTTAGGGCTAATTTTAATTTTAATAATTCACGGTCAGCGGGGTTAAATTTAATTAGTTTTTGTTTGTCTAGCTCCTCTAAAGGACGCTTGATGGTGGCTAAAATAATTTCATTTTCTTTTACTTTTACCAAATAAATATAAATAGAATTATTATCTTTTAATTGGGTATTTAAATTGCTAGATGAGACTTTTAAAGAAGTTTTATAATTATTAAGTTTAGAATAATCGGCTGAAACGCAAGCATTTAAAGCAAATAAAGCTAAAAGTGAAAATATAAATTTTGGTAAATTGGATAAAGACGGTAACATTTTTCTTTTACTTATTTTTTACTACTTTAATTCACCCACAAAATAATTTAAATACTTAATTCATCTAATAATATTACTCTTCTTTCATGACGACCCGCTTCAAATTTGGTATTAAGCCATATCTTTATTATTTCTTCTGACATCCTTTCGCTTATAAACCAGTCCCCAAGGCACAAAACATTGGCATTATTATGTTCCCGGCTTAATTTTACACTTAAAGTGTCATGACATAAAGCTGCCCTAATTCCTTTAAACCGATTAGCTGCAATTGATATTCCAATCCCCGAACCGCAAATTAAAATAGCTTGGTCTAAGTTTTTGTTTAAAACCTCACCACAAACTTCACCGGCAATATTTGGATAATCAACCGAAACTCCATCGGAAGTACAACCAAAATCTTTAATCGAATAATTTTTAAAGTTATTGATTATAAAATTGAATAAATAGTTTTTTAATTTATAGCCTGCATGATCGCTACCAATACCAATTTTCATGGAATTTTTCAATTTAGTAAGTATTTATTATCGTATTATAGCTTTCCAGGCAGAGTATATTAGTTTTAAATTTATTCTTTTACTAAAGTAATTTTTTTAAAGTATTTTTGGTGTAGCCAAAGTCCAATTACAGTTAAAAAGCCAATCATAATGAACCAATACCAAATTTTCTGCGGATTATAAGTTGACCATAAAAACTCAGTCAATTGTAAAGGATTTAAATTTAAAGCTTTGGATAAAGTTATTAAAATTTGATCTTTCGGTAATTCACTAGCAGCCTGAGCTGACCAGCTTAATTTATCGGTTAAATATTTTAAAGCCAAAGAATGTTTATCGGAATGAACTTGATACCAATAACCCGCCACCAAACTGCCAAATCCCCAGCCAATTGCTTCTGGCAAATTCGCATAACCCATATACTGCCCTTCTTTGCCTTTGGGGGAAATTAAACCTAAATATTCACGCATACGAGGGCTGGCTCCCATTTCCCCAATCGAAAAAATTATAATACCCGTAATACAAATCAGTGCTTCCCTGGAAGAACCAAATAAAAGCATACCAATTAAAACTACTAAAATTCCGACTATCATTGAGGTAATTAAGTCTATTCGTTTGAATAAAAAAGAAAGCGGAATCATGAGTATTAAAATAGTTGCACAATTTATGCTAATTAACCATTCAGCCGGAATTTGCTTGCCTGCTTGGGCCAATTCAATCCAATTTAAATTATGAAATAATTCGCCAATCTTCCGTAAAAGTGGTGCCGAGTCAATCCAATCATCAATAAAATTAGGTAATAAATCAAAAATCTGATTATACATCATCCAAAAGCCTGAATAAACTAGCAGAAAAGTGATTAAACTAGGCTTAAACATTTCACTAAAAGTAATAATTGGTAGCCTTAATAATTCAGATAAAGGTTTTTTGGAATTTTCTGCTAATTCACTTTTACGGGGCTTTAGGAAAAACAAAAGGAAAAAGTTCAAACTAATAATTATGGCATTACCAAAAAATACCCATGACCAATCCACTAAACGTAAAAAACCAGCCAGCCAAGGCCCTAAAAAGCCACCCAAATTAATTAACCAATAAAATATGCCCCAACCAATAGCTGAATTTTTGCTATTTAAAGAACTAACTAATAAACCTTGAACGGCTGGTTTGAATAAAGCTGTTCCTGAAGCCAAAAATATACAACCACCCCAAAAGCCAAAAAAGCTAGTTTGTGTAGCCATAAGACAATAACCAATTACTTTTATGCAAATTGCTACAAAAATAGTTTTTCGATGGCCAAAATAATCAGAGATAGAGCCAAACAAAATAGGTAAAGTAGACTGAATTAAAGCCCAGCTTGCATAAATTTGCCCTTTTTGAATATGCGTAAATTCCAATCCGCCAGCTGAAACTGCTCCCACAATATAAATTGACAAAAGCATTCGGACGCCATAATAAGCGAGCCTCTCAATGAATTCCATGAAATTAGATACATAAAATTGCGAAGAAAGGCTCTTAATCACGGTTAAATTGAAAAGTTAAATCGATTATACTTTATTTGACTTAAAAGTATAAGGTTATTACACCCATTTTACCAAATTATTAAGCAGCTAATTTATCGCTATTTATGATCGACACACTATTTATGGCTAATTGAATAGAACGAATGGCAGCTACCATCTCGATTTGAGAGGATAAATTACTAATAGCTTTACCAACTCCAATACCACTAGCACCAGCCGATAAAGCTAAAGGCACTGTTATTGACGATAAACCACCAGCCGCCATAATACAAGCATTTGGGCAAGCCATTTTGAGTTCAATTGTATTGGCTAAGGTGATTTTAGCTTTTTCAATTTGACCAATGGCACCAGTATAAGAAGCCTTAGAAATTGATCCACCTTCAGTTTGTATAATTGGTACGCCTAATTCATATAATTCTTGGGCTAAATCAGCTTGTTCATTGGGACTCAAATAACCTGGCACTGTAACCGACAAGTTGTACAAATCATGCTTTAATAAATAATTCACATCTTCTAAAATTTGTTTGGAAGTCATGACTAAACCCTGCGGATAAAGGTGATCATAATTGCCTAATTCAAGATAATCAGCACCTAATTGAGAAGCTTTGATTAAATTTATGGCATTCAAAGAGGAAACAAATAATTTGGTTTCAGTATTCACTAATAAATTTTTCGTTAATTTAATAATTTGCTCATCATCACAAATATCGATAGCACTTACTTTACAAAATACGGCAGCATCAATAATACTCAGAACATTTTTGGCATCTCTATTTTCTATACCGGCAATAATTTTTAAAAAAGGTTTATTAAGCATATACTACTTTGCGAAAAGCTTTTTGGAATTTTTCAAACGTAAAGTCTAGCTTAAAAAAAATTTATAAGGAGGGATTTAAAGAAAAATTTACTTTTATTTAGCTTTGTTGGACTTTTACCCGACAAATTACTATTTTTGATTTAACTTTTTCTTTAGGTTTTGGCTTTTTGACGCATTTTTTTAGATTAAAATCTACAATAATTAAATCTTTATTTCACAATAATTTTTTTATTTTCGATAAACTCTAATTTAAACTATGTATTGATTTTAATTTTTATAAAATTTTATGAATAATAAATTGCGTTTTCTAACTGCCGGCGAATCCCACGGGCCAGCTTTATCAATTATCGTTGAAGGAATACCTGCAGGCTTAAGTTTATTAGCGGAAAATGTAAATTATCATTTAGCCAGACGTCAAAAAGGTTATGGACGAGGTGCCCGCATGAAAATTGAAACTGATAAAGTTGATTTTATGGGAGGTGTGCGTCAGGGACAAACTTTGGGTTCACCAATTAGTATGCAAATTAAAAATAATGATTATGCAAATTGGAATATAACTATGAATCCTGCACCCATAGAAGTTAACTTAACAGACGAAGAAATAAAAAAACACTTAACTGATAAATATATTACCCGTGTTCGCCCAGGCCATGCTGATTTTGCAGGAGCCATCAAATATAATCAAACTGATGTCAGAAATATCCTTGAACGATCTAGTGCACGTGAAACTACCAGTCGTGTGGCTGCCGGCGGTATAGCTCATCAATTTTTAAAAGATTTTGGCATTAAAATTTATAGTCAGGTTTTACAAATTGGCTCAGTTAAAGTAGCAGATGAATATGCTGGAAATATTACTGAAAATGAATTTGAACAAATTGAAGCCTCGGAATTACGCTGCAAAAGCCCAGAAACTACCAATTTAATGAAAGAAGAAATTGATAAAGCTCGTAAGCAAGGTGAAAGTTTGGGCGGTATTATTGAAATTATAGTTTATGGTTTGCCAATTGGATTGGGTAGTCATGTACATTGGGATCGCAGGCTGGATGGAATTATTGCTCAATATTTGATGTCAGTGCATACAGTTAAGGCGGTTGGGTTTGGCATTGGCTTTGAAGCAGGCATACAAGTTGGCTCTTTAGTTCATGATGAAATTGAAAGAAGCCACCCAGAAAGTAATTTGGTTTCTGCTTATCAACACTTAACCAATAGAGCCGGTGGTATAGAAGGTGGCATGTCTAATGGTGAACCAATAATTTGTCGAGTAGCTTTAAAACCAATTCCTACTTTGGCCAGAACTGAAGAGAATTCTTTGAAGTCCATTGATTTAAAAACTAAGTCTAATGATGTAGCTTTTTATGAAAGATCCGATGTTTGCGTAGTACCAGCTGGTGGGGTAGTTTGTGAAGCAATGATGGCTTTGGCTTTAGCTGATCAAATATTAAATAAATTTGGTGGTGATTCAATGACTGAATTAAAAAGCAATTATCAAAATTATTTAGCTTATTGTTTAAACCGTTAATTCAAACTAAACTCGAAGTTCAATGAATGAATTGAAGGTTAAGGATTTTTGATTTTATCCAGCTTGCAATTAGGTAAATAAAAATAAAAAAAGCTAGCTATTAAAATAAATACTAAGCATAAAACCTGAGCCGCCGGAAAGAAACCAATTTTAAGGCTATCTAAACGCATAAATTCTAGGAAAAACCGGCCAATTGAATACAAAATTAAATATAAACAAAATAAATTTCCATTATAAGTCGTTTTGCGTTCATACATAGCTTTTAAGTAAAAACCAATTAAAATCAAATAAATAGCTTCATAAAAAAAAGTCGGATGAAAACCTTCCGCAGCCATATATTGAATTGGCCGATTGGCTTCTGGGACATATAAAGCCCAAGGTAAATTAGTTGGCTTGCCAAAGGCTTCGGTATTAAAAAAATTACCAAAACGTCCAATTGCCTGTGCAAAAGGTAAAGCCATTCCTACCAAATCAATTATCTGACCCAGAGGCAAAAAGTCTGATTTATTACTATTAATTTTATAATAAAAATAACCACTTAAAAACCCGCCAATTAAGCCACCTTGTATTGATTGTCCGCCTTGCCAAATGGCTAATATTTCGGGGAGGTTTTGGCTAAAATAATCAAAATTTAAAATGACAAACCATAATCTGGCTCCAATTACTCCGCCCAAAAAACCCCAAAATAATAAGTCAAGTAAATTTTGTTTTTGTTCAGTATTTACTTTATTTTTAAGTTGAAATAAAATTAAAAAAATACCAACCAAAAAACCTAAACCGGTTGTGAGGCCATACCAACGAATAGGCAAGCTTTTCTGCCAACCAAATAAATGTCCAATATCTATTAGAACTGATCCAGGCGAGTAAATCATTAATAGTTTTAAGTTTTCAAATATAGTTAAATATTAACTTGAAAGCACTTTGTAGATATGCTTTAATTTTGATTATTGATTTTAAAATATTCAATAAAATATATAAAAAATAAAAATGAATCAGCCAGATAATAAAGAATTAATTGAGGAATATTCAATTTCCCAGGCGGCTGAAAAGCTTTCGATACCTGAAAATACTTTAAGAAAATATTTAAATTACTTTAATCTAAAAGTTGAAAAAAATAAACGTAAAAGCTTTTTATCCGAAGAAACTCTTAGATATTTAACCGAAATCTTACAGCTTAAATCTAATGGTTTATCTCTTAAACAAATTAAAAGTTTAGGTGAAAAACAATTTAATCAACAAGATCTTTTAGGTTTGAATAATACGCCAATTACTGAAGCAGAGACAATCCAAAATATAAACCCAATTACCGAAAATAATGAAAATATAGAAGTATCACAAACATTATTTGAAAAATTAGAAACTGAAAATTTTGAAAATATTAATTATCAACCAATACCGGATATACGCCCATCAGATGGTCTAGAGCAAATTATTAATGCAAATGAAAATGCTATTTCTGAAAATCCGTTAGCAGGTAATTATTTTGAAGATATAAATCCAGTAAGTTTAAATTCTGTGCCTTATATTCCTCAACGGGGAGAAGAAAATTATATTCATAACAGTCTGGATGAAAATTTAGAAGATTATGAACATAATCAAAATGAAAATGAATATGAACAAAACCATTCTGATTTTAATAATAATCAATCTTACTCCCGCCATAATAATTGGTCATCTTCTCAAGCTCCCCAAAATACAATTTTAACGAAAGATTATGTCAACAAAGAAATAGCCGCCCAGGGAAAAAGAGTTTCACGTTTATATCGTTTTTTAAGCTCCAGAAACTTACCCAGAGATTCAGCCGAAATTAAAGCTGATTTAGATCGCCGAGTAATCTTTTTAAATGGATTAAGATATTTTAGAGATAATTGGTTAGAAAAAAAAGAATATTCACATAATTCTGAGTATAAAAATCATCAGGGAAATAGACGCGAGCCAAGAGAAAGAGGGTTTTTAGAGGTTTAATTTTTATTTATTTTGAATTTAATTTGGACACTTTTAACTGATTCAACTAATACTCAAATTACAAATTATCCTGCCAATACAATTCTTATAGCTAATTCTCAGACGGCAGGGCGTGGTCGCTACGGGAATCAATGGTTGTCAGAAAATGGTGGAATTTACTTTTCTTATAAAATAAAGACTCCACTTACCGAGTTAAAAACAACTTTTTGGTCAATTGCGGTGGGAATTGCTTGTCATCAGGCTTTTAACAATTTACAAATCAAAACTTTAATTAAATGGCCAAATGATATTTATAATTTTCAAGGTCAAAAATTAGCAGGTATTTTACTTGAAAGACCTTTGGGTAAAACTAATGAATTGATTATTGGTATTGGTATTAATTATCAAAATTATAATTTAGCGGCCGACTTTGCTTTCCTAAAAACTAAAGCAGGCAAATTGAGTATTATAAATTTAATTATTCAAAATATAAATCAAGTCTTTAATTCTTCTTTTGTAGATTTAAAAAAATATTATCAGGAATTCGCTTATATTCAAGCTAACTCATATATTAATTATTTAAAGCTAAATCAAGGTGAAAAAATTTATACTTGTTTGGTGAAAGATCTTTTGGAAAATGGCGAATTATTAGTGCAAGAAATTAATAATAATGAAGGAAAAATTGTCTCCTATCAATCATTAAATGCTTCAGAAATAAAAAAAGTCCGCCGTTTTCTTGCTTAAATATATTTTTTAATAAATCGGAAAATCTTTACATAAAATTCCAACTTGTTCTTTAGCAGTGGTCAACACACTTTCAGTACTTGGGTTTTTTAATACTTCAGCAATGATTTTTCCTAATTGAGTAAACTCTTTTTCTTTAAAGCCTCTGGTTGTACAAGCGGGTGTGCCAAGCCTAATTCCGCTCGTAATCCAAGGTTTTTGTGGATCATTTGGAATGGCATTTTTATTACAAGTTATACAAACTGAGTCGAGTAAATTTTCGGCTTCCTTGCCAGTTAAATTGAGTGGCACTAAGTCTAAAAGCATTAAATGATTATCGCTTCCACCACTTATTAATTTAATTCCTTGCTCTGTCAAAGCAGTTGCTAAAGCTCGGGAGTTTAAAACAATTTGCTTTTGATAAGTTTTGAATTCGGGGTTTAAAGCTTCTTGAAAAGCCACCGCTTTACCAGCAATAATATGCATTAATGGTCCACCCTGCGAGCCAGGAAAAACCGCTGAATCAATTTGTTTGGCAAATTCATTTTTACATAAAATCAATCCACCTCGTGGCCCTCTAAGGGTTTTATGAGTCGTAGTTGTGACAAAATCAGCATAAGGAATAGGGCTTGGATGTTCACCCGTAGCTACTAAACCAGCTATATGAGCCATATCTACTAATAAATAAGCACCCACTTCTTTGGCAACTTCAGCAAATTTAGCAAAATCTATTTGACGAGGATAAGCACTGGCTCCAGCAATAATTAATTTGGGTTTATTAGCTAAAGCTTTATTTCTCAAATCATCATAATCTAACCAACCGTCAGCATTAACGCCATAACTAAATACTTTAAACCATTTGCCGGATACATTAACTGGTGAACCATGCGTTAAGTGTCCTCCCTGATCGAGGCTCATGCCCAAAATATGATCACCGGGCTGTAAAACCGATAAAAATACCGCAAAATTAGCTTGTGCCCCTGAATGAGGTTGTACATTGGCATGCTCAGCTCCAAATAGTTTTTTGGCTCTTTCAATGGCTAAATTTTCGGCTTTATCGACAAATTGACAACCACCATAATATCTTTTACCCGGCAAGCCCTCAGCGTATTTATTGGTTAAAACGGAGCCTTGAGCTTCCATAACGGCTTTGCTAACTATATTTTCGCTGGCAATAAGCTCCAAATGGGTCTGCTGACGATTTAGTTCTTCTTCTAAACAATTAAATATTTCTGGATCAATAGACGAAAGAGATTTATTTAAAAAATTATTAGGCATTTTAAAAAGGTTTAATTAATTTCCAAAATTATAGACTTTACTTTAAAATTTTTATAATCAGAAATTAAACTTAATTCAAATATTAAGAAACAAATTTATACTTTAGTTTAATTAAATAAAAAACCATTTTTAGCAATATGACCAGTCAATCAGCGAATTCACAATCCCAACAAAATGAAATAAACCCAAAAGCAGTTGATTTAAACCGAATTGCAAAAGCTGTGCGGGAAATATTAATTGCGGTGGGAGATAATCCAGATCGTGAAGGTTTACTTGACACTCCTGCCCGAGTAGCTAGAATGTATGAAGAAATATTTATGGGTTTAAATCAATTACCGGCCGAAGAGTTGAATTGTACTTTTTCGGAAAAATACGCAGGAATTGTTTTGGTAAAAGACATTGAATTTTATAGTATGTGTGAGCATCATTTATTGCCTATTCATGGGAAAGCTCATATTGCTTATTTGCCAAATGCTGAAGGTAAAGTAACTGGTATTAGTAAATTAGCTCGTTTAGTAGAAGGATTTGCCAAAAGACCGCAATTGCAAGAAAGATTAACTCAGCAAATTGCTCAAACTTTATTTGAAACGCTGGAAGCTGCCGGAGTAATGGTTTTAATTGAAGCCAACCATGCTTGTATGTCTATGCGAGGAATTAAAAAATCATCAGCTAAAACTAGTACAACTTATACTTTGGGTGAGTTTAATAATAATCTGAACTTACAAAAGCAGTTTTTTGAAATGCTAAGAAATAATAGTTAAAAGTTTTTCAATTATTTAAATTTAATTACAAGCTCTATTTACATTGTTCACTGCTAGCGGCAAGGTGGCTATATATGTAGCAAGTTGAGATTGTTGGCTATTTAAATTTAAAGCAGTCACTGTAAAATTATTAAAGATACTTTGATACTTGGGATCATTTTTCTGAGTTTGTCTTAATATTTTTTCCGCAGAGTCATATGCTTCCAGAGCTTCAGGTATTCCCTTTTGTCTTAATTGGTTTATCCGAGAAGTTATTTCAGTTAAAGAAGACTTAGCTTCCGTACATATTCTTTCTTTTTCTTGTGGTGAAATTTGAGCTGACTGAATAGGAACTCTAGGCAAAGTGGTCTGTGAAATTTGATTTCTTCCAGTATCACTAAGCCTGTTATTGTTCAAGCCCTCAGCTTTCAAGGGAAATTGTTGCACCAAAGTTGATGTTGTAGCAGTTAATCCAGCAGTTAATGCTCTTTCTATAATTCCAAATTTCATGTCAATATTTATCTCTTAGTTGGCGGGAATTTTAAATTTGCAGACTAAAATATTAGCAAAAGATTGTTTCATTATTTTTAATTTAGCAAATGAAGAAAAACCTAACTTCGCAATTAATTCAATGGCTATAATATTTTTTTCTTCTGAAAGATTTTTTACTGACACATCCCGAATTTTACGTTTTTATGTTCCCTGCTTACAGAGTTAATTTTTATTTATTTTGCTTAAGTTTCATTTTGTTAAATAGCTCTTTGGGTAATGCTAAAAACATTTTTGATAACTTATCGGTAAATGAATTAAAACAAAAAAATTCTCTAATTCTTAAGCAACTTATACTAACAAAGCCAGAAAGAAAACAAGCTGCCAAAATAATGGAGCCAGGCTCTGCGGAACGCAAACAAATAAGGGAAGGGCAAATTTTAATTTTGCGTGACAAAAAACCAACTCTATCGATTGAAATTGACTATTTACCTGAATACTTGAATGAAACTTATAATTGTTTAAATAATCCAAATTTGTGTCTGAATCAAGATAATAACGAATATATTAGTTCTTTTTATACTTATTTAAACTTAGAAAATATTAATGATATAAATCAAACCATTGACCAAATTACTGATTATAAAAGAGCTAAAATAATAAACTTGTCTCTCAGTCAGTTGAATTTAGCCGTCCAAGAATCAATTGCTCCTAATGATGACCCCGAAGATTATATTGAGCAATACTTTCAAGCAGCCGGCTTATTCGACCCAGAAAGGGAATTAGGAAGTGATAAAGTTAATAATTGGGCATGGTGTTCAGCTTTCATTACTTCTATTATTAATCAGGCGGGTTTAGGCTTTTCTTTTATTCAAATTCAAGATTATTTAAAAACTTGCCAAAATTTTCAGGCTAAAGATAGCTGCCATCCAGTGCAAGTAGATTTTATATTAAGTTGGGCCAAAAAGTATAAGCTTGAACATGAACTTGATTTGTCTAATTTAGCTGAATTAAAAGCCGGAGATTTATTAATTATGACCAATTCAACTAGTAAAAGAGCTAATCATATTGGTTTTTATATTGGTCAGGATAAAAATTGTAAGCTTGACGACGTGCAAAATTGTTGGTTATATTCATTGGAAGGTAATGCAGGCCCGCTTATTAATGATGCCTTAGAAGATAAATGGCCTGAAATAATTGATTTGAAAAATAATAATAAAATTAGCAATTTGGAATATGAAAGATTATTAGACCGGGCAACTTTAGTTAAAAGGCCTATTAACAGCTGGTCTTACTTTGTCAAAATTAATTAGTGCCGGTAATTCCTGTTGGAGTTTATTTTGGTTTATAATTTAGCCACTGTGATTTAATGAGCGATAAAGAGCGATAAAATGGATTCGATATTAGAGGATAAATTAAAACAACTTGAAATTACTTATCAACAATTAACGGACAAAATGGCTGATCCTAGTATTTTAGCCGACTATGAACAAATTAAAAATATAGCCAAAAGCCGCAAAGAAATCGAAATATCTGTTAATAAATATCGAGACTACAAAAAAAATGAAGCCGAAATGCTAGCCAATCGAGAACTGATTAAAATTGAGCAAGATACTGAAATGATTGAATTTGCCAAAGAAGAAGTTGTAGCTTTGGAACAGAAATTAAATTTATTAGAAGAAAATTTGCAACTTTCCCTTTTACCACAAGATCCAAATGATGATAAAAATGTGGTGCTTGAAATTAGAGCTGGTACTGGCGGAGACGAAGCATCTTTATTTGCAGGTGATTTATTGCGTATGTATTTGCGTTATGCCGAGCTTCAAAGCTGGAAAGCCAAATTAGCTAGTACTTCTGCTGCTGAATTAGGCGGATACAAAGAGGTTTTCTTGGAAATTTCGGGCGAAAGAGTTTATAGTAAAATGAAATATGAAGCAGGAGTACACCGCGTACAAAGAGTTCCTTTAACCGAAGCATCTGGCCGTATACATACTTCAACCGCTACCGTAGCAGTAATGCCCGAAGTATCTGAAGTGGAAGTGCATATTGACCCGATAGACCTGGAAATAAGTACCACCAGAAGTGGCGGAGCTGGCGGACAAAATGTTAATAAAGTAGAAACAGCTGTTCATTTGGTGCATAAACCAACTGGAATTCATATTTTTTGCACGGAAGAACGCTCTCAGCGGCAAAATAAAGAAAGAGCTTTAGCTTTATTAAGAGCCAAGATTTATGAAATGCAGCTTAGAGAGCAAAAAGAAAAAATTTCATCGCAAAGATCTTCTCAGGTTGGGACGGGAGACCGCTCAGAAAAAATACGCACTTATAATTTTAAAGAAAATCGGCTTTCAGAACATAGACTTCAGCAAAACTTTTCTTTGGATGGAGCTTTAAATGGCAGTATTGATGATATTATTCAATCATTAATTGCAGCTGAGCAGAAAAAACAATTAGAAGAATTGGTAACTTAGGTTAATTTAAAGTTTTTATTTTTAACTTCTCTCTGCAATTCTCGAGTGACAGCTTTTTCTTTTAAATCACGTCTTTTGTCTTCATTCAATTTACGTTTGGCTAAACCAATTAAAACCTTCACCCAAGAATCTTTAAAATAAAGCTTCAGTGGAATGGCGGTTAATTTATCTCTTTCCATGCGGGAACGCCATTTTAATAATTCTTTTCTAGTCAATAAAAGTTTTTTTATCCTGTCGGGATCATGGTTATAACGATTCCCAAATTCATATTTAGGTATGGTTACTCCGTATAAGAAAGCTTCATTATTTTTATTGATTTTCATAAAGCCTTCATTAAGTTGGCCTCTTCCTAAGCGTAAAGATTTAACTTCCGTACCCGATAAAATTAAACCAGCCTGCATTGTTTCAAGTATTTCAAAATCATGATGGGCTTTTCGATTGGTTAAAGTTGGTGTTTCTTTCTTGGCAACCTTTTTAATTTCTTTTTTTGCTAATTGCTTTTTTGCCCTACCCATAATTTATTTTTGCCCATTTTACCAATTGGTATTTCATTCAAATAAAGTAATTTTAAAGAAAATATCTCACCAGAACCTAAAGTGGTGAACAACTTAAAGAAAATAAATATTAGCAGATTTAGTATTAATATTTGTTCTTTTATTTGGGAAAAAAGAAATATGAAATCAGTAATAATCTTTTTCAATAAATACTTTTCTGAGGTTTTTTCATTAGATTTACGCTCTTTAGCTTTATTTAGAATTTGCTTAGGTTTAATTTTAATTAGTGATTTAATTGTCAGAGCAGAGCATTTGGAAGCTTATTATAGTGATTTAGGTGTTTTACCCCGCACCTTTTTAATTGATAATTTTCTTAACCATTATCAGTGGAGCTTTCATTTATTAAGTGGCGAAACTTTCATACAAGGAATTTTATTTGGAGTCGCAGTTTTATTGGCTTTAGCTTTAATAGCAGGCTATCAGACAAGAATTGTAACTATTATTTCCTGGGCTTTTTTAGTTTCTTTGCAAAATAGAAATTTAACCGTCGGTGATCATGGAGATTTAGTTTTAAGACTACTTTTATTTTGGTCAATTTTTTTGCCACTGGGAGCCAAATTTTCGCTTGATGAAATTAAAAAAGGTAAACCACTAGAAACTGATTTTTTTTCGGTAGGTACAATGGCTTTGATTTTACAAATATGTTTTATTTATTGGTTTACGGCTTTATGGAAATCATGTGCCCTCTGGACAAAGGAATTTAGTGCTATTTATTATGTTTTCAATTTAGATTATTTTGCCAAACCTTTAAGCAAATTTTTATTGAATTATCCAGATTTATTAAAACTTTTGACTTTTTCAACACTTTATATAGAATTTTATATTCCATTTTTGCTTTTTATGCCCCGCTTCACAAAGGCTTTTCGATTAATTACAATTAGCATCTTTGTAGGTTTGCATATTAGTTTTATTTTTTGTTTGTATTTAGGATTATTTCCTTTTATAAGTATAACTGCTTGGTTAGCATTAATTCCAAGTCTGCTCTGGGAAAAGCTTTTTGGGCTATCAATTATACAAAAAACAAAAGTAAAACTAAATCAATTGATTAATAAAGTTAATTACAAATTACCTATCAAAATAAATAGTACAAATTATAGTTTAAAGCCATTTTTGCCAGCTGAATTGGTTTGTGGCTTATTTTTATACTGTATTTTTATTTCAAATTTGGCTTCTCTTAAGTTAGCTAATTGGTCAATAACTCTCAATAATTTAACTCATACTTTTGCCATAAAACAAAGTTGGCCAATGTTTTCTAATAATGCTGGTCTGGAACGAGATGGTTGGTTTGTAATTAAGGGTTGTTTGAAAAATACAAAACAAATTAATTTAGCTCAAAATACAAAAGAAAAAACTATACGATATTATGAAAATCAAAGAGAAAGCAATTTTATGGCTTATCTTTTCCAATCTAATTGGGGGAAATTCAATCAGAATACAAAACACAATTTATTAGTTAAAAATTACGCTAAATATTTATGTTATAAATGGAATAAAGTACATAATGAAAAATTAAATACAATACAAATAAATTTCATCACTGAAAAAACTTTACCTCCCGATAAAGAAATTCAAGTAGGTGAAAATAATTTTGAAAACTTTTTAATGATTAATTATAAATGCCCAAAGTGAATTTACCTTATGCTCTACTAAATAACCTTTTAATCAACTATAATTGAATTAATTAAGCCCTGTCCAACTCACCCAATTAAGTAAGACTTTATGGAAACTCAAGATAATAAAAATAAAGAATTAGATTTAAGTAAAAAAATTGGTTTGTATAATTTGATTTTTGGAGCAATTGTCATTTTAGGTGGCTTAATTGGTTATTTTACGGCTAAAAGCGTACCTTCCTTGATGGCGGGTATAACTTTTGGTAATTTATTAATGCTGGGTTTTTGGGGTACTGGTTTAAAGGAAGAAACCCAAACCGAAAGAAAGTGGGGTTTTTATGTGGGAGCTATTGTTTCAATTATTTTATTAATATTTTTTATTTTACGTTTTATAAAAACTGGTAAGGCCATGCCGGCTTTTATCATTATTCCTATGGCGGCAATTGGTATATTTCTTAATACTTATCGTTTGCATTTATTCTCGCTGCCAAAGAAAAATATTTGAGGTTTAAACTATAATTTGCAGAATTTTAAAAATATTTGCTTACTCAGGCAGGGAGCAATCGGCGATATTATTCATACTTTACCTTTGGTAAATTTGCTGGCTCATAAATTTAAAAATAAAAAAATCACTTTTGCAATGGGGCGTGAATTAGCTGAATTAATGTCTTATGCCAAAGGATTAGACCAAATTGTCCCGATTTCAATTAATTCAAATATTTTTAATCTGACAAAGCAGGTAAAGCTTTTGAAGCAAGCTGGCAATGAACAATTTGATTTATTTTTAAATTTGCAACCGAATTGGAAAACCAAATTCATTTCTTATTTAATTAAGCCTAAGCAAATTTATAATTATGAAAAAGTTCCTAATATCTCTCCTTATGAAATATCCCATGGATTAGATTTTAAAAAACATGCTTGGGAAAATTTTGCTTTAACTTATTTTCATGAATTAGACCTATCAGGGGAGAATATTCAAAAATTTTTTCCTTTAATTGAATTGCCAGAAGAGCTAAAACAAAATAGTTTAAATTCTTTGGGTTTGAAAAAAAAAGAAAAATATTTAGCTTTAATTTTAGGGGTTGGGCATCATCGACCGCACAGAGCTTGGCCTTTAGACAATTGGCTTGATTTTATTCAGTTGATTTTAAAAAAAGATCCATCAGTTTCGCAAATTATTTTGATTGGTGGCTCCGAGGAGGAGTTTTTAGCTTATCGATTAATGCAGGCTTTACCCAGTTTTGCAAAAAACCAAATTATTAATTTGTGTGGCAAGCTCAATCTTTTGGCCAGTGCTGCTATTTTAAGTAATTGTTTTTTAGCAATCGGTGCAGATACGGGTCCTACTCATTTAGCTTCGGCTTTGGGTGTTAAAACAATTGGACTTTTTGGCCCAACTTCTCCCACTCGGCATAGTCCATTTTGGGGCATTGGTTTAATTGCTAATGATTATGAATGTTTAAAAAGCTGCTCGGCTAAAAAGTGTCAAAAAACTTTATTGAATTGTATAGAAAGCCTTAAACCCGAAGAAGTATGGTTAGCCATGAATGAAGTTTAAACCACAAAAAAAAGACAAAGATAAATTGAAGTTTTTAGGCCTCAAGTTTAAATTTGTCTTTCTCGGAAAAATTTTAGCTATAGAAACTATTTAATTTTTTTCAACAGCGCTTTTGGCTTCAATGCTTTTAACTTCAGTAGTCTTTTTGTAAGAATTTTCTAACTCTTCTAAACTTAAGAAATTATCATTGTTTTTATCTACTCTTTTAAAGCGTTTCATTCTAAAAGATAAATTAACTTCATTTTTGGCTAATTTACCATCTTTATTGGCATCATTAGCTTTTAATAATTTAGCAGCTGCTTCATTAGGTGGCAAAGTAGCTATTTCTTCAGCGACACTTCCGTCTTTTTTAGCTAATGAACTAAGAGCAAATAAACCACTCAAAGCGATTAAAGAAAAAAGAATTGAAAAATTTTTCATATATTGTAAAAAAGTTTTTTGATTTTTAAGGATAACAAGAAACTTTAGTATAGCATGTTTCTTTAAATTAAATAGTTTTCATCCGAAAGCGGGACGGTGACTGACACCAAAAATTAAGGTAATAATGAGGGCGATAATTAAAACACCAATTGGTATTGCATAATTTTTCAAACTGGCGATCAAAGAAGGTTTGTCTTCCGTTTTTATAACTTTAAGTTTTTCATTAAATAATTCTTTCGGTGAACCTTTAAACTTAGAAAAAACCGAATCATCTTCTTTAAACATTAAAGCTTCAAAGGGATCTTTATTTTTATTGTCTAATTTAGAGTCAAAACTATAAGCGTCCACCGGGAAATTAGCAGGATTTGAATTATTTGCTTCCGGGTAATAATAAGATTCTAAATCAGTTTTATAATTTGGCACTTGTATTGAGCTAATTTCCTGGCTAGGTAGCTCAACTGGAGGAGGCGAATAGCTGGTGGGTAGATTACTAACATTCATTTGCTGATTATAACTCTGATTAAAAGGTAATGGGCTTAAATTTGGTTGGACAATATTATTAGGAGTTTGAACGGCTGTATTAGTGGAATTTCCCAAAACTTGATTAAATAATTCATGCTCATTAAGGTCTAAAGAAGAAGCTTGGAAATTACTTTTATTATTCTGCACCGCATTTATTTTTTGTCGGAATAAATTCATTTTATGCCAACTTTCATTAGAATTAGCGTTTTTATTCTTAATTTGTCCAAAAATTTCTTCGGCTAATTTCTGCTCTTCATCAGATAAACCATTATTAGTTTCGGATTGTTGAAAAGGCAATTCCTGATTTGCAATTGGATGGATTGCATGGCTAGGAGAAGGTGGCAAATAAATAGGTTGTTGGGAGTAATTATTATTTAGTGAATTGGGCATGTGAATTTCAGGTTGATTATTGTCGAAAGAGCTATTGACTGGTGGCAAAATATCATTTTTAATGGAATTGTTTGAATTTCCAGCTAAACTTATCGCTTGAAATAATAAAGAAATTTCCCCCAAATTTATTTGGTCATTAGTTTTTAATTGAAACATTTGTTCGGCTTCTAATAGGCCACCGTTTAAAAAAGTTCCATTAGTACTATTTAAATCACAAATAAAAAAACCGCTGGGGCTATTAATTAATTTGGCATGCAAACGGGATATTTCAGTACTTTCAATGACAATATTAGCTTCCGGCGAACGTCCAATAATAGTATTAGACTGGGTAATTTCAAATTCTTTAATTGCTTTATTGTCAGCATTTAGCAAAAGTAATTTGACCCTATTATTATTCATTTTTCCTAAAGTTAAAAATAAAAAAATTCTTTTATTGATTTATTAATTCCCCAAAATGACCGAAATTTACAATTTTTTTTAATAAAACAATTTTCTATGAAGCTTTAACCTGGCTTATAAGTTCAATAAGGTCAAAAAAACACCTAAAATAAAATTTTTTTAAGTTTAAAATTTCTTTCTTTTTCTTAAGCTGCCATATACAACTTTCATCAAAAAGGGAAAACTAAAGGCTAAAGCAATAATAAAAACAATAATTAATATTAAATTCAAGTCCATGATGCTTTTTAAAGTAAACAATATTTGAGATTTATCTTTATACTAAATGACTCAAATTAAAATTTTATTATTAGTGAATCTCTTTATTTTATTAAGCAAAAACTTTTTCCTGAAAGCTACTTAATTTTTCCAAGGAAGTCTTTTCGATATCACTATGCAAACTATTTCCATGCGAGTCCATGGTTACAATAGCGGGAAAGTTTTCGACTCTTAAATGCCACATTGCTTCAGGCACTCCAAAATTCATAAAATCAACACCTTTTACTTCTTTAATACAATCCGAATAAAATTGAGCTGCCCCACCAATAGCATTTAAATAAACAGCTCCATTTTCCTGCAAAGCTTTTAGCGTTTTTGAACCCATACCACCTTTTCCAATGACTGCTTTTATACCAAATTTTTCAATTAGCCCGGCTTGATAAGGTTCTTCTCTGATGCTTGTTGTTGGCCCAGCTGCTTTAATTTTCCATAATTCACTCTCTTTAATTACCACTGGTCCACAATGATAAATTGGCATATTATTCAAATCAACTGGGCAATTATCAGATTCAGACAAATGCTTATGAACAGCATCCCGTCCTGTATACATTATTCCGCTAATTAAAACAATATCTCCAACTTTTAGTTGTTTGATGCTATCGGGATTAAAAGGCGTATTTAATTTAATTTCCTGGCCAGATGACTGAATAATTGTTTCCTCAAAAGTTGGAATAATTTGTTTGGCTTCATTTTGCAAATCTTTGGGCAATTCACGGTAAAACCATTCTTTAATTTGTCCACTTTCAGGATTAATTACAATGCCCAAACGCCGATAAGCCCAGCAATTATAAGAAACCGACACAAAAAAGCTGGCTGGTAATCTATTTTGGACACCGATTTTGCAACCTAATAAACTAATGTCTCCTCCAAAGCCCATAGTGCCAATGCCCAGTTTATTTGCATTTTGCATTATATAATTTTCCAACTCAGATAGCTCTCCAATTGGGTTTTTATCATATAAACTTCTAAATAATTGTTCTTTAGCATGTGCATAACCGCCCGAACGATCGCTCCCAATAGAAACACCGATAAAACCTGCACTACAACCTTGTCCTTGAGCCTGATAAACTGAGTGTAAAATACATTTTCTAATTCCATCCAAATCACGGCCGGCCTTACCAATTCCTTCCAAGTCGGCTGGTAAGCTATATTGAATATTTTTATTTTCGCAACCACCACCTTTCAGCAAAAGTTTAATTTCTAAGCTGTTTTCTTCCCATTGTTCAAAAT
Organism: Synechococcales cyanobacterium bin2.concoct.b11b12b14.033; assembly: GCA_013298875.1. Classification (GTDB taxonomy): domain Bacteria; phylum Cyanobacteriota; class Vampirovibrionia; order Caenarcaniphilales; family Caenarcanaceae; genus JAAFJH01. The sequence continues at coordinate 21,036 of JAAFJH010000010.1, forward strand.
AAATGACAGGTGTGCCAGGCCCTAAATTGTCACCCGTATTTTCGCCCGTTAAGCTGTCAACTGAATTGGTTCTTAATTTACCATTTTTAGTAGCTTGGGCAATAGCTGAATAAATAATTTTTTTTAATTTGATTTGATTAAAACCAATTGGTGTTTTAACTTTAAAAGTTGGCATGCCCGTATCCTGGCAAATAGGCAAAACTTGCGTGTCAGCCATATAAATATTTTTTGCAATGGTTGAAAGAGCTAAGCCAGCACTAGTTAAAGCATTTTCTGCCTGATGAGCTTTTTGAATAGCTACCCTTACATCAGCCGGTAAATTAGTAGAAGTTTGGACAATTAATTCATAAATCGAATCAAATAATAATTCGTCAGCAGCGGGCATAAGTTTTATTCACTTCTTTAATAAATGTCTGTAAAGGAAATATTATCATTTTATATTATTAACTTAGCCTGTCCGAACTTAAATAGAAATAGTTATTTTATTTTTTGTGCAAATTCATCGACTGCTTTTATCATTTGCTCATTTCTCTCTACTGTGCCGAGATGTCCGCAGGGTTGGAGAATTTTAAGGGTTGAATTAGGAATATTATTTTTCATGAATTCACTAGCTTCAGGCTTGCACATTAAATCTTGGTCGCCAGCTAATATTAAAACCGGTACATCAATATTTGGAAGTATTTGGGTAGCATCATATTCAAACATACCTAATATTCCTCGCCCAACTACATCAACAGGAGCCATATTACTTAATAAAGTCATTAAATTTAATTGCCCTTTAGTTTCGGTGCGTGCAAAACCCGTAAAATGGTTATTTATATGCAATGAGCCATTCAAATACTTCATCCAATTAGTAATTTGAAAAAGAGGAGCCAAACCAATCATTATATAACAAAGCGGCCTGAGTAATGGTTTTTCTAAAAATACAAGAAGCTTTGCTAGCACTGAAGTTTTTACCGGATTAGTATAAGTAGTTTGAATAAGCACTAAGCCAGCAACTTTGCTTGATAATTCGGTCGCCAAAAGTTTACAATAGCTCAGAATAATCATGCCGCCAATGCTATGTCCCAAAATAATTGGTTTTTTATGGCCGCCAGCTTCTCTTACTACTGCATCCAAATCTAGGGCAAAGCCATCAGGCGAGTACTGATTATTTGTTTTTTTAGTCGAATTGCCTAGACCCGGTAAGTCCATTAAAATTAGTCTGTAATTTTTGGATAAATGTTTTTTAAAGTAATACCATTGCAGGCTATTAGTACTCCATCCATGAATAAAAATAATAGGTTGATTTTCCGGATTACCATAAAACTCCAAAAAGATTTCATGACCTTCAGGCATAATCAAAGTTTTAGTTTCATCACTTCGAATCATATTAGGCTCATCATCGCCTTTTTTGCCCAAAATTAATTGAAAGAAAAATTTACCAAAGAAATTAAAGAAAAAACACAAAACTACTGCCCCAAGGCATAACTTGGTATATTGTTCATCTTGCAAAATATCTTTGTGTTCATACCATTCACGCAAAAAATAAATATTGGCCGCGACCAAAGCCATCCATATAAGATTAGGAAAAATGCCTGTAATAAGCTGTAAAGGATGAAACATAGTGGATGAATTTTTTATCGTTATACATTAAGCGTATCTTTCTTTTCGATAAAAGGTCATTAAAACTTATTATGCCAGCTTTTTTTCCCAATTTAAACTATCAATAATAATTTGCTCCAGATTATCGTATTTTGGTTTCCAGCCCAATTGATTTTTAAGTTTATTATTATTAGCAATTAATATTTCCAAATCACCAGCTCTTTTTTCTGAAATTTTAATATTTAACTTTTGTCCATTAATTTTTTCAATAGTTGTCAGTACTTGCCTTACGCTATAAGCTTTTCCATAGCCAACATTAACTATCAAAGATTCATTTTTATTTTTCAAATAGTCCAAGCAATAAATATGAGCATTTGCTAAATCTTCCACATGAATAAAATCTCTTTGGCAAGTTCCATCGGGTGTATTATAATCAGTGCCAAATATTTCAATAAATTCTCTTTTGCCTAATGCTGTTTGACAGCCTAATTTTATTAAATGAGTGGCATTTTGAACTCTTTGACCAAGCTTGCCTGATGAGTCAGCTCCTGCAACATTAAAATAGCGTAAAATTGCATAATTAAAATTATAAGCTTCAGCTAAGTCTTTAATAATAATTTCACTTAATAACTTTGACTTTCCGTATGGGCTAATTGGATTAGTAGAAGTATTTTCATCGGCAATACCAGATTCAGGTGGGCTATAAACTGCAGCAGTACTTGAAAAAATGAAATTTTGTACTTTATATTTAATACAAATATTTAAAAGGTTTAAAGTATTAGAAGTATTATTTAAATAGTATTTTAATGGATCAGTAACCGACTCAGAAACCACAATGGAAGCGGCAAAATGAATAACTGAATCAATTTTATGAGTTTGAAATAAATTATCTAAAGCCTGGGTATCGTTTAAATCAGCTTTAATTAATTTTTCATTGTAAAGTAAATTTTCCTGAAAACCAGTTGTCAAATTATCCAAAACAATTAAATCTTCTTTTTTTTCACTTAATTGCTTAACTAAATGACTACCAATATATCCACAGCCCCCAGTCACCAAAATTGTCATTATTGTATTATTTTCCTTTGTTAAAAATTATATTAACTTATTTTTTATTATTCATTTAAATTTTCATCGTCTTCAATATTATTTTCGGTTTCTATATTAAACTTTTGTTTTTGTTTTTTACGAGAAATTGAACGATCTGACCCTTTAAGTTTGGGAATATTAGTTTTAGTAGAGGAAATTTTTTTAGTCGAATCTTCCGCTTCTTTTACCTTGCGGCTTTCCAATTGCTCACTTTCTCGGGTAATTGATTCTTGAGCTAATTTCTGATAACTAGCTTTCCGGGATTCTGAAAACTTGACCTGACAACCATTTTCTTCAAGGTGTTTACAATCAATAAAATAACATTTCTCTGGGCTTTGGGTAATTTCGGGGAAAGCCTTGGGAGAATTAATTTCGGTTAAATTTACCTGTGCATCTAAACGACTAAAACCTGGAGTATCCAAAATATAAAAAATATTCTCTCCGGAGCGGCCTTCAAACATTTCGGTATGTCTAGTTGTATGCGTTCCTTTTTGGCTTTTTTTGCTTACTTCCCCAACTTTAAAGGCTCTTTCAGGAAATAAATTATTTAATAAGCTTGACTTTCCAACACCCGACTGACCTGCTAATACTGAGACTTTATTAAACAAAAAACTCTTTAATTCTTCTAAGCTTTCTGGCTGCAGATAAGACAATTCAACTATTTTATAACCTAAAGATTTATACAAATTAATAAATTCTGGGTCTGGTTTTTGCAAATCTATTTTTGTCAAACAAATAATTGGCTTATCAGGCAAAGTAATTGAAGCATGCGTTAAAATTCGATCTAAATATTCAGGCTCTGGTGCTGGTTCGCAAACTGATAAAATAATTAAAGCTTGGTCAATATTAGCGACCTTTGGCCTTGGCATCAAAGATAAACGGGGAATTATTTGAACAATGGTTTGATTTTGAGGATTAAACTTTATTAAATCACCGATAAAACATTCAAAGCCTTCTTTTTTTAGCCTACTTGGCAAAGTAAGCATTATTAATTTGTCAGCCTCCAGCTCGGTTTTAATGGCTTGATTAATTAAATTAATTTTTTTTGCATAGTAAAAATGCCCATGAATTTTCTGAATTAAAGCATAATCTTCGGTTTTTTCTAAACTGCTAATTAGGCTTTTTATTAAACTCATTAAAAATTTATATTTTCATTACCTTCTGCAGCCGCTTTGCTAATGCGTGATTCATCCGATTCTAAAATATAACCGTCGCCTCTTTTGGTTTTAATAATTTCCGGTTTTTCCAATTTAGAACGTAAATAACGGATGTAAACTTCAATAACATTAGAATCCCCCAAAAAACTAGACCCCCAAACTTGGTCAAAAATGAATGCACGAGTCAAAACTTGTTCTGGTTTAAGCAAAAATACTTTTAATAAATCGAATTCTTTAGAACGCAAATCAACTAATTTATTATTTCTCCAAACGGCTCTATTAATCAAGTCCATTCTAATATCGCTATATTCCAAAATTCCTTCTTTCGAAACTGACAAGGTCCGGCGAAGCATAGCTTTAACTTTGGCCATTAATTCATCGCTCGAAAAAGGTTTAGCAAAATAATCATCAGCTCCCGCATTCAAAGCGGAAATTTTTTCATTGATATTAGACTTATTACTGGTAACGATAATCCAAGCAGTGCTGCCCTGAAAACGTAATTTTTCACAAATTAATAAACCAGTTGATTCTTCCAATTTAATCTCTAGGCTTAAAATAATTAAATCCGGATTTGACTTTTGAACATAATTAACTATTCCTGGAAAGCTTGCCAAAGCTTCGATTTGAAGATTATTATAGGCAAATTCCATTTGAATCAATCTCCGCAAAGGCTCATCATCTTCGAGCAGAAGGATTTTTTTATCTTGAAATATATTTATGACGCTCATTTTTACTGAAAAACAAATTTTAGATATGTGAATTTATTTAATTAATACTTTATTGTAACAGACATTATTAGTCATATTTAATTTCAAATCCGAACTTTTGTATTGTATTTACTTAGGTCAATAACTCCTTCTTTTCACCCAAAGTATTTATTTCTGAATCAGGATTTACCGGATTAAATGATAAACAGGATTTACGATCAGAAAGTGTAGTAGTCGAAGCAAATAAACTTTAAATAAATATTATCCTGAAAATCTTAAAATCCTGAGCATCCTCATTCAGACAATTTAATCAATATTAATAGTTATTGGTCTTCTATCATCTTTCTGAGGATCTAATTTCTCACCTGTTAATTCTTTCTCTCCACCTTTAATCATTCTATTTACAAAACCTCCAGCCATTCTTTGAAGTACTGTAAAACCAGTTTCAATGGTACTCAGCTTACTAATATGAGGTTTTATAGAATCTGCTGGATGCTCTTGGTTCCAGAGAGTTTTTATAAGTAATGAAGGAGTTCTCCTATCGCTAGGTATTATCTTCTCTTCATGTTTGGCGAATTCATCGGATAATTTATTAAATGTTTCTTGAATAGCATCTTTAAAAGCTCGAGGTAAATGATCATCTTTTTTAAAGTCATCATTGGCTTCTTTCAAAGCTTCAGTGTGGAGAGGAATAGAATAAGCTTTATCATTATCACCTAAAGGAATATGATGTAAATCTGCAATGTCTCCCTTCTCTGAAATTAATAAATTATTCAAAAATTTTGCAAGATTTTCTTTTTCTGGCTCTGAAATTCCTGGATTATCCTTTAAATGTTTATCATATTTTTGATAGATTTCCGCACGAGGATCGAAGAAATTCTTTCTATATTCGCTCTCAGGCTTAAATATTTCTGCCAAATGAGATTGAATTTTTTCCGTATGAACTTTATTACCTACACCGTGTAAACAAAATACTGCTCCAGCAACGCCAACTACACCAGCTGCAACAAAAGGTAAAGCTTTTTGCCACCAAGGTTTTGATTCTCGAATTACGGGAACTTGCTGTTGTGAGCCATCTGGTGGTTGAGGTAAAGTTGCATTTGAATCGTCTGGTGTACCTGTCGCAGCTTGTTGTTGAGCTGATGGTGGTGCTTGCTGTACGTTTTTTTGTTGTTTGCCAGCGTGTACAGTAGCTTGTTGTTTTTGTGATAATGCTGAAATCATAATAATTGAAAAATCAGTTCTTAATCTTTATATAATTTTATCGTATCACACAATCAGCTTAATATTTACAAAAGAGTTACTTCTTTCGGGCATAATTATTAATATTTCAGCTCACAAAGACAAATGGAAAAGACTTTTGATATTTTATTAGAAAGCAAAATTAATAAATATGATGAATTAGTGAGAGATAAAATTTATAATTACTTTGCCAATAATCAAGCTTCTCAGGCCTATTTAGAGCTTTGCACCGAAAAAAACTGGCCATTAAATTTAGACCATTTAACAATTAGAACCAATAATATCGACTCAGCCGCTAAACAATATGAAAACTTAGACTGGAAATACGATGAAAAGCTAGAATATAAAAGTGAAGGCTGGTGGGCAAAAATCTACCGTCATGATGAATTTGCTCCGTTTTTTATTGATCAATCTTATGATGAATGGCCGGAAGACAAAAAAATTATTACAAATTGGGTCAAAAAATTTGGAGACCAAGACTTTCATCATATCGCGGTTCTGCTGCCACCAGATATTAAAATGGAAATGGCTATTGAATCATTGAAAGCCAAAAATATAAAATTCCTTGGGCAAATTACTGGCCAAACGGGGAATCGCTTAAGGCAAGTTTTCTCGCAAGCTGAACTAGTTGATGGAATTCCTTTTACCGTGCTTGAACTAGTTGAACGAAATATTGACATAGAAAGTGGCGAAATTTATAAAGGTTTTATCGGTGAGCAAGCTGATAGCCTAATGAAAGACAGCACTTTAATTTAAATTTATATGATTAAAATAAATGATAAATCCTGAAAATAATAATAAGCTCGAACAAGTTTTAAAGGCTTTTGATGATGAAGTTGACCTGAAATTAATATTAGCTTATGCCGAAATTGAGCAGAAAAGTAAAGCTTTAGCTAATAGTTTAAAAAGATGTTTTGATTCAGCTCGTAGCTCTCAGCGGTTTGAAAAAGCTTTTGAATTAGGCTTACAAAATAAATTCACAAATTTAGATTCCGAATTTAAAGAGCAAATATTACAAAATATACTTAAAGAATATGAAGAAATAGATTTTATGATTTTCCGTGAATTTGTGAGGCTTTTGAGAGCTTGTTCTTTGCATATTAGTGGCAATATTTCGGGGCAAATCCGGGAGCAATATAATAAAACCTTTAAAGAAACAAGATTAAAACTCGCTTTTGAGTGCGGCGTAAATTCCTGAGAATATATTTTTTACTTTTAGCTCAAAGCATAATCTTTTATTTGTTGTATCAAAATTTTATTTTCTGGATCTTGAGAGTCTAATTCATTAATATATTTTGTGAAATAAATATTAGCTACATGTCTGTAATGATCAGCTTTTTGATTATCTCCAATTTTTTGATAACCTTTCATTAAATCATGATTTATATTACCCATTAATTCAAAAAGATCCATCAAGTCCTCTTTTTCAAAAGCCCATTTAATAAATTGATAAGCTGGCTCAATTAAAAAGTTTGGCAAATTACCTAAACCCTTTACCAAAAGTTTCAAAACAGGTTTGACAAAAATATAATCCACAAAAAGCCAAGTAAAAATATAACCACTCAGAATTCTTAAACCTAATAAACCACTTTCGGTGGCAAGGTATTTAGCTTTATTAATTAAGCTTTCTTCAGCTCTTGCCTTGGCATGCTTCGGAAATAAACTGGCAAAACATAAACCAAAAATAATTCCCATAAAATGATTAAAAGTTTCAAACGCAGAATCATAAGATGAATGTTTAAAAGGAATTTCTTCGCATAAATTATTTAAAGGTTTAATAACTTCATTTTGTTTATCTTGATTTCTAATAATCGAATAATTTAAGCTTTCTGGTTGATCATTAATAATAGCTATCTGCTCTTGGCATAAAATTTCTCCTTTATAGTCCTTTTGTTGCTGGAAAATATTTAAAGCTTTTTCACAATATTGTCGGGCTTGAGAGTATAAATTTTTGATAATAGAGGATTCCTCCCGCAAAAAATGATTAGTCTTGGCCTTTAAATAAAAACATTTGGACAAAGATAGATAAAAAGCTGGTAAACGTTTTTGAGCTTGCGGAACTGAAGTTAAAGTTAGTTTTTCGGCCTGTTTTAATTTTATTTCGGCCTGATTTAATATTTGTAAATTTTTTTTTAAATTTAATGTAGAGAAATTATTGGGATTTTTCTCTAATTTTGCAGTTAGAAGCCAAACACTATTAATTAACTCAGCCGCTTCTAGCTCTAAGTCCAAAATCTTTTTAACCGAATCGGGGAAGAAGGCAACTCCGCCAATTTTAAGTGCTGCTGGAGCTGAACCAATTAGTTTTATTTGCAATTTGAATTTATAACTTAATCAAATCTTAATATTTTAATACTAACAGAGATTGACACTTTTTTAGTATTGTCCAAAAGTTGAATGATTTTCAAAAGTTTGTATTCCTACTTTTGAACCTACAAAAAATAAACCTGCTTTCTTGAAAAACAATTATTAAATCTTTTCTAAAAATAAACTTTGATATTAATGCAAAAGTTTTATAAAATCTTAATTAATATAAATTTCTGAATAAAAATACTTTAAAGGTTGGGTTTTTCATGAATCAATACTTTGTACTTTTCTTATTTTTACTAATTTCAAGTAATCCAATTGGAGCAGAAGACTTTGAAATTGACCTTAAAGATCAAGGATGTGGTGGTTTTAAAAAACTTAAAAACAAAGATTTTTTGCCCGCCAAGAATAATTTGACCTGTAAAAAGCCTACCGAAGAACAAAAACAATTAATAACGAATTTAATACACGAAGAACCTACTTATACTCAAGTTCAAAGAGAAGTTTATCGGTTTTTCGCTATACCAACAGGCCAAGAATTTAATAATTTAAGAAAGAGAATGAGAAACAGAAATTTATTACCAATTATCTCCTCTAATAGTGGCTTCAATCATGATTTAGGTAAAACAAGAAATAATGACAGCGATTATTCAACTTCAATTACAAGGCCAAATACTGGGGCAACTACAGGAACTGGGGCGAGCGGCGGAAATTTAACTTATAACAATAATGATTTGAATCAATCGAGTGGTAATTATTTTGGTGTAACAAGACGGAATTACTGGGATACTGGCTTAAAAATAGAATTTAATTTGCCAAATACGGTTTACGATGATGAAGAGACAGATTTATTTAGTGAAATAAGGCGTTTTGCACCTATTCGGCAAGATTTAGGAGAACAGGCTCAGGCCGCTTATTTTGAAAGACGGAAGAGGAAAATAAATTTTATTCTTAATTCAACAATTGATGAAACGGAAAAGCTTATGCAGGATTTGGAAATTGAAGAATATACTGCCAAGCTAGACTCCTTAACGGGTGGCTGGTTTAGTCGTGCTTTAAGAGAAAAGATGAGAGATTAAGTGTTTCCAGCATTGATTCAAGTCTAAAAGCAGTAATTTTTATTAAGGTAATCTTTATTCTTTTAACGAAGCCCCCCGTAAATAAGACATATAGGTTAAATAGGTGAGGAAGTTTAAGCTAATTTTCACCAAAATACAAGTAACTGCTTAATGCTTTGAAATCCAATGAAAGTTCAATCAAGAGAAATTTCTAAATCTATGTTGTCTTCTAAGGCTTATCAAAACCAGATTACGAGCAAAGAAAGATTAATCCAAGATAATTTAAAAATTGTTTACCAAGTAGTTAATAAATTAAGTTTCCTTAAGCCAGCTGGATTAGATGAAGAAGATTTAATTTCATGCGGAATTATTGGCTTAATTGAAGCGGCCAGTAAATATGAAGAGAAAAAAGGACATAATTTTGCTTCTTTTGCTTACCTCCGAGTCAAAGGTTCTATTGTCGATCAATTAAGACTATCCGATGTCTTAAGTAGGTCTGCCCGCAAAAGAGTAAAAATATTAACTGGCTGCATCCGAGAATTAGAACAAGAACTTGGACAAATGCCAACTGATGAAGAAATAGCCAATAAATTAGAAATATCTTTGGTAACTTTACACTCAATTCAAAAAGAAGCCAGCCTGAGTGTTTTGTCGCTTGATCTTAATACGGATGATGAATCTGAAAATACTTTATTAGAGCAAATTAGCGACCAAAAAAGCGGCCCTGAGGAAAATTGTGAGAATAAAATGTTTCAAGAAGCTTTAGAAGCAGCAGTGGATGAGTTGCCTGCCCGTGAGAAATTAATTATTGGTTTGTATCATTATCGTCATTTTACGATGAAAAGAATAGCCAATATTTTACAAGTATCTGAGTCGAGAGCTTGCCAATTACATAATCGGGGAATTACTCTTTTAAAGGTAAGATTAGACAAATTCCTGGCTTAGAATTTAAATTATTCAAAACTACCATTAAATTATGACTCCTTTTTGTCTGAATCACAGATGGACACAGATTAAAAGATGACACGGATACTTTAGGCTTTGTCTTTTTTCCTTGAGAGAGACTTGGATCTTGGCTGAAAAACTCCTAAATGTAAATCTGCAAAATCAGGTTTATCTGTACTAATTTGCGATTCAGACAAAAAATAAATAATTTAAATTCATCTGAAAAAATAAAAAAACTTAATAAATTAATACCTGTAAACAACCTTAAGCATAATTACTTATATATTGACCAAGGTAACTCAGAGACAGAGATAAATATAATTTGCGAAGGATACGATTTAACACTAAATACTATCAATCCTAAGTTATTGGCTGAATTTATTCCTTGGATAAGCACTTCTGAATCAGGATAACCAAGATTTTAGGATTTTCAGGATTTGTATTGAAAGTTTATTCTCTTTGATTAGAACTTTTCAAACGTGAATCCTGTTTATCTTTTAATCCTATAAATCCTGATTCAAACGGCTGAAAAACTCTCCTAAATGCAAATCTGTGAAATCAGCGTTATCTGTGCTAATCTGCGATTCAGACAAGAGAAAATAAAGCGTCTTGCAGATGTCGATTCTAGGCAAGAGAAAATAAAGCGTCTTGCAGATGTCGATTCTAGGCAAAAGTTATTACATGTCCTGAAAATAGGAATATTGATAAAATAATAAATATCAAATCAAGTAGAAAAACTATGAAATTAAAATTAGATTTTGAAGGTTTTACAAAGTATAAAGATGAAGTTTTTGAAGACGACAGGATTGTGCCTATAACTCCCACGGAATTATTTGTTTTTAAGAGCTTAGACTCAAAATGCCCTATAAATGTTCTCGTAAAAGGTTCTAAGGTTATTTTGGAATGTAATAATGAAGAAATTGGAGAAGTTGTAGAAAATTCTTTAACGGAAGTAAGTAATTCAAAAGAGTTAAGTTGTATTTAAATGAATAATATTTTTTTTGATTTTATTAGTAATTGTAAGTATAAAAATATTGCTGAAAATAATTTGCCCGATTTCCAATTTTGTACTGATAGCCGAAATATAATAAAAAATAGTTGGTTTTTAGCTTTAAAAGGTGTCAACTTTGATGGCCATGCTTTTTGCAACTTAGCAATTGAAAAAGGTGCTAAAGGTTTAATTGTGAATGAGGATTTTGATTTAAGCCAATTAAAAAATACAAATCAAATAAATATTATTAAAGTACAAAATACTTTAAAGACTTATCAAGAAATAGCTAATTTTTACCGTAGACAACTAAATAAAACCAAATTTATAGCTATTACTGGCAGCAATGGAAAAACTACTACCAAAGAAGTTTTATACTTAGTTTTAAAACAAAAATATAAAACTGAATGTAGCTCATCGAATGAAAATAATGAAATTGGAGTACCAAAAAATATTTTAAATATAAATAAAAATACTGAAATATTTATCTCTGAGTGTGGAATGCGAGGACTAAACCAAATAAAAGAATTAGTCGAAATTATAGAACCAGATTATACAGCTATTACTAATATTGGTAGTTCTCATATTGGAATTTTGGGTAGCCGCGAAAAAATAGCTGAAGCAAAGTCAGAAATTTTTAGATTTGCCCCATCTAATAGTCTGGCTTTTATTCCGGCTGATGAAGCTTTATTAGAGACCTGGAAAACTTCAGCTGAAAATAATGCACAAATAAAGTTTAAATATTTTGATTTTTCGGCTGTACAAAATATTAAATTTGAAAATGGCTTTTTGTATTTTACTTATCGTAATTATGAATTTTCTTTGGCTTCGTCTAATTGGACCACAATTTACAATGCTTGTTTAATAATTGAAATAGCTTTGGAATTAAATTTAAATTATAGCGAAATACAAAAAGGTTTGGCGGAATATAAGCCAGGGAGTGGCCGAGGAGCTTTAATTAAATTAAAAAGTGGCGTACAAATTATTGATGAAACCTATAATGCTAGCCCAGACTCGGTAGTAGCTTTAGCTAAGTCTTTGAATTATTTGGGTGACAACAAACAAAAAGTTTTAATTTTAGGGGAAATTGCTGAATTAGGTAGCTCAGGAGAAGAGCTTTTAAATTCTATGCGAGAAAACTTAATAAAAAATCTTGACTTTATAATTTTGATTGGAAAAGGAAATTTGAATTTGGCACAAAATTTAGGCGAAAAAGCCCATTATTTTCCAGAGCAAAAAGAAGCTTTATTGTTTTTAAAACAAAATAATTATTTAACTGAAAATTTTCTTTTAGGCTTTAAAGCTTCGAGAGTAAGCAAATTAGAAGAAATTATTAAACAGCTCCAAGAGATGGAATAATTTCATATTCAAAGCTTTCAGAAGCTGGGCTAATTAGTAAACGTTCACATAAATCTTCGACTAAATTAACTCTTAAATCACTTAATTTTAAAGTTAAACACTTTCCAAACTTAATATTTTCAACTTCATTAAAGCCTAATTGCTTGCTCGATGAAGTTAAAGTCCTTCCGCTTGGGTCAAGTAAGCCAGCCTGTGGATAAATAAATAAATTAATTTCAACTGGGGTTTTCAAATTATCTTGCGGAGAAATTAAAACTTCACTCAGCTTATCCGAAATGAATTCATAATTTTCTAAAACTCCACCCAAACCTTGCCTATAACGATCTTTATCTAATTTTTTAAAATTATCGGGGTTTTGACTATCGGTATTTCTTAACCATAAACGCATATTGTCGGGGCTTAACTCGTCGGCTAAGTAAATTTCATGATTTGTGTCAAAGCCAAATTCTAACTTCATATCAATTAAATCGATGGCAGCTTGCGAAAAAACATGCAAAAGTAACCAATTAATAATTAAGGTTTGATTTTTAATTTTTTTTAAATCCGAATTTGAAAGCACTTTTAATTCTAAGATTTCGCTTTCGCATAAAAGGGGATCATTTAAATTATCATTTTTAAGATGAAACTGAATAATTGGTCGGCTAAATTTATGTCCTTCTTCAATTCCTAAACGTTCACACACACTTCCCGCCGCAAAATTACGAATAATAACTTCGATTGGTATCATTTGTAAGGCTTTAACTTCCGCTACCTGAGACGAAACTTGCTTTAGATAATGAGTTTTAATTTTTTTGGAGTTTAAAAAGTTAAATAATTTAGCCGAAATTGAAGAATTAATTAAACCTTTTCCTTTAATATCTTCCTGCTTTTGACCATTGAAAGCTGTTATTGCATCTTTGAATTCCATCTGAGCTGTTTCAGATTCACCGTTCCAATAAAGCTTTTTGGCTTTACCTTCTTTATAAGTCATCATGAAATGAGTTGAAGCTTTAATTATTTAAAAATGTATTTTAGCCTTTTAAAATTAACTTAGCAAATAAATAATTAACTAAATATAAATTTTACGGCTCTTTTCTTCCATTGGTGGAAGTTGTTTTAGAAGATTTATTGGTTGTGAATTTTAATAAAGATAGGTGTTTCTAAAAAATTATGAGTTGGTAAATTGGCTAAAAAAGTTAAAATAATGTGTAAATTAAAATTATAGAACCAGCTTAATGAAATCAAGATCCTCTTATTCAGCTTTTACGCAAAATCTCGAAAAAACTAGCTCCCAAAAAACTGTCCGAACTCATACTCCTATTCATGGCGGACAAAATCATTTTCTACCTTTTTCGTATAATAAACTTTTCAGTAAAGACTTTAGTGAAACAACAGGCTTAGACGATTTGCATAACCCAAAAAGTATTATTTACCAAGCTCAAAACAAAGCCGCTGAATTATTTCAAGTCGAAGAAACTTTATTTTCAGTGAATGGAGCTTCTGCCTGTTTAATGGCTTGTTTTTTAGCTCTAGGACAATCTGGTAAAGTTTTAATTCCTCGAAATGCACATAAAAGCATGATTTCAGGTTTAATTTTAAGCGGTTTAGATCCTATATTTGTAGAACCAGCTTGGGATAAGGATTGGGGCGTTTTTAGAGAAATAAAACCCGATTTAATTTTAAATTTAATTAAAAAACACAAAAACAATAATTTAAAAGCTTGCTTTCTGACAAGCCCAACCTATGAAGGAATTGCCCTGAAAAACTTATCTCAAATAATTGAAATTTGCCATGAGCATGAATTACCAGTTATTGTAGATGAATCTCACGGTGGGCATTTGAGCCTTTTACAACGGAAATTATCAGCTATTCATTGCGGAGCAGATTTAATTATTCATTCAGCCCATAAAACTTTGGGTTCTCTTACTCAAACAGGGCTTTTGCATTTTCAATCAGAATTAATTAATTTGCCCAAATTAAAAACTAGTTTAAGTTTATTGCAAAGCACCAGTCCATCTTATTTATTACTCGCTAGTTTAATTGAAAGCCTGCACAGTTTGTCTCAAAGCCTAAAACCTCTTGAAGAACAACAAAAAATGGCTTTACATTTAAAAGCTGAATTGAGCCAAATTCAAAATGTGAAATTATTACCCAATGATGATGCCGTGCGTTGTGCTTTCAAAATTGAAAATTGTAATGGTTATGAATTAAGCGAATGGCTTTACCGCAACTATAAACTCGAAAGCGAATTGGAAAACAATAATTGGCTAATGCTTTTAGTCAGTTTAGCCACCAAAAAGTCAGATATTCGATATATAAAAAAAGCAATTTTGAGTGCGGCCAAATTCTTCAGTACACAAAGAAATAATCAAATATTAACTGAAGAAAAACCGCCAAATTTTCATTGTATTGAAAACCCACGAAATGCTTTCTTTCGGTCGGATAAAGCCAAAATAGTTTTTAAATGTCCACCTGGCATTCCAATTGATTTTCCCGGCTTAGAAAAACTATCAGCTGAAACAAAGCAACAAGCAGAATCCCTCAAGGAAGATCCATTTCTACAAGAAGAATTTGGCGACGATGAAGAAGAATTAGCTTTAATTAGTGCTTTTGATAGCTATAAAGAAGAATAATTGTATTTTTTATTCAGTTAAGCTGGAATTTTGCCATAATTCTCCCTCTCCCAAAACCGATGCTGAGACATAGCCATAATGAATTGCTTCGACAAAACCGTCAAATCACTTTCCATTACAATGCCTTTATCTTTGGATAATTTATTGGCAAAATAAGTTAATTCTAAAATTTCCTTTGCATCTAAACTTGCTGCAATTGGTTTACAGTGCTTAAATGCCTCATTAAGAAAGTGAATTGCATCTCCATCATTTTTAAGAGTAGCTATGCTCGCTGCTCCCCCTGCTACATAAACTGCATCATATAATACTGAAGCGGTAGTGAGTAAGGTTTTATCTACCATGATTTTCGCCTCATTTTCAGCAATTATATAATTATCGGTTGGTGCAATTATATGAACCACTGCTCCTTCTGATAATAGATCTTTTTTGACATTCATAATAGAATTTTCATTTGCTCCATCCGATGCAATAATCGCCACTTTCCGGGTAGCAATAGTCTTAAGCGAATTGACCATATTTTGAATTATGCTCAGAGATGGTGATTCAGTAATGGCTAATTCTTTAGGATAAACTGGTTGATAGGATTTGGGGTCTATATCAGCTGGAACTAATTGATTTACTAATCCAATATTTTTTGGAATATCTAAACGTAATCCTTTTGCCACTTCCTGAGCTAATACTGGGTCTATTTCTTGTAGTATATATAACATTCTTTGTCGAATGGCAATAGTTTCGACTTTACCCAATTCAAATTTCAAAGCATCGATAATATGCTTCTTCTCAGGCTCAGTTTGACTATTAAAAAATAAAGTAGCCTGGCTAAAATGATCGAAAAAACTTTTGCTACGGTTTCGAATTTTATGAGCATCAATTTTTTCAGCATATGAACTAAAACCGCCATCCATTTTGCCAGCCTGAAAGGGACATCCACTAGCTAAGGAATTTGGATTATAACTAACTTTTCCAGTATTAATAGTTTGACGATGCATTCCATCTCGCTGATTATTGTTTACCGGAGCTATTGAACGATTAATTGGTATCTCATGGAAATTTGGTCCACCTAAACGTGATAGCTGAGTATCGGTATAAGAAAATAAACGGCCTTGCATGAGTGGATCATTGGTAAAATCGATTCCTGGCACTATATGACCAACGTGAAAAGCTACTTGCTCAGTTTCGGCAAAAAAGCTATCTGGATTTCTATTCAAAGTCATTTTGCCAATTTTTACCACTGGTACTATTTCTTCGGGTATCAATTTAGTTGGATCCAATAAATCAAAATCAAATTTGTGTTCATCCGCTTCAGCCACAATTTGGACACCCAGTTCCCATTCAGGAAAACTACCACTTTCAATTGCTTCCCACAAATCCCTGCGATGAAAATCTGGATCTTTACCTGAAATATTTTGAGCTTCATCCCAAGTAACTGAATGCATGCCCAATAAAGGTTTCCAATGGAATTTTACAAAACTGGAAATGCCGTCTTGATTTATAAATCTAAAGGTGTGAACGCCGAATCCTTCCATCATCCTATAGCTGCGAGGAATTGCTCGGTCACTCATCAACCACATTATCATATGAGCCGATTCAGGAGCTAAAGATATAAAATCCCAAAAAGTATCATGAGCTGATGAAGCCTGCGGAATTTCATTATTAGGCTCGGGTTTAACAGCGTGGACAAAATCCGGAAACTTCATCGCATCTTGAATAAAAAAGACAGGCATATTATTACCCACTAAATCAAAATTTCCTTCTTCTGTATAAAATTTAACCGCAAAACCTCTGACATCACGTGCCATATCTGTGGAACCTCGAGAACCTCCAACAGTTGAAAAGCGAACAAAGACCGGTGTTTCACGATTTGTATCATTTAAAAAGCCGGCTTTCGTATATTTTGCCATCGGCTCGTAAACTTTAAAAACACCATGAGCAGCTGAACCACGTGCGTGTACAATTCGTTCAGGAATTCTCTCATGGTCAAAATGAGTCATTTTTTCACGAAAATGGAAGTCTTCTAATAAGGTTGGACCTCTTTCCCCGGCCTTTAAAGAATTTTGGTCATCGCTTATACGAACGCCATGATTGGTAGTCAAGAACTCTTTACCTGTTTGGACAGCAGTATTGTTTAACAAATCAGTGTTCTTGGCGTTTAAATTGTCTGAAACGCTTTTATCTGCTTTTTTTTTCATAAGAAATAATTGAAATGTTTGGATTTAAATCGAATGTTTTACAAATACTGATTATTTGTGTGGCAAAATTTGAAATATTGTCAAAAAGACTTAAGCAACCATTAAACCTGCCTACTTAGTTAACTGATTATGCAGTGTTTTTTGGCCTTTTTTCATCCTATCATACTTAAAAAATTTGTAAACAAAAAATAATTTAAGAAAAATTGGAGAATCAAAAATACACTAATCCAAAATATAGAAATCTCTCAAGATAATAAGCTGTAACTCAGAGATGGTGAAAAGATCTCTCATTTATTAATAAATTTGCTTTAATATTATTGGCTAAATAATCGTTTTTCATTCAAGCTTTTTTGTGATTAAGAACAAAAAACATATAATTTTTATGGTTAGAATTATTGAAAGATTGATTCAAATAATTTATATTTCTTTTTTAGCAGGTTATCTGTACCTATGCTTTTTTTCTTACCCTGTAGCAGACGATTTTCTTTTTACTCAATCAAATAATTTCTGGATTGACCAAATTAATTTCTATAACAGTTGGAGTGGGCGATATTCTTCAACTTTTCTTTTATTTCTTGGTTCTCTAGTTAAACTTGATATCCTTTTTCAGATTGTACCTATAATAAGTATATTTGGTCTCTTTTGCATAATTCATTCGGTGCTTAGAGTTTTTAAAATTAAGGATTTATTTCTTAGTTTATTTCTTTTAGTGTCTGTTTTAAGCTGCTTTCGGGGATTAAATGAGGCAGTTTATTGGTACAGTGGTAATATAACCTATACTTTTTCATTGATAATACAAGGAATATTAATTCTATTTTGTCTAAAAAATAAGAATAGCTTATTTAATCACATCATAGCTTTCTTTCTTGCCCTTGCACTTGCTGGTATGAATGAAATTAATACTCTTTATAGCCTCATAATTTTATCGGCAACCCTTTATTATTATCGGGATAAAAAGCTTTTATATTCCTCTATATTTGGATTATTGCTTGGGCTTTTAATTATTTTGATCTGTCCTGGTAATAAAATTAGAATGTCTTATTTTCCGGATCCAAACAGATGGAATATATTGTATAAACCCTTACTAGATTCATTTGGAATATTCATTCAAGTTCTTCTTAGTCCTATAGTACCATTGTGCTTAATCATTTCCAATAAAATATCTACCAATTTCAAAATAGATAAAGGACTTCTGTCTATTCTATGGATTGCTATACCATTTAGTTTTATTCCCTCAATTCTTTCAATGGGAGTATCTCCTCCTTTGAGAGCAAGGTTTATGATTGGTATCTGGATGGCTTTTACTTTTTTATTGACTATTATTTATTTCAAAAAATTTATTTCCTTGAATATTACTAAACAATATTTCAATATATTATTATTTGGGTGTTTGCTGCTTTTTCTCTCCCAAAACAGTGCTTCTTTAATCTCAGATTTAATCCATCCTAAAATATGCATTCTCTCAAAATCCTTAACTCGAAATGATCATGTTAGTTTGTATAAAAATATATAAACTCCTTCTCTCGTAAAAATAATGAATAACTTGAAACAATTTTATTATTTGAATAAGCCAACCATACTGTTTTGTTTATTGTTATTGATTAGTATTTTTAATTTATTTTATAAACTCAATGATACTACAGTTGAAACTTGGGACGAAGCGATATACGGAGTTAATGCATATGAAATGCTAATTAGTAAAAATCCATTCATTGTAACTTTTGGGGGGGGTTTAGATCATTCAAACTTAAAGCCAGCCTTGGGAGTTTTCCTATCTGCTATAGGCTTTAAGTTTTTTGGGACAAACTTATTTGGTCTTCGTTTCTTTTCTGCTCTTGCTGGGCTAGTTTGCATATTATTTGTTTTTTTCTATGCTAAAAAATTATTTGGTTTAATTCCAGCATTTTTTAGTGGTACTGTTCTCGCAACATCATATGGCTTTATATGTAAGCATGGAGCCAGAAACGGAGATTTTGATGCAACGCTTTCTTTATTTTTATTACTTACTATTATATTTATTCACTGGTCTTATCGGTCGCCCAAATATTTCTACTTTTCAGCTATAACACTTATGTTGGGTTTCTTGGAGAAAAGTTTTGCTATTTTCCCCGTTCTAGCGTCATTATTTTTCTTCGCAATAAAAAATAAAGTATATAAATTTAAAGATTATTTTTCTTATATATTAGTTTTTTTAGTGCCTATTATTTTATGGTTTTTTGCTAGATATTCACAAGGCGATATTGAAAGTCTAGAGCAAATGTTTTTTTATGACTTCTGGAGCAGGCTCTCAACACCAGTTGAAAATCACAAGGAAAACATCTTTTATTACTTTAATTATCTACTAAGATTCTTTTTCCCTTGGAGTGCTTTCTTAATTTCTTCTATAGTACTGATTCTTCTCTTAAAGAGAGCCGGTAAAATAAAAAATACGAGATCAATATTCAAACTCAGATTTATTATTATTTGGCTAATATCAACTTTATTTATATTTTCAGTAGCTGGAACAAAGCTCTATTGGTATATTATGCCAGTATATCCCGCTCTAAGCCTTCTAATTGGTTATATTATCAAAGAATTAATTTGTCATAAAAAAGTAATAATTGTTTTTTCATTAATAATTTGCTCGATAATAGGAGAATTTAGAATAATTAATAATATTGCTAAGAGTAAAGTTGAATTAAATTCTAAAGAGGCAGCTTTATTAAGTATAAAAAAAAGAGAGCATTTAACTACAATATGCTCAACAGAACCTCTGAGCAAGGGTGAGTTTTTTATAGCAGAAGTCATGAAAAACTTGACTCCCGTTTCAGATAAAACTATGTGTAATAAATTAATAAAACA
Organism: Synechococcales cyanobacterium bin2.concoct.b11b12b14.033; assembly: GCA_013298875.1. Taxonomy (GTDB): domain Bacteria; phylum Cyanobacteriota; class Vampirovibrionia; order Caenarcaniphilales; family Caenarcanaceae; genus JAAFJH01. Next base: position 41,111 of record JAAFJH010000010.1, read on the forward strand.
AAATGATTTAAATATTTTATGTCTTGCACCCAAGAATACTAAATGGGAAGTTACAAAATGTCATAACTAGAACTAAAAAGAGATGACATTTTAGGTAGGAATTTATTTCGTCGAATTCACAATTATTTAATTACTGGATGAACCTGGTCAAGCGTTAGTTCGACAGGCTGAAAACGTCCAAAGATGCTAACCATAACAGTAACTTTGCCATGCTCTAGATCAATTAAACTTGCTTCTCCAGTAAAACCATCAAAAGCACCACCTTCAACTTGCACTTCATCTCCGACTTCAAAGTAAACCTTATATTGGCTATCAACTTCTCCATCTTTACGACGTGTGGCTCTTCCAAATAATCTGGCTACTTCTACGGTTGAAAGAGGTCTGTCAATTATATCAAGAACACCGGGTGTATTTCTAACTGCCCGAAAAGTGGTTTCACTCATTAACATATTTACAAAAATATATCTTTGATAACGGGGAATACTTTGTTCTACCCTTTTGCCATTTTTTACTTTGGTAATCTGTTTTTTAGGTACATAAATTTCCATAATTTCATCCAAAACGCCCATATTTTCAGCTCTTTTCAAAATTTGTTGATGAACTTTATCTTCATTACCCATTGTATAAACAACATACCAACCAGCTCCATCTTTACTTAAATTAGATTTAGCTCTGGTAGCTTGATTAGTTGAAGTTTTAGCAACCAGCTCAGGTGCTTCTAAAGTGGTGAATTCCGAACTTGTATTTATTTCGATTTCGCTTGAGTCGTTCATTGGATTATTTTTGAATTAAATGTTTTAGCTGATTAATAGTTTGCATTAAGCCAAGATCAATGCAATACAAAAGACCTGTTAAAATAGATGACAAAGCCAAAACCACAAAGCATTGATATACAACTTGCCTGAAAGGTGGCCAAGTAATAAACTTAGCTTCTCGTCTAACATCTTTGAAGTAATTTATAGTTTTTAAAAGAGGATTCTTCGAACTGTCTGACATTCAAAATTTTGACCATGAATTAATAATAATAATATCAGATTCATTAAAGTTTAATTTCATATTGACAAATCAATTTTAGGTTTTTTATTCATTATTTTTTTATTTTACCCAATTTTCTTTAATTGTTTGTTTGCTACGGGCAATAATTAAGCTATTTGGATTTTCCACATTTTCCGTAATAGTACTGCCAGCCGCCACCAAACAATTATCCGCAATTTGAATAGGTGCCACAAAAACACAATTACTACCTACTTTTACTTTATCGCCAATTATTGTTTTACTTTTGGTGCCATTTAAAGCATCATAATTAGCCGTAATTGTACCGGCACCAATATTAACTTCTTCACCCAAAGTGCAATCTCCAATATAACTCAAATGCGATACCTTTGAATTTTTGCCAATAAAGCTGTTTTTCACCTCGACAAAATCACCAACTAAAACACCTGCATCTAAAATTGTTTGTGGTCTCAGATTAGCAAAAGGCCCAACCGAACAATTACTAGCAACTTTTACTTCCACCAAATTAGATTGACGCACCGAGCAATTAGAACCAATTTCTGAATTTTGAATAAAAGTGTTGGGTCCAATATGTGACTCAGAGCCAATATTAACTTTTCCAATTAATTGACAATTTGGCCAAATAACTGTATCAGAGCCAATTTCGGTTTCCGGGGAAATTAAAACTGAATTCGCATTTAAAAAAGTAATTCCCTCAGACATCAATTTTTTTACTTTTTGTTGGCTGGCAGCTTGAATGGCTTTCTCCAAGTCAGTTCTTGAATTAATACCTAAAATTTCAGCGGAGTTTTCACAAATATAAGAAATTACTTTTAAATTACTTTTAATTGTCCATTCAATCAAGTCAGTCAAATAATATTCTTTTTGAACATTTGTATTTTTAATACTCGCTAAACCTTCTTTCAGTCGCTCAAAACTTAAATTAAAATAATAAACTCCTCCATTAATTTCTTTAATTTTTCTCTCGGTTTCATTACAATCTTTTTCCTCACGGATAGATTGAATTGAGCCACTTGCAGATTTTACAATTCGTCCATAACCTTCTGGATTATCAATTTGAGCGGTTAAAATGCCAATTTCTGCCTTTTGTGATTTCACCGAATTAATTAAATTTTGCAAGGTTTCAGTCGTCAAAAGAGGTGTATCAATGCAAGTAATTAATAAATTTATATTTTCTTTGTCTGGTAAATTTACAAAACTTTCGGCATTTAAAGCGGTTTGTAATGCATGAGCAGTGCCTAACTGTTCTTTTTGTTCAATAAAAAATTCTCGTTGTTCCGGTTTTAAAAAAGCACTTAAAGCTGATATTTGATGACCCAAAACAAATTGCATGAAGTCGGGTTTTAAATTTATTAAAGTTTGCTTTACTCTTTCTAAAATGCTTTGCCCTAAAAAATCATGTAGGGCTTTATGTTTATTAGACTTGAATCGGGTGCTTTTGCCGGCGGCCAAAATGATTAT
>JAAFJH010000100.1 GCA_013298875.1 Synechococcales cyanobacterium bin2.concoct.b11b12b14.033
AAAGAAATTTTAAGACTCAAGGCACAGAGCTTGTAGAAATTAATTTATGAAGTCTAGATCGGGCAAAGAACTTTGTAAAGTCGTTCAAAATAAGGGATGGATTTTAAAACGAATAAAAGGAAGTCATCATATTTTTGAAAAAGCAGGACTGGAGACAACTTTATCAATTCCAATTTATTCAAATAAAGATTTAAAAATTGGTACTTTAAAATCAATAATGAAACAAGCTAACCTCACAGAGGAAGACTTAATTTAATAATTTTTCAAGTGAAATGTAATTGGTAAGGAAAAATAAAATGAAAATCAAAGCTTCATTTTTGCAAGAGTCATAGTATGGAAGGGGCAGTGCGTAGCGGAAACCGGGTCGCTGATGTAATTATATGTGCTGAAAATCAACAAATTTGGCAATCAAAAGATTTAAAAAAATAATACTTAAATATCTTAACTTTAATCACCAAAGCGAGCCTTAAATTCATTCATTAAATCTGCCAAAATATTTTTTACTTGTTTAGCAAAGCTTAAAGCATGTTTTTGCAAACGAAAGAAATAAGTACTTAATTCAGTATCTTCTTTTGACATTGTATTATCATAGTGTGTGTTTAAGCCCGTTAAATCAACCGGTGCCTCTCCGCATAAAACCATAATATCGTCTTCTTTACCAATATAAAGCAATTTTTGCAGTATTGATTTTAAAGCTTCCATTAAGTTAGTAAAAGTTTGTTTAGTCCAATTAGTAAAATTATTAGTTTTCCCTTTATTATAAATTTGCTTAGCTTGCTCTGCTTGATGCACCACATTAACGTGAGCTTCTACTAATTTATCGACATTAAAATCAGTTTTTCCGCTTGAAGTCCAACCCGAAAAGTGAATACCGCCATTCTGTTCAACGCCAAAATCTAATTCAAACATTTGCATTAAAGATTCAGTTTTAACATCTGGTGCTTGTTCTGCAGTTAATTGGTGTAATCTTTCATGTGCTTCTACTCCTACTATTCGTCCTCTTACTTCATCATATTCGTCTCCTTGTCCACTATTGACATTATCCACAAAAGCTTCCCAGGGTAAGGGTCTAGTTTTAGCATCTGGTCTTTTATCTGAAATTACTTTGATCAAATAAATTGAACCTAATTCTGGATCAAAAATTAAATGGCCTTGATATTTATTAATTTTTTCAATCAAGTCTGGGCAAAGTTCTAAGGCTTTTTTACCAGTTTCTGAATCGGGTGAAACCTCATAAGCTTGTGGCGAAAAAACATAATTAGCTTTTCCATCCAATGCGTCATTCATTTTTGGCGAAAGTCGCCTGAGTTTACCTTCGGTATTTTTTATAATATTGCTGCCTTTAATATCACTCACATTTACGGCTGGCAAACCTGGCTGACCAGGACGAGGAAGATCCGGATTATAGTCTTCACGGTTTGGATCGTCTGAGCCTTCATCCGTATTATTATCCAAAGTTTTATTAGCTTGGTTTTGGCTAATTGGCGGAGGGGGCAGAGTGGCGGTGGCATTAGCCGTTAAACTGCGAGCTGAACTTAAAGCACACGAACAGGAAGACCTATGGGCTGTGCTTTTGACTTGCCCCATAGAATTGTAAGCCGGAGGTATTATTGTTTTTACCGAAGCCATATTAGAAAATTAGTTTTAAAAAATTGTTATTATAAAGAAGCTTTTATTTAATAATATTAGTTTAGCATTTTCAGGCAAAAAATTGTCTTACATAAAAATAAATTTTAAGGTAGCTTAAAAATAAAATGGATTTTCTCTCTCAAAACTTAAGACCAGAGCAAAAAAACTTAATTGATCAATTTAAAACGGATGCTAATTTTTTTCTGATAACACCATATACTAATCAATCATTTTATATTAAAGCGGTCAGCCTTGCAGACGAGCAAGAATTAACTTTGGTGATAATGCCAACTTCCGCAGACATTAGCCGTGAATGGTTGAATTGGGAAGATCAAAGTTATGTTAAATTTGCAGCCACTTTAACTAATGATTTATTTCCTAATCAAACTAGGCATTTAATGGCTGAAGTAGCGGCCGGAAATTATAAAGTACTTTTTTTAACGGCCGAAAGTTTTTTGTATTGGTTTTCAGCTGGCTCAAATTCAATGGCTGTTGAACATTATCGCAAACTGACCGAACATGATTTAAGCAAACAGGTTTTTGTAAATGCCCAAAATATTTTGCAAAGAGTAAGCCGTTTAATATTGCATGAATTTGAGCTTGCTTACCCAAAAAACAGTGTTTACAAAGCTAAATATTTAGAAACAATTTCATTAATCAAGGAATTAAATATCCCAACTTTAGGGCTTTCTTCTAATTCTTCGGATGAAGTAATTCAGCATATTTCACAATTTTTCCCCAATAATTCTTTGGTGCAAGAAAAATTACAATTAACTAAAATAAATTTGAATGCAAAATATTGTCTTTCCCGTCTAGATAAGCAAAAATACTTAATTAATTTACTTAAAGAACCCAAACCTACTTTAATTTATGTTTCTGCTAATGAAGATTTAGTGGACTTAGTTAATTTTATTAAACGTAAATTACCTGATTTAAACCTAAAAACCTTTCAAAAAGAATTGATGCCTGAACACAAAGCTGAAGCTTTAGATTATTTCTTTAATGATCCAGTGCCAGTTTTTATTGTAAATAGTGATTTAATGGATGGTATTTTTAGGCCTGACATGGCTCGTTTAATTCATTATTCTCCGCCTTTGAACTTGGCCAAATTTTACAAAGATTTAAATACAATTAGCTACCATAATTCAATGCCTGTCTTAGAGTCTTATTTGATAGCTTGTGAAGATGATATGAATTTGAATTATACTCAAAAAGACCTTCTCTCAAAGCTTTATAATAAAGAAGGTTTTAGCCTAAATATAGACAAGCAAAAAAAGGAATTTTTAAACTGGATTTCAGACCAGAAAAATTGTCGCTGGCAAAATCTTGAAAAAGCCTTAACTCCACATTTACAAAATCAGGAAAAATGCGGAATTTGTGATTTGTGTAAAGGAGAAAAAGCTTCTATCTTAAATGCGTTTTTTATGTTTTTAGCTAAAAATAAGTTGAAAAACTAAGAACTGTTGAGAAGATTAAATGGAGCGATGCAGAGTTGATTTTTTAACTGAATTAATAAACCTCGCTAACACTAAAATGAAATAATGAAATTAACTAAAGAGCAAATTGAAATTATTAATTCGACTGGTAATATAAAAATAAATGCAGTTGCTGGCTCGGGAAAAACTACCACAATAATTGAATATGCCAAAGCAAGACTCAGAGAGAGTAAAATACTTTATCTTGCTTTCAATAAATCTGTAAAATTAGAAGCTGCCAAAAAATTTGCTAATGAATGTTTATATAATGTGCAAGTCGAAACCGCTCATTCACTAGCTTATAAGCATATTGTTTTCCAAAATAATTATAAAATAAAAAGTTTGGGTTATAAAACTAATGAAATTGCTGAATTACTTGGACTAAAAGGTAATGGTGAAAAACATAATGAATATATTTTGGCGAATCATATAAATAAATTAATTGCTTATTATTGCAATAGCGATAAGCAAAAAGTGAAAGACTTAAATTATTTAGATATTGTTACAGACAGCAAAGCCAAAGAATTTGTTTTAAATTTTTATGATTATATTCAAAACCAAGCTCGTTTATTTTTAAATAAAATGAATAAAGGAGAAATTGAAATTACACATGATTTTTACTTAAAAAAATTTCAGCTTTCTAATCCACAACTAAATTTTGATTATATATTATTTGACGAAGGACAAGATGCTTCGCCAGCCATGTTAGATGTATTTTTTAAACAAAACTCAACCAAAGTTATTGTTGGAGATACGCATCAACAGATTTATGGCTGGCGATTTGCAGTTAATTCGCTTGAAAAAGCCCAGTTTAAGACATTTTATCTTTCAACTAGTTTTCGCTTTAGTCAAGATATTGCCGATCTTGCTATGGAAATTTTGCAATGGAAAAATCATATAAATCAAGATCAGACCCAGAATCAAGCAACTGTAATTAAAGGTAAAGGAATTGGCACAGAGTATAAAACCAAAGCAATATTAGCAAGAACTAATTTAGGATTATTACTTAAAGCTATTGAATATGTAACCGAAACAAAAAATGTTAAGCATATTTATTTTGAAGGAAATATTAATTCCTATACTTATGCTGATGAAGGAGCTTCTCTTTATGATGTTTTGAATTTGTATAATGGAAAGTATCATTTAATCAAAGATAAACTTATCAAAGAAATGAAAAATCTTGAAGAATTAGAAATTTACATTAATAAAACCGACGATATTCAGCTTGGAATGATGGTTGAAATTATTAGAGAGTATGGAAACAAAATCCCAGACATTATAAAAACCATAAAAAATAAACATGTTGAAAATAATGAAAAAGAAAAAGCCGAAATGATTTTCTCGACAGTTCATCGCTGCAAAGGGATGGAATACGATACTGTTCAATTAGTAAATGACTTTGTAACAGAAGAAAAGCTAGAAAAAATCAAAGAAAAAGACGACATGAATTTATCTAAACTAAATGAAGAAATTAATCTTTTATATGTAGCAATTACTAGAACCAAAAATAATATTCATATTCCTAAGCCACTTTTACCAAGCAAATTTCCAACTTCTTCTAAAATTACAATCATTAAAGTATTGCCTACAGAAGAAAAGAAAATAATAAATAAAGATAAAACATATTTTGTGAATGAAGCTAGAGAAACACACAAAGACGCTTATAGACCATGGACAAAAGAATTAGACAGAGAACTTAGCACAATGTACTATGATAATATTAATCTTCAAGATATGGCAAAGCACTTTGGGAGAACAAAAGGCTCTATAATCTCTAGAATACAAAAACTTGAGCTGGCAGACTTGTAATTAATTTAACTAAAAAAGTAATTAAACTTAAAAGCAAATAATAATGCGAGATTCTTATGTTTTTGACTTTTTGGGGCTGAAAGATAGCTTTAGTGAGAAAGATTTAGAAAAGTAAAAGAGCTCTTTAAATGGTTAAATTAGATGAATACAAAAATAATAAAAAAAGTAATTTTGAATATCCTCAATATTAAAACAGGAGCGGTTAGTTTATGAAGTCAGAGAATTTAATATCTTTGGACTTGATAGAAAACCAAATTTACCTTATTAGAGGACATAAGGTAATGCTTAGTACCAATCTGGCAGAGCTTTATGAGGTAGAGAGCCAAGAAGTCTGATACAGGCAGTTAAAAGAAATAGTGAGAGATTTCCTGAAGATTTTATGTTTCAACTTACCGATCAAGAGTTTGAAAACTTGAAATCACAAATTGTGATCGCAAGTTGGGGAGGTATTAGAACTGCTCCTTATGCTTTTACTGAGCAAGGCGTGGCTATGCTTTCTAGTGTTTTGAGGAGTCCAAGAGCGGTTCAAGTAAATATTCAAATAATGCGAACATTTGTTCAAATAAGGCAACTAATAGGAAGCAATAAAGAATTGTCGTTGAAAATTGAGCAGTTAGAAAAGCGATATGATGAGCAATTCAAGATAGTATTTGATGCAATTAGAGAATTAATGAGTTCAGAGGAGAAAACGAAAAAACAACCTATTGGTTTTAGAATTAAAACAGAGGATAAATAATATTCTTCCTGGGAGGTTATTAATGATGATTAATATTTTAATTTCCCCAGACAATAAGCTAAAATAAAGCTGTTGTGTCGGCTGCATCATCGGGTTTTATAATATCTTGTAAGCTTATGAGTGTGAAACAATTAATTGAATTAAGGAGTTAAGCTTAAATTAATG
>JAAFJH010000101.1 GCA_013298875.1 Synechococcales cyanobacterium bin2.concoct.b11b12b14.033
GATAGATAAGTATTTACGAGTTGATAGTGGGGAGTATCATATTATTTATAATTTATGCATTCCTCTACTTGAAAAACGATTGAATCAATTAATCCTGTAGATTTGATAAATAGTATTCAATTGCCAGATGGTTTTCAAAAAGATCATGCTGATCGCATTATTATGGCTATGGCCAGGCGTTATGGGTGTTCTTTAGTTACTTCTGATCAGAAAATTATTGATTATCTTCATGTTCAAACTATTTGGTAATTTTAGTTAGCTTCTTAATATTGTTACTCTCTTTAAAGCTAATTTATTTAACGCTTCGGTGAAACCACTTTAGACTTTATCCTTGAGCTTTTTTATTTTTAAAGTTAAGTTTGTAGGGTTGTCTTATATCCAAGTGAGTATAATTTTATTAATGGAAATAACACTTTGGAAATAATACTTTGTACCCACTCTGTGACAGTTAAACTAGAGTTTAAACAGCAATATAACAAAATACTATCTTTAAGAGCTTAGCCTTAAGACAACTGAATTACTAAAAATAATTGCCAATATCAATTTGAATGATAGTAACTTTGGGCGGAATTGCTTTGTTTCAATTGAAAATATATTACCTGAAGCTGAAAAGCTTGTCCCAAAGATGAATTTAACTACTAAGATTCATTAATAATTGTGCTAGAATACGTAAATATTTATCACTTCTAAAAATACTAAAATCATAGTTGCTTGGATCTTGATTTTTGTTAATAAATTTATCCAGATTTTCTTCACTACGTGCTGCTTCTAATAATGCTTGAAGTTCTTGTTTTGTAAAATTAGAGTTTTTGAAGTTGTCGTGTTTCTGCCAATGAGCATTTTGACTAGCACCCCCCACTTGTGTCAAAAAGCTTTCTGCTAAATACTCTATTGCTTCATCAGCACGCACAGGTGTTCCTGAAACTCTTGTTAATTTTACTTCTCCGTTGGATAATTGTCTTAATTGGAGGGCAATTGCTTTGATTCTGTCTGTCGGGCTTTTAATAGAAGAAGCACCTTGGATAACTGTCATAGGACGTACTGGTGGTCTATTATTTTGCCTATATACTGGTGGCGTTGTGCCTTTCCTACCAGTAGCGTGAACACTAGTGTGGGATGATGTTAATTTAATCATGTGAAATGTAATACAACTATACAAGATCAATAGTATATAACATTTCAAATAAAAGTCAAACTAAAAATGTGTAATATCAAATTTTTCCTATCAAAATTGTCCAAGCCATTTTTAATCTATCAATTGGACTTTTCAGATCAATTTTCCTGACTTCTTTTCCTTGGTCTGGTAATTGAATCTTTTCACTACCCTTAACTAGCGTAAGATTTAATGATGCTTGAGCGTGTTCTCTACTGACAAATGTCTGATTTTCTGGTGGTACTTTTCCACGAAGTAATGAAGTTGCTAACTGAAATCTTTGACCCTGTGAATTTAGCGGATCTATTGGATTTGGCATAATTATTTACTTAGATAAGTATTTCAACAAATAAATCGTAACACACTGTCAATAAGTCATTAATATATTCAAAAAAACTAATTTAAATAATTAACAAATTTGTAAAAAGTTTGATCTTCGGGGTTTAGGCTTGGGATGGCGGCCATTAATTTTTGGGTGTATTTTTTTTGTGGATTATTTAAAATATCTTTTGTAATGCCTCTTTCAATAATTTCACCCTCTTGCATAATACAAATTCGGTCAGCTAAGTTTTTTAAAGAGAGCAAATCATGCGAGATAATTAAACAAGCAAAGTTCTTTTGTAAAGTTAATTTTTTAAATAAGCTTAAAATCTGACTTCGAATGGAAACATCTAAAGCACTAGTTGGTTCATCAGCGATTAATAAATCTGGCTCGCAAGAAATAGCTCTGGCAATGGCTGCTCTTTGGATTTGCCCGCCAGATAGTTGATGCGGAAAGCGATTCATCAAATTCAAGTCATTTAAGCCGACTAATTCAAATAATTCAGCAATTTTATCTTTTATTTCAATTGGCTTTTTTATAATTTCATATTCTTCTAAAGGCCATGACAAGCTTTGGTAAATAGTATATTTTGGATTAAAACTAGCCAGGGAGTTTTGAAAGATTAATTGAATTTTTTTTCTTTGCGGCTTAAGCCTAGTATTTACTAAACTAAAGTTGTTTTCATTTAGGCTGAATTTCCCACTATCAGCTATTAAAAGGCCAGCCAAAATTTTGGCAATTGTACTTTTTCCACAACCAGATTCCCCGGCTAAAGCTAAAACCTGCCGAGATTCAATATCAAAATTAATATTATTTAAAACAGTTTGGTTTTGGAATTTTTTATTTAAATTTTTAATTTGTGCTAGAAGCATGGCTAAATGAGGAATATATTTTTTAGCGTTTTATCTAAATAATAAGAAAATGGACTTTTCTCGAAATACTTGCTTGAGTTTATCATTTATTACTTTGTCTTTTAGCTTTTTATTTTCCGCCCGTTTAATAGCTTTGCCCAAAGTAAATAATTATAAATTAAATTCTGAATTCATTGATTCAGTGGTTCAAGATATAAAGAATACCAATAAAAAACTTGAGCAGACAAGCATACAATTAGAAGAACTCCCCCCTAAGATATCCAAATATGAATTAACTAAAACCCAAACTGCTCCTAGAATCAAAAAACAAAAAAAAGTTATTATTTCCCACGGTAAATCTTTAAAAAACAAATCTAAAACTAAAATTAAAGTTAAAGCCAGTAAAAGTTTTAAAATTATTAGCCAAGAGCAAAATACAATTTTTCTGAATCCAAAGGCAATCAGCGAGCCTATTCAAATTAAAATTGACGATGAATTTCCAGTTTTAAGAAAACCAAGTCAAATTTGAAGGCTCAAAAAAGAGTTAAAGAAGTGCATATAAATTTCATGTTCTTCGCTGTTCTTTCCTTAATTCTACTTAATCTTTCAAATTTAGGATGCTCCCGTGTTTGTAAGCAATTGTTTCATTAATTCGTCTTTTTGGACAAATTCAATTAGTTTTTCAATTTGTCCAGTCTCTGACAGAATAGTTGTGAAATTTTCTTTCATTTTAGGAGCTAATTTAATCGCTTCAATGAATTCAGTTTTATTGAGAGGATATTTTTTAGCAAAATCAAAAAAACCAGTTTCTAAAATTGCTTTTTTAACGTTTTCAAATTCTTTATTTTGCAGACAACTAATAGCATAAGCCGCAACTCCAACCTGAAGGCCGTGCATGGAAGGCTGAGAAGAAATTTGATCATAAGCATGCGAAATTAAATGTTCACTGCCACTAGCAGGCCGACTAGAGCCAGCAACTTCCATTGCAATACCGCTTAATAACAAAGAATTACACAATATACGCAAACATTCACTATTTTGAGGACTTTTTTCTGGATAATTAAGAAAAGCTTCCAATGAATTTTGTGAGAGAGCTACCGCAAAATCATCAACGTATTCATTATTTTGTCTGAAAGCTAGTTTCCAGTCATTCAGAGAGGTGAATTTAGAAAGCAAATCACCAATTCCTGAATAAAAAAACTTAGGCGGGGCATTTGCCAGAATTTCGGTGTCAATTACAATTCCCTGTGGCAAACCAGTTTTGAGAGTACGTTTTTTACCGTTTACGGTGAGTGAGGCCAGTGGTGAGCAAAAACCATCATTGGAAATAGCAGTCGGCATTACAAAAAGTGGCAATTTATTCAAAAAAGCCATGTACTTGCAGCAATCAATAACTTTTCCTCCCCCAATTGCCAAAATAACTTGAGTTTTGCTCGACAAATTAAGACTTCTTTCGAATATTTTCTCAACCGCAGAACTTACCCAAATTTCTTCATGTAAAATATTAATCTCAGCGTTAGCCAAGGAAATTGAAATTCTCTCAGATAAAAGTTCTTTGACTCCTTCGCCCCAAAAGATTGCAATATTTTTGAATTGTTGTTGAGACAAATATTTTCCAATTTTAGTTGAAGTGCCTTGTTTGATGCGTAAGAGTGACGGTACTGTAATTTGCATAATTTAAAAATTTTCCGGATTAATTTCGGCAATGCTTTCGTAAATATAATCTGGTTTATAAGGAAATTCACTTAGGCTCTCTTTGGAAGAAACTCCTGAAAGTACCAAGCAAGTTTGCATTCCAGCTTCCAGTCCACCAATAATATCAGTGTCCATTCGATCTCCGATCATAATTGTATCTTCAGAATGTACTTTTAATTTTTTCTTGGCAATTGTCATCATTAGAGAATTTGGCTCTCCAACTATATAAGGCTTTTTTTTGCCAGAAGCAGCTTCAATAGAGGCAATCAAGCTTCCACAAGCTGGTTCAAAACCATATTCTACCGGATCAATTATATCTGGATTAGTTGAAATAAAACGTCTACCAGACCGAATTAAAATTCCTAGCGGGGCAAGTCCCCGAGATATTGTTTTAATGATAACATATGCCACCAAATTCTCAAAATAATGACATCTGAGACTGATTATGAAGCTTTTTATATTCTTTTTCTTTTCCCTGATTCTTTACGTACTGGCTTACTATCTTTTCATTACCACTTTGACCTACCGTATTTTAAAAATAATCATCACTCAAAAATTCCCCTCCCCATAACTGTTTCTTTACTTCTGGACATCTCTTGAATATTTCTCTTGCCGTAGTGCTCTTTACTAACCTTACTATTTTTGTCGGGCTATATCTTGGCACTGACTGAATCAAAAAATGTACATGATTTTTGTCTGTACTTATCTCAAGAAAATATATCTCATACCTATTCGATATTTCTAAACATACTTTCTTTAGCTCTAAATCTACTTCTTCACTGAATATTGCTTTCAATATTTCTGTAACTCCAATTGACAAGATAAAAAGTAAATGCATTTTTGTAATAGATACAAATGCTCTACTTATTCCCTATACAGCAAGTTCACAGAGTTTAGAAGAAATCAAAAAGTATTTTGCTGAATTAAAAACTCAAGGACGGCTTATCATTCCCGGACAAGTTGCAAGAGAGTTTGCGAATAACCGACCTGAAAAACTTAAAGAAATATTTCACAATCTAAATGAAAAAGTAAGCAAAATTAAACAATTAGACCTCGGTAAGTATCCTTTACTTGAAGGAATTAAAGAATATCAAGAACTACTAAAAACTGAAAGTGAAATAAATGAACTTTTAAGCACATACAGAAAAAGTATGTCAACCTTAGTTAATACTGTTAAAGCATGGACATGTAATGATCCTGTGAGTTCAATTTACAAAGACCTCTTCACAAAAGATACTATACACGACTTAGTAATAAACGAAGAAGATATAAAAGAAGAACTTAGTAGAAGATACTTTCATAAAATTCCATCTGGATTTAAAGACGATAATAAGCCAGATGCCGGAATTGGCGATTTATTGATTTGGTTAACAATTCTTGAAATTGCAAAAAAGCAAAAAGACGTTGTCTTTGTTTCAGGTGACGGAAAATCAGATTGGTATCATAGAAGTGAGAAGCAAGCACTCTATCCAAGATTTGAATTGGTAAATGAATTTAAGCATTATTCCAAAAACAAATCTTTCCATATCATAAAATTTTCTGAATTACTTAATTTACTTGGTGCCGATGACAAAGCAATTAAAGAAGTAGAAATTGAAGAACAGAACTTTCACAAGTACAGACTGAAACAAATAGAATTGCTGAACATTTATCTGAAGAAGCTTCTAAACAATCCGTTGTTGAATGGTACGAGTCTAATTTTGGTTATGAAATGTTAGATACTTGGTTTAGAATTAATCTAACTTGTGCAGATACTATGATAGATCTTGTTATTACTCTTAATGACACCGA
>JAAFJH010000102.1 GCA_013298875.1 Synechococcales cyanobacterium bin2.concoct.b11b12b14.033
CGGAATAAACAGGACTAACGTTTGAAAATATAATTCTCAGAAAATAAACTATAAATGTCAATCCTGAAAATTCTAAAATCTTGATTATCCTGATTCAGCCAAATTAGTCGATGCAATTTTTTTATAAGCCAAAATTAAATCTGTTTTGGAAATTATCCCAATTAAAATTTTGCTGCCATCCGACTGAATAACTGGTAAATTAGAAATTTGTTTTTCTTGCATTCTTTCAATTAAATCATGAATTGTCTCGTCTGGGTAGGCGGTTTTAACTTCTTTAGTATAAATATCTTTAACTTTTATGTGTTTTCTCTCTTCTAGCTTGGTTTGTCTCAAATCTTGAATGGTAATTATACCTAATAATTCTTTTTGGTCACTTGCTAACAAATTAACCACGGGAATGGCAAAGTGCTGCTTTTCCAGCATTAATTCCTGCACAATTTCCAAATTGTCTTCTAAAGTTACAGTCCTGACTTTTTTATTCATAACTTCCGCCACTTTAATGCCTTCTAATACGTGTAAGGCATTTTTATCATCTCCTAAAGGCAGCATAATATAAGCTTCTTCACCATGCACCGAAATATCTAAGCCCGCTTTCTCTTCTTCTACTGACACTCTGAGGCCAATTGTTTTTTTTAGGACAAATAAAATTAAAGCTGTCATGGAAAACGAATAAATTATAGTGACTAAAACTGCCACCAATTGAGAGCCAAGTAATGCCCAATTACCAAAAATCAAACCATTTGCACCGGCTGGATTAATACTTTTTTCGGCAAATAAACCAACCGCAATTGCACCCCAAATTCCTCCAATACCGTGGCAAGCCAAAACATCCAGCGAATCATCTAAATCTAATTTCCCCCTCCAATTCATAGCTAAATAACATAAAATTCCTGAAATTCCTCCAATTATAATGGCTGAAACTGGGCTAACAAAACCACAAGCTGGCGTAATAGCCACTAAACCGGAAACTGAACCAATTATAATTCCCGTAACACTAGGTTTTACTTTGGCCAAACGGCTCATAATTATCCAAAATAAAGCCCCAGCCCCAGCAGCAATATTAGTTGTAACCGCTGCTTGTACTGCCAATTGACTATCTCCTAAAGCACTGCCTGCATTAAAGCCAAACCAACCAAACCAAAGTAAAGCCCCACCCAAAACCGTAAAAGGTATATTATGAGCTGGCATTTTCTCTTCTCCAAAGCCCAATCTTTTGCCAATAATTAAAGCCGCTGCCAAAGCCGAAGCTCCTGCCGTAATATGCACTACTGTTCCACCAGCAAAGTCAAGTGAACCTAATTTACGTAACCAACCATCCAAAGACCAAACCCAATGTGCTACTGGATCATAAACCAAAGTAGACCAAAGCAAAGTAAAAATAATGAAAGTGTCAAACTTTACTCGATCCGCAAAAGCTCCAATAATTAAAGCTGGCGTAATAACAGCAAACATACACTGAAACAGCATAAATAATAAATGTGGAATAGTCGCTGCATAATCTGAATTGGCGGATAAGCCCACTCCGTACAAAGCAAACCAATCAAATGAGCCAATTAAACCATTAAAAGCACTTTTGCCAAAAGACAATGAATAACCAATTAAAACCCATTGGATGCTGATTAAAGCTAAAATAATAATTGATTGACCCATCATAGCCAAAACATTTTTTTGCCTGACCATACCACCATAAAAAAAACCAACTGCCGGAGTCATCAGCATTACTAAAGCGGTTGATATTAAAATCCAAGTTATATGACCTGTATCCAAACTTTGCATGATAGGTTTATGCTCTGAAACAACGATTTAGCTGATTATATCATAGGAAATAATTATTAATATTTTAAAATAGGCTCATAAAATCAATTGAACTAATTAAGATAAGAAATGACTAATTTGTTTATTTTACTTGCGAGGCTTAATTACTTTTTTTGCAAATTAATTAAAAGTCTTTCAGAAAGCAACAAAAGAGAAATATAATGGGAAACATTGTTTAAATATTATTTTTTATTAATGACTGCTAATCAACCACTAGCTGAAAAAAATTTTTCGGTTATCGAAAAAGCTCCGATTTGGGCTGCATTATCGGGTAGTTTAATTATAATTAGTCTTATTATGATTAGCCTTTCAATTGCCAAGTTTAAAGCACCGGTCAAATTAGGCTTAGACTTTACTGGCGGGGCAAAAATTGAGTATAAATTTAAAAAACCAAATGATAATCTTTCTTCGGGGAATATAACTGAAAAAGTTTTAAAGCCTTTAGGTAAAGATTTTGCTTCTGACTCTATTTCTCAGGTTTCTGAGAAGCAATATTTAATTTTACGCACCAAAGAATTAAACTTAAAAGAAAGAGAACAACTGGATCAAAGTTTAAAAACTACTTTCGGGGACTTTGAAATTTTATCGGTGGATACTGTCAGCGGTACGATTGGACCAGAATTATTAAAATCAGGGCTTTTGGCTTTATTTATTACTTTAATTGGTATTTTGGCTTTCGTTTCCTATCGCTTTAGCCGGGACTTTGCTATTTGTGCCATTATCGCTTTATGCCACGACATGATACTAGTTATTGGTTTATTTGCTGCTTTAGGTTTATTTGCGGGTTTGGAGGTCAATTCTTTATTTTTAACAGCGTGTTTAACGGTTTTGGGTTTTTCAATTCATGACACAATTGTAGTTTTTGACCGCATCCGTGAGAATAAAAAATATTTATCTAAGAAGAAAAACTTAGCGACTATTATTGATGAAAGTATTAAACAAGTTTGGTTTCGTAGTACCTGCACGTCAGTAACCACTTTAATTACTTTGGGGGCTTTATTAATTTTTGGCGGTGAGTCAACTAAAATATTTGCGGGAGCTATGTTTGCTGGTATTTTGACGGGAGCTTACTCTAGTATTTTTGTGGCTTCAGTTTTGCTAGGTAAGTGGAATTTATGGCAAGAGAAGAACAAAACTGACAAGAAAAAGACTAAATCAATTGGGTAAACTCGTGAAAGCAATTTATCCAGGCAGTTTTGATCCAATTACCAATGGCCATCTTGATATTATTCAGAGAGCTGCTCATTTATGCACCGAATTAATTGTGGCCGTTTTGCAAAACTCCGAAAAGCAAAGTTATTTTTTAATTGAAGAAAGGCTAGACATGATTAAAAAAGCCACTCAAAACCTAAAAAATGTCAGGGTAAGGTCTTTTGAAGGACTTTCGGTGGAATTATGCCGGGAAGAAAAAGCGGATTGTTTAATTAGAGGAATGCGAGATATTGGAGACTTTCGCTTTGAGTGGGAAGCTGCACAGTTAAATAAAAATTTAGGAAGCATTGAAACTTTATTTTTAATGACTAATACGCAATACGCCTTTCTTAGCTCCTCGCGGGTGAGGGAAATTGCCAGATTAGGAGGAAATGTGGCACACTGGGTACCAGAATCAACACATAAATATTTATTTCCAAGCAAAGAAGGCTAGGAGGAACAAAATTGAGCATTTATAAATTACTAGATCGAATGCTTTCTTTGGTCGAAAATTCCCCGACACTTCCTTTTTTGGGATTAAAATTAATTCGGTCGGAAGACTTACAAAATTTAATTGAGCAGTCAGTCTCGGAGTTACCAGAAGAACTAGCCGAAGCCAAGCAATTAGTTTCCCATGAAGAGCATATTTTAATTTCGGCACGTAAAAAAGCCCATGAAATTATTATGCAAGCTGAAGACAATGCCAGACATATGTTAGCCGTCGCGGAAGACCAAGTTAACCATATGATTAATGAATCAGAAATAGTTAAATCAATTCACACGGAAGCCGACCGAATCAGAGAACAAGTAAGATTAGAAGCTCAACGCATTTACCAAATAACTGAACAAGAAATTAAAGAAGCTGAGGAAGAGTCAAAAAGAAGAATTCGCTTAGTTTTAGATTCTTCAATAATTGAGGCTGAAAATATTAGACGCGGAGCGAATTCATATGCTGAAACAGTTTTGCATGAATTAGAAAGAACTACTTTGGGAGCAATTTCAATTATTCAAAATGGCCAAAGACAATTAGATAGTATTTCTAAGCAAAATACCCGAGCTGAGCAGTTTAATAAGTTTAAATCCGCCCTATCAGAAGTTAAAAACTTACCAGCTGATTTATTAAATGATATGGGAAATTATGATCAAAATCGAAATAATCACCTAAAAGATGACCAAAATTAGAATAAAGTAAAAAATGAAATATCAAAATATCCGTGAAGAAGAGCTTAAAAATAAGGTTGCCCAAGATTATTTTGCTAATTTTAACACCACAAAAATTATCGGAAATATTGACTTTTGTATAAGTACTGAAAATAGCTCTCTGCTGTGGGCTGAAGCCAAAAAAGGCAAATCTGATATTTATTTCTCTTTTGTCCAATTGATTTTAACCATTGGAAAAGCCAGAACTTTTGATAAATATTTACCGCCCGCTTTTTTAGGGGCTTTTGATGGCGAGAAAATAGCTTTTATTCCATATAATAATATTCAAGAAATTTTTTATCAAAATGATTTTAATTGGAATATTACCCCGTCTAATCATGAAACTAAAGAATTTAAATTAATTTTTGAAAAAGTAAAATCTATTCTTGAAGATAATTCTCTTTTGTTTCAATTTGCTACTGATGAGCTGGAAATAAAAGAATTTATTAAAACTAATTTTATAATTGGCAACTCTGACAGCAGTAAAATACAAATTGATAAAAATAATTTTATTACGATTTATACAAAATGGCTTGCAGTCGTAAAACCGACAATTATTTTAGATTGGGATAGAGCTAAAAAAAGTAATATCATTGACGGAGACTTTTATTTAGCGGATTTACTTTCAGCTGAAAATCAAACTTTAAAGGAAAAATTATACGTTTTATTAAAACAAGACCGTTATGAACTAGACCGTAAGCTTGATGAAATGGGCTTTCTTGGCTCAAAAACAACTGGTTTCAATGATAGTCAAAAAGCACATAAACAATTCTGGAATAAATATATAAGACCGCCCAAAGAGGAATACTGGGATTATATTATAGAGAGAAGAGATTTACTTGTTCCGCAAGATGTCAGAGAACGAAAAGGTAGTTTTTTTACACCGCAAATTTGGGTTGAACTTTCTCAAAAATACTTAACTGATGAATTGGGCGAAAATTGGCAAGATGAATATTATATTTGGGATTGTGCGGCTGGAACAGGAAATTTACTGACTGGTTTAACCAATAAATATAATATTTGGGCTTCAACGCTAGATCAGCAAGATATTGATGTAATGAAAGATCGCATTCACAATGGAGCAAACCTTTTAGAGAGCCATATTTTTCAATTTGATTTTTTGAATGATGATTTTGCTGACCCGAAAGTACCAGAAAGCTTAAGAAAAATTTTACAAGACGAAGAAAAACGCAAAAAATTAGTTGTTTATATTAATCCGCCTTATGCTGAAGCTAGTAATAAAAAAACGCTAAAAAAAGGAATAGAAGGAAATAGAGCGGTAGAACAAAGTTATATTAATCAGAAATATTCAAAACATCTTGGACAAGGAAATGCTGAGTTATTTGTCCAATTTTTAACAAGAATTTACTTTGAAATC
>JAAFJH010000103.1 GCA_013298875.1 Synechococcales cyanobacterium bin2.concoct.b11b12b14.033
AGATGCATCAGATATTGTTCCTGCAATATACGTTTTGCAGAAAAATGTTATTAACAAGAATGTGATTGAACTATATAAATCCACCAAAACAAAACGAGTTTATGACTTAGTTAAATTTGAAGGTTTTAAAGTAAGTAGTATTGAGCAAAATAAATTTGAAACAAAAACCGACTATGTTTTTAGTCTTTCGACAAATGAAGCAAAAGAAAACTTACTAAAGAGAGTTTCACATTTAGAGCCAATAAAAAAATCATTTAAAGTAGTTTATGGAATAAAAACAGGTAATAATGAGAGATTTCTTTCAAAGGAAGTTAAGGGAATTGAAAATTGGAAAAAGTGTGCTTCGTCAGCAAAAAATATAAAGAAATATACCATTGATTGGCAAGGCGATTATTTAAATGTCTGTAGTGATTTAGCAGGTTTAAATAATATAAATTATGAACAGCCAAAAATTCTAATTCAATATATCAGAAAATTGAGTATGCCCGCTAGATTGGTTTGTACACTCGACAGTAATGGGGAATACTATCCTTTGAACAATTTTTCCTTTGTTATTTCTGAAAATGGAAATTCATTAAAAGTACTTTTAGGAATTCTTAACTCCCAGCTTATGAATTGGTATTTTTCTAACTCTTTTGTAGACTATAATATAAAACCTAAATACATTGAGCAATTGCCATTACCGAAAGAAATTATTTCATCTGAATTAGAAGCTAAGGTTACTGAAATAATTTCACTAAAAGTAAAAGACAAAGAAATTGATACAACAAACCTAGAGAAAGAAATTGATTTAATGGTTTATAAACTTTATGGCTTAACAGCTGAAGAGGCCAAGATTGTTGATCCAACTTTGACCGATAGCGAATTGGCTTTGATTGGGGAGAAGGCTTGATGAGAGAACTTCAAGACATAAACAATATTTCAGATGAGGAATATAAAAAATTGATTCTTGAAAAATATTTACCTTGGATTATTAGATACACAATTGCTTTGCCATCTATTTACAGTATTTGGAAAAGAAGATTTGATAATACTTTAAATGACAAGTACGAAGAGTTTAAAGAGACTTCTCTTCAAGAAGGTATTAATAGTTGTCTTGTTGTAGCTTCTGGTGTGGGACAAAGAAGTCTAGTAAATTTTATGGGTATTGGAAACTTAGATGACAATGGGTACTTTCAACCTCACAAACCACATGAAAAGAAACATGAACAATTTATTACTGATTTAGGTCTTCCTGTATTATCTCCTAGAGTACTTAAAAACCCTGTAAAAGAAAATCTAGAAAAAAGTTATAAAGCAATAAATCAGTTAGCACATTTCAATTGGGAAAAATCTAATGAACAAAATGACTCTACACAAATAATCTGTGATGCTAGCCTTGAAGTAGTAAAGTTAATAAAAATTCATGTTTACGATGCTCTTAAAAGAGATTTCCAAGAAGCTACTAAATTAACTCATAAAGAATTAGCTTTGATTGGGGAGGAGCTATGAGAGAAGAAGATTTGAATTCATTACTAAAAGAACTTCTTGATACTGCTAGAACAGCAAAGTCAGAGCTTGAATGGCTTGAGTTCAAAGATAGCAATTCTGATCATGTAAAAATAGGTGAGTATATATCAGCTTTGGCTAATAGTGCTTTGTTGAATGATAAACCTTTTGGATACTTGATTTTTGGAATAAAAGATAAAACTTTCGAGGTCATAGGCACCCAGTTTTCACCGAATACTCAAAAAGTAGGAAATGAGCCTTTAGAACATTGGTTAACTCAAAAGATTAGACCAAAGAACTTTTCTTTCTACGAATTCGAGAATAATCAAAAAAGAATTGTTATCCTGGAAGTCTCATCCGCTACAGATAGACCTGTTCAATTTGATAATAAAGAATTTATCAGAATAGGGGAAACCACCCACAATCTAAAAGACAA
The DNA here is from genome assembly GCA_013298875.1 of Synechococcales cyanobacterium bin2.concoct.b11b12b14.033. Classification (GTDB taxonomy): domain Bacteria; phylum Cyanobacteriota; class Vampirovibrionia; order Caenarcaniphilales; family Caenarcanaceae; genus JAAFJH01. The sequence continues at coordinate 1,925 of JAAFJH010000103.1, forward strand.
TCCAGAAAAGGAAAGACAAATCTGGACTAAGAAAGTTAACTTTGAAATGTCTATTGCAAAAGCGGGCTTGACAATTGATGAGGTATTGGAACTTTTAGCTTATACAAAATACTTAGAACTGACTTCTCAGCCCCAGACAGATGAAAAAGTGCTAATCATTGATAAGCTCTTACAAGATAAATTAATTGTAAAAAATAGAGGTAAGTATCAAATAACTCAGCTAGGTGCAATCCTCTTTGCAAAGGACTTAACAAAGTTTGACAATATAAGACATAAAGCACCCAGAGTACTTGTTTATAAAGGAAAAAATAAGCTAGAAGCCTTAAAAGACATTCAAGGTATTAAAGGTTATGCTGTTGCCTTTGAAAATCTAATCAAGTTTATTCAAAGCCAGATCCCATTAAAAGAAGAGACTCATGTAAAAAGAGAAGTCAAAGAAGTTTATTCGGTTCTCATTCTTAGAGAGCTTATTGCGAATGCCTTGATTCATCAAGATTTTACAATAACTGGAATGAGAGTATTAGTTGAGATTTTTGAAGACCGAATCGAAATTAGTAATCCAGGGAAGCCGCTGATTGAAACTCTAAGATTTATTGACCATAGCCCTCAATCAAGGAATGAAGAGTTAACAAGTTTTATGAGAAGAATTAATCTATGTGAAGAACGGGGAATTGGAATAGATCGAGTTGTATCTGAGTGTGAAAAATACAACTTACCAGCACCAGATTTTAGAACGGATGATTCTTTTACTAAAGCTATTCTATATTCTCATAAAAACTTTAGCGATCTAACAAAAGAAGACCGAGTAAGAGCCTGTTTTCAACATTGTTGTCTCAAGTGGTTAGCCAATGAATTCATGACAAATCAATCCCTTAGAGAAAGATTACAAATTGAAGCAAAGAACTATCCAGCTGTCTCAAGAATAATTGCAATAGCGATGAAAGAAGGTTTTATAAAGGAAAAAGATCCAACTAACAAATCAAACAAAGATAGAAAATATGTACCTTTTTGGGCTTAAGTAAATTTAATCTTTCATGTAACGGGCATGTAACTGGAAGCATTTTTTGATACTGAAAACGCCTTCTTAGTGAGGCTTTCTTCTATGTAACGGGCATGTAACTGAAACAAGAGTAAAGCGTATTTTTTTGAATTAATAGTTACAAGTAAGGAAATGTCTCCAAATTTAAATTCTGAACTCATACAATCACCTTTCTGTACTTTTCATCATACATTGAATCAACCTCATTATCATCTTTCAAAAAATTCTCAATTCCCGCCCTTTTAAAAGCCGTTTCATCCAATTCTTCTGCAATGGTTATTTGAACTTCTTTTCCTGGAAATAAACCAAACAAAGCCCAAAGGTCATTCATATTGTTTTGTTCAATTTTTTAATGGCTTTTACTTGTTTCATAAGCGTAAAAATAAAATAAACCCGCAATTACCCTAATCAGGATACCCTGAGACGACAATGGTCGACTTTCAAATAAAGCAGGTTTTCTATATTAATTATACCCAAATACGCTCCCTTTTCAATATTTTTTCGCCAAACTTGAAGTTAATCTTGATATATTTTGTATAATGTTGTAAGATTTCAGACATGAGCAAATTAGAAAAAAAAGAAATTAATTTAAAAGATTTACTAACTATTAATGAGGCGGCAGAATTAGTGGGGGTAGATAAAATGACTCTCAGGCGTTGGGATAATGCAGGAAAACTTAAAGCTTATAGAAATCCCATGAATAAGTACCGACTCTATAAAAGGGAAGAGCTGGAAGATTTGCTGAAGGAGATTACCAACAAATGAATAAAGCTGTTATTTATGCCCGTGTTTCAAGCCGTGAACAAGAGCGAGAAGGCTATTCAATACCAGCTCAATTAAAGGTTCTCAATGAATATGCAACTAAAAAAGGATTCCAGATTGTTAAAGAATTTACTGATAATGAGACTGCTAAGAAAGAAGGCAGAACTAATTTTGGGGAAATGACAAAATTCCTCAAGAAAAACAAAGAAGTTAAAATTATTTTGGTTGAAAAGACTGACAGACTTTATCGTAATTTTAAAGATTATATTCTTTTAGATGATTTTAATGGCTTAGAAGTTCATTTGGTGAAAGAAGGAGCTATCCTTAGCGACACCTCAAAATCACATGATAAGTTTATTCATGGAATCAAGGTTCTCATGGCTAAGAATTACATTGATAACTTAAGTGAGGAAGTCAAAAAAGGGTTTCAGCAAAAATGTGAACTTAGTGAATATCCTGCAACTCCTCCTCTTGGCTATAAAAGACTAAATACAAAAACTATTCTTATTAATCAACAAACTGCACCATTAATTATTAGAGCTTTTAATCTTTATTCTGAAGGAAGTAAATCTCTTAGCAGTGTTGCAAAACAGCTTTATGAAGAAGGATTTATTTATAAACCAAATAAACCTAAACTAGACAAAAGCCACTTAGAAAGTATGCTCAAAAATGTTTTTTATATTGGTCAATTTTATTTTAGTGGGAAATATTACAAAGGCATTCATGAACCATTGATTTCTGAAGAATTATTTGATGAGGTTCAAAGAGCTTTTAAGAAAGATGGAAAACCTTTGTACAGAAAAGAACATTCTTTTGCTTTTGCTAATTTAATTACTTGTGGAGAATGTGGAAGTGCCATTACAGCTGAAATTAAAAAGGGAAAATATATTTATTACCACTGTACTCATGGAAAGGGTGAATGCAGCCAAGAAAAATATATGCGTGAAGAGGCTCTTGAAGAACAATTTCAAAAAGCAGTTCTTTCTATTTGTATGACTGATGAACAAAAAAAATGGGTAATAGAGGCTCTAAAACAAAGCAATAAAGATGAACAAGAATTTCACCAACAAAAAATTAAAAAGTTAAATACTGAATGTCAAAAATGGAGAGACAGAATTAATCAAATTTATATTGATAAGCTTGACGGAAAAATAACTGAAGAGTTTTGGCATGACAAACATCAAAACTGGACTCAAGAATTGAGAGGAATGCAAAAAATCATTGAAGCTTACGATAAAGCAAATGAAAGCTATTTAGAATTTGGGGTTCAATTTTTAAATATTGCTAATCGAGCAAAAGAACTTTACATGCAACAGTCGAACGAAGAGAAATCGAACTTATTAAAAATTCTACTTTCGAACTGCACGCTAAAAAATGGAAAGCTTAACTGGGACTGGGAAAAGCCCTTTGATATATTTGCAAATGGACTCTCTTTTTCAAAGACTCTGGGGAGGAAGGATTCGAACCCTCGGATGGCGAGACCAAAACCCGCTGCCTTACCGCTTGGCGACTCCCCAATAAAAATTACATACACAAGAGAGAAAGATTATAAACTTAAAACAAGCAGTTAGCAATAATTTCTTTTAATAATTTTATAATTTGATTTTAAGCTAAAATTTAATTAAGTTTGGTAAATCTTAAAATATGCATGAAAAACAAAATATTTCTTTCTGCTCTATTACTGAGCTTA
>JAAFJH010000104.1 GCA_013298875.1 Synechococcales cyanobacterium bin2.concoct.b11b12b14.033
TATACAACTTAACTGTTGACTTAAACCTTGAAATAAATATGTCACAAGATTTAATAATTGGCCTTGATATTGGGGCAACTAAAATAGTTTCCGGTTGCTTAACTTTAAAAGGCGAAATAATCGGCCAGTCAGTCCGAAACCCAACTCTAGCTAAATCTGACGAGCAAACTGTTTTAAATCAAGTCTTTAAATCTTTAGACGAATTGAATTGTGATTGGCAAAAAGTAAAAGGTATTGGAGTTTGTGCACCAGGCCCGCTCAAGCAAGGAGTTTTGATTAATCCACCTAATATTCCTAATTGGCGAAATTTGCCTTTAGCTAAAATTATACAAGATAAATACCAAGTCCCAGTCAGCCTTGACAATGATGCTAATGCGGCTGCTTATGCAGAAATGATATTTGGAGCTGGTAAAGGGTATAAAAATTTTGTATACGTAACGGTTAGCACGGGGATTGGAACAGGTATTATCATTGATGGCAAAATTTATCGTGGGAAAAATGGCTTAGCTGGTGAAGGTGGTCATATTACAATAAACTTTGAAAAAGAAATTGACTGTAATTGTGGAGTGCCAGGCTGTATTGAAAGTATTGCCTCAGGAACTGCTATTGCCAAAAGAGCCAAAAAATTAATGGCTAATTCAAGTAAAGATAAATTTCCAACCAGCCTTTGGGACTATTTCCCCGATGGTAACTTGGAAAATTTAACTACTTCCGATTTGGGTAAAGCCATTAAATTAAATCAAGATAAATTTGCGATAAGCTTAATTGAAGAGGCTGGACACATGATTAGTATTTGGCTAGGAGGAATAATTAGTCTTTTAGACCCGGAAGCTATTATTATTGGTGGAGGAGTTGCCAGCAATACCGAAGGGATTTTAATTGATAAAATAAAAAATACAATGTCTAATTATACAATTAATAAATTTGCCAATGAAATACCTGTTTTGCCAGCGGGTTTAACGCATAATGTTTCAATTTACGGAGCGGCGGCTCTCATTCATCATGACCATGGAGACAATTAAATGAATAATAAACAAAGACTTCAATTATTAATTCTTTTGCTATTGAATTATTTTACTTTTGCCCTAATTACCAATATTCCGGGAGCTTTATTTCCTTTCTGGAAGGCTGATTTTAATTTAGACGATTCGACAATTCGCTTTTTAGGTTTTGCTTTCTTTTTGGCTTATGGCTTAACTTCATTACCGCAAGGAATTTTAATCGATAAAATTGGCAGCAAAAAAGCTTTTATTTATGGTAGTTCTTTAATGGCCATTGGTTCCTTGGCTTTTGCTTTTTTCCCCAGTTTTTTAATGGGTTTATTTTCTTTGTTTACCATTGGTATTGGCGTAACCGCTTTGCAAATAGTTGGTAATTTATTGGTTAAAGAAGTGGATGAAGATCCGACTAAATATTCAAGCAATTTGACTATGGCTCAAGTTTTCTGTGGAGTTGGTGGTTTTAGTGGTCCTTGGTTGATAGCTTTGCTAAAAGATAAAATGGGCTGGGATTGGAGTGCAGTTTATTTTGTGGCGGCCTTTTTGGGTTTGGTTTTATGTGCTTTTGCTTTATTTACTTTTATACCTTCAAATAATAGTTCCGGCGAAGAAGTTAAAAAGCCTTCTGTAGCTGATTATTTAAGTTTGGCTCGCAATCCGTTAATGCTTTTATTTGCTTTTGGGATTTTCATTTACGTTGGTATTGAAGTTGGCATTGCAAATTGGATTTCAACCTTTTTGGTAGACAAACACAAATTTACCGTTACTGATGCAGGAAAAATAGTTTCTCTTTACTGGGCTTTACAATCAGTTGGCAGGTTTACCGGTGGTTTTGTGCTTAAAGTTTTAGAAGCACCGAAAGCTTTAATTGCTTATTCAATTGCTTGTTTAGGTTTATTAGTGGCAGCTTGCTTAGCTTCTTCTGGCAGTTTGGCTTCCATTGCTTTTATCGGAATTGGCTTTTTCACTTCGATTATGTTTCCTAGTATATTTTCTTTGGCTGTTAACTCATTCGACAAAAGCAAAGAATCGACAGTGGCTGGTATTTTATGCACCGCTATTATTGGTGGAGCCGTTACTCAGCTTTTAATTGGTTTTATCAGCGAAAAATTAACTCATTCATTGGCTTTAAGCTTAATTATTAATGGTGTTATTTCTTTTGCTTATATTGCTTTTATTGGCTTCCGTTCACTCAAAAACAATTCTCTTTCAAGTAACAATAAAACAAATCAAAACTCAACCAGTAAACTAAACAATTCAAATTCTAATTTAGCTCGTGAAGAAGCTTTGGTTTAATTTAAATGTCAGACTCAAAAATAATAAAATTATTACCAGATTTTAAAGACAAATTATTGGCGAGTCTTTCGTATATTTCATTAGGAATTTTTGGTTTTATTTGTTTATTATTAGGCACGGTCAAAAGCCGCTTTACTAAGTTTCATGTTTATCAAAGTATATTAACTGGGCTTTTATTTTATTTATTGCAAGGTTTGATTGGTTTTTTGCAATCTATTTCAATTCAAATATTTAGTTTTTTTAAGTTTTCTAATTATACATTTCAGCATCTGATCGGCTTATTGCCTTATATATTACTTTTAATAGTTTTAATTATTTGTTTGAAAGATGTCATTAAAGGTAAACTGTCAAATATTAAATTTTTATCAGAGCAAATTCATAAAATGCTTTGAATTAAAAACTATTGAAAAAGCTGAAAATCAAAATAGCTTTACGACTTTTTTAAAATAATTATATTAGCTGAACTAATCTTCGATTCAAGAGTAATAGTGATAAGAAAATTTGAGTTTCACTTGAAAATATTTTCGCCATAATAAATTTGTAAAATAGTTTGATAGTTTTTCCCTTTAGAAGCCAAATCATAAACTCCCCACTGACATACTCCAATACCATGCCCCGCTCCAATCGAACTGAAAATAAAGTATTTTTCATTACTTTTTAATTTAAATAAAGTACTTGGTATTTTGTCCCAGCCAAAAATTTGCCCAATTTGTAGCCAGAATTTATAGGCTGAAAGCTGTTTTTTGCCACACAATTCAACCACCAAAGGTCGCCCGCCGGAATCTTTTTTTATAATTTTTAGCTCAGAACAGCCAAAAAGCTTTTTGAATTTTAATTTAGATAATTGGAAAATATGGGGTTTATTAAAAGGCGATAAGGCTGAGCCATGGCATTTTATACTTTTAAAGTTGTTTGCCTCTGGCTTCCCCGAAAAATAAACTGAGCTAGTATTTTGCCCTCCACAATCAGCATGAAAGTAAATTTCTTTTTGTTTTAAATATTTTCCCCTAACAGCACTTACCGATTTTTTAATATTTTCATTAACATAGTCTAAGCCTAAATAAGCCTGCTGTTGAGTGGAATCATAAATTTTACTTTTATTTTGCCTTTGTTTAATTAGCATTTGTTTCATTAAGCTTTGTGACAAAATAGCCTGCACCTTTAAAGCTTCTTCTGGCCACGTATTTGGCATTTCACTGCCCGTTACAATATTTATATAATCTTTTTCGGAAACAATATTCTCAAAGTGCAATTTACAAAAATTATCTGGTTTAATAATTATAATATTGGGGTAAGCTCTATTAATTTGGCCAAACTCCAACCTGACTGAATGACCTTGAAAAATAAAAAAAGGCTTTTGCACAATAATTCTGGACGGAAAAATTAAAGATTTTAATTGCAGACTTTTATTTGCACACACAACTTGATATTGCCCATTGAATAATTGGTTTGAAGAATTTACTATTTTAAATTGTCCCGTCACCAAAATACTTTTGGGTAAATTATAAACTTGGGTCTGAAATAAAGAAATTTTTAAATCTTGACTGAAAGCCTTAACTGACCAAAAAGAAAATATTAATAAAAATAAAGTTATATGCCAAAGTGAATTTTTCTGCATTTTCTGTCAAAGAATTTTCAGGTTTTAAATTGAAGAAATACCTTTTCTAAATAAAATCTTATGATAAATTGTTAATCTATGAGCTTTTCAGAATTAGAACAATTAACTATTTGGCAAAAAAGATTTTTTCAATGCGGAATTATAGTTTTGCTTGGCCTCATTCTATGGGGATTTAGTAGATTATGTAATTATTTTAGTGATGTAACCAATATTGTTGGCTTTTCGATTTTAATTTCTTATCTTTTAATCGGTGCCGTCGACTTAATTCAAGCCAAGCTCAAAATTAGGAATCGTGGCTGGGCAGTGGCTATTGTTTACTCATTGATTGGCATAATTGCTATTTTATTTGCCATTTTTGTTATTCCTAATTTAATTTTACAAATTCAGTCTTTAACCTCTCAGACTCCTTCTTACTTTCAAAAAATCCAGTCTTGGTTGGTTAATTATAATGGCCGAATTAATGCCAGCGGTTTTCCTTATAAATTTGATTTGGCTTTGATTTCAAAAGAATTAAGTCAATCAGTCAGTAGCTTTGGCCAAAAAGCCCTTCATCAATTTTTTGAATTTGCTTTTAGTACCATAAACTTTGCCATTTCAGGCTTGGCTACTATTGTTTTGTCAGTTTATTTTTTAATTGATGGACCTCGTATTTGGGATGGTTTAATTCGGCCACTATCTGAAGAATATAGTCAACATGCCAATAATTTAAGACATGACTTGAGCCGCTGCTTAAGAGGGTATTTTATCGGACAAGTACAATTGTCATTTTTTAGTGGCGTTTATGTATTTTTTATGTATTCACTTTTAGGCTCTCGTTATGCGTTATTGCTGGGTATTTGGCAAGCTTTAGTCGAAATTATTCCAGTTATTGGTGGCTTTCTGGGCATAGGCCTAGGAGTTTTAGTAATGTTATTCAACCCAGATCCGATTTTTGGAAATCCTTTAATTAAAGCTTTAATTGCCTTTGTCGCTTATATGTTTTATACACAAATCATTAAAGACAATTTTTTAACACCCCGAATTATGGGCAATGCTATTGGTCTTCACCCAGTAGTAATAATTTTGGTAGTTTTTATTGGAGCCAAAGCAGGAGGTATCACGGGCGTTGTTTTTGCTTTGCCAATGGCTGGTTTATTAAATGTTGTTTTGGATTATTATCTTAAAAATAGAAACAAACCTGATTCAGACTCTTTAGTAGTGGAAGTTGTAAAAACCTAAAACAAATAAAG
>JAAFJH010000105.1 GCA_013298875.1 Synechococcales cyanobacterium bin2.concoct.b11b12b14.033
TTAAATATCGCTTAGAAAGAGTTTTAGAGCTAAGAGAGCAAGAATTAGAAAAAGCCAAAACTGATTTTCAGGAAGCTATTGGACTTGTTAAAAATTTACAAGAAAAATTAGAAAATAATAAAATTGAGCAATGGGAAACTCAAAACCAATTAAGTAAACCAGATGGTTTAACTGCACCAATTCTTTACTTAAATAGACTAAATTACCTAAAAAGTCAGAAAGATATTTTGGAAGAAGAGATTATTGAGGCGGAAAAAGCCTTGGAAATTGTCAAAGAAAAAATGGTTCAGGCTCAGCAAAAAACAGAAGTATTGCGAAAACACAAAAATAAACAAAAAAAACTTTTCCTCTTTAATGAATTAAAAGCCGAAGAAAAAGAATTTAATGAATTAGCCCTTACCATGAGACGTTTAAATCAAGAAAAAAATGGAGAACTCGACGACTGAAATATTAGCCAAATCAAAATCAAATCAACCGTCCCAAGAAGTTTCAGTTAATTCCAAGTTAAATTCAAGTTTTGATCAATCCAAATATAAACTCCCTGAGCCAATCATTCCCTTTGAAAAATATTTACAATTAACTTTACCGCAAGAAAAAGACAAAGATTCAGAAAAAATAATTGAAGAATTGGACGTAAATGATTGGATTGACTCTTTGAACACACAAATTCCCATTTTTAATTTAGCAAATCAACCAATTATCGATGAAAAAAATAGTTTAATTTATACTGACAATTCCAGGCTTTATTCATTAGAAGATAATATTCAGTTAAATGTAAATTCTCAAAATTCTAGCTTGAATTTAAAAATGCCCTCTGGAGAACCAATTGAACAATTATCAATTCAATACGATGCTTCAAACTCTTCAATTACCGCCCAAATTATTGGTTCTGCACAAGCAACTCAAATTTTAAATTCTCAGCTGCAAACCTTAAAAGACAATTTAGCCAAATATAATATTAAAATAAAAAGCCTTAAAATCCAGTCTGTGCAAAGCCAAAATAATAATCCTAAAGAAAAAAATAATAAACAAAAAAATTAAGTTCCACAAAAAGTTTGTTTTACTCTTTCATTTTCGCTTGGTAATTCAGTATATTCTTGCCAGATAATATTTTCACTAAAAGGCTTTTTCATAATTTCTAATAATTTGTCAAATAAAGAAAAATCACCTTGATTTGCTGCCAAGAGAGCCTGTTCTACTCGGTGATTGCGAGGAATATAAACGGGATTATGTTTATTCATTAGGTTTATTTGTTCTTGAGGACTTGTTTTTTCTTGTTTTAGTCTTGCTCTCCAAGTCGCTAGCCATAAATCAGCATTCTTAGTTTCACAACCCTCGGGAAATATATTATTGAATTTGCTTAAATTTCTAAAAGTATTTGTAAAATCAGCTTTATTTTTGTGCATCAAATCCAATAAAGATCTAAATAAATCATGATCTTCAGGAATTTCTTCTTGTAAGCCTAATTTGTTTCTGAATTCATTTAGCCAATAAAATTCAAATTCTTCGCTGAATTTATAAAGTTTTTCTTTAGCTTGTTCAAGAGCTTTGGCTGGCTCTGAATCGAATAAAGGCAAAAGACTTTCGGCTAATCTCGACAAATTCCAAAGTGCAATTCCCGCTTGATTACTAAAAGAGTATCTGCCATTTGTGTCAATAAAACTAAAAACCGTGTCTGGATTATATTCATCAATAAATGCACAAGGTCCATAATCAATAGTTTCTCCAGAAATAGTCATATTATCGGTATTCATGACTCCATGCACAAAGCCAATATTCATCCATTTGGCAATTAACTGAGCCTGTGCATTAATAATATTTTCTAATAATTCAAGATATTTATTAGGTGTATTTTGTATATGAGAATAATGCCTCTCAATCACATAATCAGCCAAAATTTTAAGAGAGTTAGTATCTTCAAAATATTCGAAAGTTCCAACTCTAATATGGCTATCAGCCACTCTTGTCAAAACAGCACTCGCTAATAAATCTCCCCGAAAAACCTTATCACTAGTACCAATTACCGCCAAACTCCTGGTTGTTGGAATATTTAGAGCATACATTGATTCGCTAATAATATATTCCCGAAGAACAGAACTTAAAGTAGCTCTTCCATCACCTCCTCGAGAGAAAGTAGTTTTTCCGCTGCCTTTTAATTGTATGTCTTTCCTTTTTTGGTTTTTGTCTAAAATTTCTCCTAGTAAAATAGCTCGTCCATCACCAAGTATTGTAAAATGTCCAAATTGATGACCAGCATAGGCTTGCGCAATTGGTTCTGAACCAGAAGAGAGCTTATTTCCTGAAAGTATTAAAGTTAATTCTTCTTGATTTTGTATATTTAAATTTAATTCGTGAGCTAAATCAGTATTGAAATATAATAATTTAGGCTCTCTTACAGGGCTGGGTAATTGTTTTGAATAAAAAATCTCTGGTAGTTTATTATAAGTATTTTGAAAATTAAATAACATTTAAAAAATTAAAACTATTTCAATCAGTCTCCAACAAACTAATCTCATAATTTTATTATAATTGAAAAATTACTGAATCTTTTCTCAAGTTTTTCTTGATTATAAATATGGTTAAGTTTAAACGGTGAAATCCCAAATATTACACTGGCAAAGTGGCTTAAATAAATTAGGGTTTGTTTTATAATTAAATTATTTCAATCATTTTTCATTATGTCTGAAATAGAATTACTAAAAATTCAAAAAACTTTATTAAATTTACCTTTAGAAGAATTGGAAGATTTTCTTTTGGAACTTGCTAGTAAAATTTATCAAAAAAAGAAGAAACAGAAAACAAAAAGTCAAAATATTCCTTTCAGAGAGACAACTAAAGAAGAAGCTAAATTGATTCAAGAAGGTTTAGATAGTGGGTTTTTGTCTGTAAAAGAAAGTAGAGATTTTTTGAATGAAGTAGGTTTTTATAATTAAACAAATATGTATAATTTGGTTTTAACTAAAAAAGCCCAAAAAGACATTCATAAAGTCCAAAAGGACTTTATGAATGTCTAAATTATTTGAGATATTAAAAGATATTGAACAAAACCCTTACTCTCCTGCTTTCAAAATGGAAAAACTTAAACATAATCTTCAAGCTCATTATCCCAAAAGATTAGATAAGAAAAATAGAGTAATTTACCAAGTTTTTGAGAATAAAATTTTAGTTAGTGTGATTTCTATTTTAGGACATTATAATAATTGAATTATAATGTATTCGTACAAACATTAGTTATGTGCCATTTTAGGAACAATCAGTTAACATGGAAATAAAAGACTTAGCTTACGCTCTTAAAGGACCAATTGAAAAATTAACAGCATTAGTTGGAAATGAAATACAGCAAACATTTTCAAATCGATTAACTGAATATCAAGTCGAAGAATATAAAAGAAACTTTTTTTCAAAGACAATTTTACATAGAGCAGAACCAAAGTCACTTAATGAGTTTTACCAGCCTTTATTTATCCACAAGGAGAACGTTGCCAATAAACGAGTCCCAACATCATCTGCAAGACGACTACTGAACAAATACAATTATATTACCATAATAGGAAGTGCGGGTAGCGGAAAAAGTACGATAGTAAAATATTTATACACAAATTGTTTTGACGAGGGTTTTAAAATTCCAATTAAAATTGAGCTTAGGTATTTAAATGAGTTTAAGGGTTCAATTAACGATTATATTTACAATGAAATATTCCATTTTCAGAAGTTGGGTTTTTCAAATCCAATTATAGATAGACTTTTAAGTTCAGACAGTTTTGTTTTTTTCTTTGATGGATATGACGAATTAAATTCTTCAATAAAATCAAAAACAACAAAAGACATAGATTCTTTTGTACAAAAATATCCCTTAAATAAATACGTTATTACTTCAAGACCATACACGAGTGTGGACTTACTTCCTTTATTTACAAATTTTCACGTTTGTGACCTTGAACCAAATGAAATTGCCTCTTTTGTTAAAAAGCAGATTCCAAATTCTGAATCCGAACTTGCTGAAAAAATAATAAAAGCAATTAATAAAGTTGAGAATCATTCTTACAATACTTTTTTAAGTAACCCATTGTTGTTATCAATGTTTATTCTTACTTTTCAGTCATACTCTGATATTCCACAAAAAAGAAGTGAGTTTTATGATCAAGTTTTTGATACACTTTTTTCAACACATGATGCCGTTTCCAAACTAGCGTACGTTAGGGAAAAAATCTCAGGTCTTTCAAAAGACCAATTTGAAGAAATATTACAATTGTTTTCATTTCTTTCATATTTTGAAGAGAAATTTCTATTTCCAAGTAATTACTTAACGGATAAGCTTGATATAATAAAATCCAAAAAGAAAAATCTAAACTTTGATAATGATAAATTTATTGACGATTTACAAGTTGCAATAGGAATACTTAACAAAGAAGGTCTCGATTATACATTTCCACATAGATCACTGCAAGAGTATTTTGGTGCATTGTATATCAGTAAAGTCAGTCCTGAGAATAAAAGAACACTCTATAATAAACTTAAATTAGAAATCGATGACAATATAGCTAGTCTGATGTCAAAAGACCATTTCTATGGATTACTTGCCGAAATGGACTATAATAATCTTAGTACACATGTTTCAATTCCCTTGATTGAAAAATTACATTCTGAACTTATTGTTATACCTGATATAACTAATGAAATTGCCTATCAATATTATGGAAAATTGCTTCTTCCATTATGCATACTTCTGAGAACCTCAAGAAACCATAAAGAGGTACATGCTGAAGTTATTGACAAAAACATAACATTTACTTTTTGGGGAGATCGAAGTAATCGTTTTGAAATACCCACAGACTTGCCCAAAGAATTTCTTGATTCAATTAATTTTGACCTTATAAAAGAAAAAATAGTAAACTTTCAAAAATGCGGTGAAAGAATAATTAATTCCTTGAGACAGACAATAATTGACAATGAAAAAAGTGACAGTGAAATAATTGACCTAATATAAAAACGGCATTGCCTGAATTTAGTTAAATCTTTGCTCTTTAAAAAATTAAAATAAAAGCCGCTAAGCTTGACATAATGATTGTTTTTTAGCACACTTAGCTTATATTTTGAGGCTGTGCATTAA
>JAAFJH010000106.1 GCA_013298875.1 Synechococcales cyanobacterium bin2.concoct.b11b12b14.033
CTGAAACGACAACTACAGAGTCAACAAATACTACAACCGAAGAACCTAAAGCTGAAGTTGAAAAAACCGACGAAGCTAAAACCGAAGAAAAAATGAAAACGGAAGAAACCACCACTTCTTCAGAAGATGGAATGAAAACCGAAACCAAAACTGAAACTAAAAAAGTTGAAGAAAAGAAAGTTAAATAATTTCTGATCTTTGCTTTTAGTAAAACAAATTGCCCCTTGCTCCTTAAAAATAGTATAGGGGTTTTTGTTTATTATGAAAAATTAATCTTGTATTCCACAATTTAAAATCACATGAAAACTTCTGAATATATTGAATCAGCCATTAAAACCGAATCTAATGATTTTGAGCCGATTAAAAAGCGCCTAGAAAGCGAACAAACGATTAGGCTTTTACATTCAGGAATTGGACTTGCAACTGAATCAGCCGAGATTTTAGACTCTTTAAAAAAACATATATTTTATGGAAAGCCACTGGATGAAGTGAATTTAAAAGAAGAAATGGGTGATTTATTTTGGTATTTAGCTATTATGGCCGATAGTTTAAATATTGACTTTGAAACAGTTATGGCAAAAAATATTGAAAAATTGAAAGCTCGCTACGGGGAAAAATTTAGCGAAGCAAAAGCTATTGAAAGAAATTTAGTTTTAGAAAGACAAATTTTAGAATAAGCCAGCCTGTTAAGTTATAAAAACAGAATTCAGCAAGGCATCCATAAAATCATTTTACGCAAGCTAAAGATTTAATCTCGGATTACTTCCTCTGCCGAAACTGCTCTTCCGAATAAAAATCCAAGTAACTTTTATTCGTATATCCAACGCTATTTTCTAATCATAATCAAATAATTCGGCTGGATTTATTTTAAATTGCAACATTTGTGCCGTATGTCTTCCTCCGTCTCCGCCTTTTCTCTGCATCGTAATTCTTCCAATTTTGAAGTTACCTTGTTTTGTAATTTCAATATTTCCATTTCCAAAATGATTCAAACAAAAATTCATTGGTCTTAAAATCCAACGTGAGTTTTCTTTGACTTTTTGAGCAACCAGCATCCATTCTGCTGAAAACTGTCCACGACCTTTAAGTATATCTGAAACTATTAAAGATTTATTTTCACTTAACCAATTTAAGATATTTTCTTACTCTCTTGAAGTAAATTCATTTGCAAACATTCTGCGATTATCTTTAGGATTATCAGTGCTGGGAGCTATTTCTCCAGTATATCGTTTCAAAATTGAGACAATTTGTTCTGGAATATTCCACATTTCTATGTACTTATTAATCCATCTTTTATCAATTTGATTAAACCCTTTCGGATTACTAACTAATTTAACTTGCAAATTTTGAGCATCAATTGCTTCTTTGAGTTTTATCGTTACTTGAACTTGTACATCTGTTTTACAGCCACTTAATTTAAGAGCTTTTACATACTCAATTTCTTCTAATTCATACTCCATAATCAATAACCATTTTTGAGCATCTTCATCTAATTGCCAATTATTAAATTTATTAACAATATCATCTTCATTCAGGAATCCATTTTTCGCAGTTTGTGAGCCTAAAAGTTGTTCTTTACGCATATTCTAAAACTTTTTTATTTGTATTTTTTAAGTAATTTAATTCTAAAATTTTACTAATTTCCCTGAGTATATATTGCAAGACATTTACTGAAACACTATTACCAAATTGTTTATATGCTTGCGAATCAATAGGATTTATTAAAAAATCATCTGGAAAACCTTGAACTCTTGCACATTCTCTGGGAGATAATTTTCGGATTTGTCCATTTACTAAATACAAACCGGTCTTTGCTCCAATACCACCACCATAAGCTGAAAGTGTAATTGCATGACCTAACGGATGGTAAATTCTTTCTCCTTGGCCTCCTTTATTGACTTTACCAATTTGAATGGGCTTATTTAGTAGTTCAATTTCTGAAAATAAAGAACTTGAAACAGTATAATTTTTGTAAATTTCAATATCGTTTCTCTCAATAATTTTAGCGTTTTTAGGTTGATTTTCTAAAATATTTTCTAAACAAACTGGTTCATTTGCAGGGCTTGGAAACTTGAAAGACTGTGATTCAAGAGTATTATGAAAAGCAATAATATAAATTCTTTCTCTATTTTGTGGAAGTGCAAAATTACTACTATTTAACACTTTAGTAAAAATTGTATAGTTTAATTCTTCTAAAGTTTTAATAATAGTTTTTAAAGTTTTGCCCTCATCATGCTTTGTTAAATTTTTAACATTCTCTAAAAATAATACTTTTGGATGATGATGATTTACTATTCTGGCAATATCAAAAAATAAAGTTCCTCTCGTATCTTCAAATCCTTTTTGTTTACCAGAAATTGAAAAAGCTTGACAAGGAAATCCTCCGCATAAAATATCGTGTTTTGGTATATCTTTTTCGTTTATTTTTGTAATATCTCCGTTAGGTTTTATCTTGAAATTTTGATAATAAGTTTCAGCTGCATATTTATCCCATTCCGAAGAAAAAACACATTCTGCTCCCATGGAACTTAAAGCCAAATGAAAACCACCAATCCCAGCAAAAAGATCAATAAAACTATAATTTTGCAATATATTTTGAGCTGTTTTTATCACTTCACGCAAGCCAAAGATTTAATCTCAGAAACTTCCTCTGCCAAAACTGCTCTTCCTCTTAAAAAGCTAAGTTCAACAATAAAGGCAGCTACTACAACTTTTCCCCCAATGGCTTTTATTAATTGGCAAGCCGCTTTAGTGGTTCCACCGGTGGCTAATAAGTCGTCAATCATGGCAACTCTGGCACTTTCTGCCTTATCTCCTAAAGCGTCTTCATGAATCTCAATTGTAGCTGAGCCATATTCAAGCGTATAAGAAATACTTTGTTTTTTCCAAGGTAATTTTCCGGGCTTACGAATTGGTACAAAAGGTAAATTCAATTCACGGGCTAAAGGAGCACCAAAAATAAAACCTCTAGCTTCAATTCCGGCAATATGAGTTAAGTTTAAAGGTTTAAGTAATTCCGCTAAAGCACTTAAAGTTTGATTAAATACCTGAGGATTACTTAAAATTGGCGTAATATCTTTAAAAATAATTCCTTTTTTAGGAAAGTCTGGCACATCTCTGAGGGAAGTTAAAATAGTATTTTCAATTGAATTTGAATTAGACATTTTATTTTATTGAATTAAATTTTGAATCGGTGTTTGAATGAGGTTTTGCTTGATTTTATTTTCTGCTAAAATACTAGCTTGTAATTTTTGAGTATTTAGCTTGAGTTTTTTAGGCTTGCCAGCAAGATTTATTTTAATGTTTTTTGCCTCAATTTTAAAGGATAAAATGCCACTTTCCTGCAAAATATTTAAAGCATCTAAGCAAGTTTCTTCTAAAGATTCCAGTTCACAAGCTAAATCTGGCAAAGATATTTCAAATTCTTTTTCCGGCTTATTATTAACTTTTTGCTTCAAAACATTTACTAAATTTCTTAAAAAGGTTTTCAAGTCAACTTCTTGTTTTAGATTTTGGCCACAAAAAACAATTTTGGATGGTTTAGATTTTAAATTTTTTAGGCTTAATTTTAAAGAATTTACACTTAAAGGAATTGACCAAAAAATTAGATTTTCCCCAAATTGTCTATTCTCGAAATCGCTCATACTGTCAATAATTTCAGCCCCACCTTTATGCTCCAAATTTAAACTTTCTAAAGATATTAGGCTTAAACCTTGGGCAAAAATCAAATTGTTTTCGTGCTTTAAACTTTCCGTCAAATCAAAATTGTTTATTGCATTTCGACAATCTTCAATTTCATAATTACTATTTTCAAGGTCAATTTCTTCGCCACCAGACGGAATTCGCCAGTCTTTAATTTCAATTTGTAAGCTTTCTTGCCCTCTAAAAACTTTGCGACTAGGCGTAAAAGCCAATTGTATTTTGCCTAATTTTTTAGCTTCAGCAAATTCATGAGCTCCTACTCTCCAATGCAAAGCTTCAAAGTTATTTTGTCCAATTCTGAGTGTTAATTTGCTATGTTCCTGACCTTTGCCAATTGGTTTTATATCAATAATTTGAGCATTTTCCTTTAAGGTAAAAACTGGTCTTTCAAAACCCATACCAAAAGGAGCCAAATTCCAAATTTTATCTAATTCGTCAAAAGTCATCTGCTCATTTGATAATTCCGCATCAATTTTTAAAATCGGCTCCAAATCAGCCACGGTTAAATTCTTTTTCAATTCGGCTTGCATTCTTTGGCAAAAAATTGTCCAATTTTCCGTATTTAAACTAAAGCCCGCTGCCGCCTTATGTCCACCAAATTTGCCTAATAATTCGGCATGTTTAGAAATTTCTTCAAATAAATCAATAGCCGGAATTCCCCGAGCAGAACCTTTCACCAGGCCATTTTCTTCAACCGCCAATAAAACTGGTAAATGAAATTTTTCAACCAGCCTCGAAGCCACAATTCCAACCACACCATGATGCCATTTATCGTCTTTAAGCATCAAAACACACATCTCACTCAAATCAATTTCTTTTTCTATTTTTTTTAAGGCTTCTAAATAAATTTGTTCGCATAATTCTTGTCTTTCTTTATTTTGAGTAGTTAAATTTTCGGATAAAACTTGAGCTTTCTCATAATCTTCCGCCAAAAATAACTCAACCGCCTGATTAGCATCTTGTAAGCGTCCAGCAGCATTAATACGAGGAGCCATCGCGAAACCAATACTTTCTTCATCAGTTAATTGGCAACCACATTCAGCTAATAAAGCTTTTAAACCAGGTCTTTCGGTCTTTGTTAAAACTTTTAAGCCTTCTAAAACTAATAAGCGATTTTCCGCTCTGAGAGGTGCTAAATCAGCAATCATGCCCAAAGCTACAAAATCTAAAAGCGGTTCAATTTTTTCAGGTAAATTATGCCTAGTCAAAAGTTCTTCCGCTAATTTGTAAACGACACCTACACCAGGCAGCCAATGCAAAGGATGATCAGCGGGTAATTGCTTTGGGTTTAAAACAGCAATAGCGGGAGGTAA
>JAAFJH010000107.1 GCA_013298875.1 Synechococcales cyanobacterium bin2.concoct.b11b12b14.033
TTCCTTCCAATTTCCCTTCCAATTTTCCTTTCTCAAAGGATGTATCTAAGCTATTTTTCCAATCTCTTTTGGCTTTTAAATTATCTTCGTGAATTTGGCGATTTGGCCTGTCATACTTGGCTATTTTAGCCATTTCAAATAATTCTTTAAATATTTTTTGCTTGCATTTGCGGATTAACTTTCTTTCCTGCTCTGTACATTCTATCTGGAGGATACCTTCGCTCTCGCTCACCTAATTTTAATTCTGTAGTGAGACGCTGACTACGGTACAAAACTTTGAAAGGAAAAATAAAAGATTGAGGCTAAGATATGTATTGTTAAATAAAAAAAGCCTCGTGAAAAAAATATCATATTAGACGAATTAATTGCTTATTCTTTTTTGCCTAAAAAGCCTTCTCTTAATTTATCAAATTTCCCTTCTATTGCTTCTTTTTAACCTTTTTATCCGTTTTGAACTCACATTATTTAAGGTTTTTAAAGCTGACCTAAGTTCAGGCTTACATAATTAAAAGTTAGAAAATTAAATTAAGAGTTAAAATAAATTAAAAGTTTGAGAATAATAATATTAATATGAGTATAATCACCGAAAATGAAATAAAACAGACCCCTAATGCAGTTGATAAAAAGCAAAAACTTTACGATTTGATAATTATTGGTGGTGGTCCAGCTGGTTTGTCAGCGGCTTTATATGGTGCCAGAGGAAATATTTCAACTTTAGTGCTCGAAAAAGGCTTGCCTGGCGGTGAATTAAACAATACCGAAGAAGTAGAAAATTATCCTGGTATTGATAGTAAAAAAGGCCCAGAAATAGCTGAAATGATGATTGAGCATGCCAAACGCTTTGGGGCAGAATATATGAATTTGACTACTATTTATTCGGTTGATTTAAAAGCTCAGCCAAAAGTTTTAAAGACTGAAGAAGGTGATATTTTAGCTAAATCAGTCATTATTGCCACCGGTTCAGAGCATAGAAAGCTGGGTGTTCCTGGCGAGAAAGAATATGCTGGTAAAGGAGTTAGTTATTGTGCGGTTTGTGATGGAGCTTTCTTCAAAAATAAACATGTTGTAGTTGTTGGTGGTGGAAATGCTGCCGTGGAAGAAGGTAATTTTGTAACTAGATATGCTAGTAAAGTAACTTTAATTCACCGAAGAGATACTTTAAGAGCCGAAAAAATAGTACAAAAAAGAGCTTTAAATAATCCTAAAATGAATTTTATTTGGGATACAGCCGTTGAAAGTATTGAAGGTGATGTAATGGGCGTTACCAAAGTTAAAATCAAAAACTTGAAAACTCAAGAACAATCAGAATTAGCCTGTGATGGAGTATTTATTTATGTTGGTTTAGAGCCTAATATTTCTTTATTTAAAGATCAAATTAAATTAGACGAAGGAAATCGCATAATAACCAATGAAAAACTGGAAACTAATATTCCGGGTGTCTTTGCGGCTGGAGATGTGCGTGTAACTCCTTTAAGACAAGCGGTAACTGCTGCGGCTGATGGTTCTTTGGCGGCTACTATTGCAATTGGCTTTATTGAAAGCCTAGATGATTAATCCATCAATTTGAGTATTTGGCCTATCAAATAAAGTGAACCGCTAATTACTCCAATATTATGGTCATTTTGCAAATTAATAAATAAATCAAAGGCTTTTTCTGGGCTGCCTTCCAGCTGGATTGTATTTTCCGGTAAGCCCAATTTTGTGGCTAAAGTTTTTAATTGGTTTAAATCAGCACTTTTGTCTGTTTCAGCGGCATTTGTGAAAATAATATACTTAATTTTATCCATAGAATTTGTCTTAAATAATTCAGTTAAAAATCCAGCATAATCTTTATTTTTTAAAAAACCTAAAAGCCAAATTTCTGATTGTGAATAAATTTGTAAGCTCTCTCTCAAAGATTTGGCACCCGCTATATTATGTGCTCCATCAATAATAAAACTTTTTTGTTTGTGGTTTTGGTTATAAGTAACCTGTTCAAAGCGGCCTGGCCAATTAATTGGTTTACAAATTGTATTTTCAATATAAGCCCAGTTGTTTTCTAAGTTTAAAATCGGATAATTTTCCGCTAAGTGCAAATAAGCTTGGACAGCCAAATAAGCATTATTAGCCTGATGAAAACCTTTTAAGCCTAATTCTAAATTTTTTATTTTTTCTAAAATTTCGGGTTTTAAATTTAATTTTGTGGCTTCTTTTTCGGCCGCTACTTCTTCAATTACTTTTTGCAAATTAGCTTGCTTAACGGTGCTTAAATAAGGCACTTTATTTTTTAAAATGCCCGCTTTTTCTGTGGCAATTTTTTCTAAAGTATTTCCCAAATATTCCTGATGATCGAAGTCAATATTTGTAATTAAACATAAAGTTGGTTTGTCAACCATATTAGTCGCATCTAGTCGGCCTCCTAAGCCAGTTTCAAGTAATAAAATATCAACTTTTTCAAGTGCAAAGTATTCAAAAGCCAAAGCTGTTAATTTTTCAAAATAAGTTAATTCCGAAAATCCTTTTCCTTGAGAAATTTTTAACCAAAGCTCTTCAAATCTTTCGGCGGAAATAGCTTGGCCATTTATTTGAAACCTTTCATGCCAACTAATCAAATGTGGGCTTGTATACTTACCAATTTTAAAATTGTTTTGCTGAAATAAAGCTTCTAAAAAAGCCAAAGTTGAGCCTTTTCCATTTGTACCAGCAATATGAATTACTAATTTTATTTTATTTTGAGGCTTGCCTAATAAATCTAAAAATGTTTTAATCTTGGTTAGACATAGGTTTATTTCGGGGTCTGGGCCTTTTAAGGTCATTAAATCTCGGAATTCTTTATATTTGGTCATATTAGTTCTTTGGAGACGTGAAAATTGAATAAAGCACAATTAATCGATGCAATTGCCGAAATTGCTGAATTTACAAAAAAAGATGCTGACAAAGCTTTAAATGCCGTTTTGGAAGCCATTTCTGATAGTATCGCAAAGGGTGAAGACATTATTATAGCCAATTTTGGTTCTTTTAAAGTCAAATCACGCCAAGCTCGCCGTTGTATTAATCCATCCACCAAAGAAGAAATGGAAGTACCTGCTCGGAATGTTGTAACTTTTTCACCCGGCAAATTATTAAAAGAAAATGTGCCCGAATTGAAATAATTTATTTTAACTACACTCAGAAAGTTTAAATAAACAATTAACAGCTTTTCAAATTAGCTTTAAAATTGATTGTAATTATTAAACAAAAAAATAAAGTGAATTTATCTTTATTAAATACCAATAAAAAAGGTTATTTTGGTAACTTTGGTGGTCAATTTGTACCCGAAACTTTAATGCCAGCTTTGAGTGAGCTTGAAACAGTTTTTGAAAATGCCATCAAAGAGCCAGAATTTCAGCTTGAATTAAAAAATTTGTACCAAAATTATATTGGCAGACCAACGCCTTTATATTATGCAAAGCGGCTAACTGAGTATTTTGGTAAAGCTAAGATATTATTAAAACGGGAAGATCTAAACCATACGGGTGCCCATAAAATAAATAATGCCGTTGGACAAGCCTTATTAGCTAAAAAATTAGGCAAAAAAAATATTATCGCCGAAACGGGAGCTGGCCAACATGGCGTTGCAACAGCTACTGCTTGTGCTTTACTCGATTTAAATTGCACTATTTATATGGGTGCCAAAGATATGGAAAGGCAAAAACCAAATGTCTTTCGTATGAAAATGTTGGGTGCCAATGTTCAGGAAGTTACAAACGGTGAACAAACCTTAAAAGAAGCTACCTCTGAAGCCATTAGAGCTTGGGTTTCCCGGGTGGAAAATACTCATTATATTTTGGGAACTGCTAGTGGGCCACATCCTTACCCTTTAATTGTACGTGAGTTTCAAGCAATTATTGGTTCTGAAGCAAGGGAACAATGCTTGGAAAGTTATAATAAATTACCCAATTATGTTTTAGCCTGTATTGGTGGTGGCTCTAATGCAATTGGTATTTTTCATGCCTTCAAAGAAGACCAATCAGTTAAATTTATTGGTTTGGAAGCGGGAGGAAAAGGTATTGAAACGACTGAGCATGCAGCCACCTTAACTAAGGGCAGCCCCGGTATTTTGCATGGAACTAAAAGTTATTTGCTGCAAGATAATTTCGGCCGCATAAAAGAAGCTCACAGCATTTCAGCAGGTATGGATTATCCGGGAGTTGGTCCTGAACATAGCCATTTAAAAGATATAGGCCGGGCGGAATATTTTTCGGTGACTGATGATGAGGCCTTACAAGGTTTTCAATTATTAGCTCGAGTCGAGGGTATTTTGGCAGCTCTTGAGTCTTCACATGCAATTGGTTATTTATTTAAGTTTATGCCGCAAACTTCCTCAGACGAGATTATTATTCTTAATCTTTCAGGACGTGGCGATAAAGATATTCCGATTTTAAGTCAATATTTCGATTTTTGATTTAGACTATATTTATGATTAATGTTTAAATTGCACAGAAATAAGGGAATTTAAAAGATTATGATTTTTAAAAAAATAGCCAATACCGATTTCTCCCAAGGACCCAAAACGCCAGCCAAAACTATTGGATTAGGTTTATTGGGTTTAATGAGTTTAATTTATTTAGTAAACCCAACCGCTGGGATTTTTGAATTGTTACCTGACAATATTCCTTTTTTAGGCAATTTGGATGAATTTGGGGCGACAATGATACTCCTAAATAGCTTGAAATATTTTGGCTTTGATATTATGAAAATTTTTACTGGCGACAAAAAATCTGATAAGGGCGTTGTAACCGAAAAATTCCCCGATCAACCAACCTATCGCCCACCCGAAAAATAAATAATAGTTTGAATTGTCCTTAATTATTGGTGCTGACTGCTTTATAAACTTGACTGATTGAATTTAACATTTTCCCGGAGGTGAATTTATTTTGAAAAACCTTTCGCGATTTATGGCTCATTTCGGCCAGCAAATTTTCATTTGTCAAGCTTAACAAAGCCTGTTCTAGCTCACTAACTGAATTATTACTTATTAAAAATC
>JAAFJH010000108.1 GCA_013298875.1 Synechococcales cyanobacterium bin2.concoct.b11b12b14.033
TACTTCTATCTGGCAAAGCAATATAGCTAGGCGACCCAGAAGCTCCTTCTAATAAATTGAGATTAAACTTTCCGTCCGCTCTAGGTGGTATTAAAACATTAAGACTGCGTGGTCTTCCAAAAATATCTGAAGAAGTAAATTGAGAATCTGCTATTTGTAAATTTACAGGATAGACTTTAACGGTTGATGAATTGGAAGAGAAGATTTTGTTATCATCAAATATCTCTGAGTTTTTATCCATGCCTTCGACTTTAATTTTTTGTGGTAATTGTAATGATGGATTATTCCAAGTTGCGTCATCTCGGTAAGTAGAAATAAAAATTGGTTCTTTATTCTCTAAAATATTGCTGATTTTCTCGTCTGGTAACCACGGGCATTGAGCTATATTACTTTTGTCTTTGTTGGCAGGAAGTGAAAATGCTATGTCTGGAAGTCGTTCATCAGGTTTTCTTTCTGGTAGAACTAAAGTCGGAGTACCCGTTGCACTAAAGTTACCATTTTCATCTTTCTTAATAAGCGTTGTTGCCGTACCCATATGCCAAGAACCGAAAGCAACATGATTATTTGTGAAACCAGTATTACAACTTGGGATAAAGCCTTCACTAGCATGAGCGGATATTGTATCTTGAGTAACAAAACCAGACGAACTAAAAATTCCGGGTACAACACTTTTGTCTTTTTCCGCTCTCTCAGCTATATTTAAAGTTTTTTGGTCTAAAGTTCCATCTCGTTTATTTTCTATTTTATAGGCTTCCTGAAATGATTGAGTAGCCTTTTTAGTCGAATCATCAAATACTCCTTCTTGAAAAGAATCCTTTATTAAAAAACCAAGTTGAATTAATCTTTGTTGAAAAGTTTTTATTTCTTTTTCGGAATTTTTTTTAGGTAATTTGCTAACGGGTTCCGCTGACAATGAGCGTCTATTATGCGTCTTTGGGCAAGTCATAAATTCACAATTATTTAATAGTTTCTAATTTAATTAAAACTTATAAAAATTAGGCTTTGCTTACTATTTCATTAAAGAAAAGTTTAAGAAGTATATTTCTAAAGCCTCCGCAATATACTCGTCCAGCTGAATTTGAGGGGATAAAGGTTCCTGATATTTTACTTAGTGGTAACCATCAAGCTATTTCAGACTGGAAAAAGCAATATTATTCTTTATAAGCCTAAGCTTTTCCTTTATTTCTTTGTCTTTTTATATTTCCCCTTTTGTTTGTCCAAAACCTTTTATTGTCAAATTTTATATTTACTTTATTTTATTTCAATGCCAACTTAAGTTACTATATTTGGAAGTAAATACTAATATTAATCAGCAAATTGAATCTCCGTATAGTACCCAACATACCTGGAATACCTTTAATTAAAAAAGCTAAAAGCCATAATAGTTCTTCGCATCGTGCCATCATTGGTAATCAGAATTCTAATCCAATGCTAAAAGGTTCCGGGAGAGTTTCATTAATTGCTCCGAATATAAATAGAGACAATGAGACAGGAGGAATTTCTAAACCACCAATAAATCCCGCATTATCTCTTCGGCCAGCTACTACCAACGTGCAATTTCAGCCTGTGGAAGACGTAGCTTCACCTAATCCTAAAAAAGAACTTGTTCAACTGGCTGACGGTACTCTTTTCAATCCTGCTACAAACAAAGTATTGAAAAATGGTGTATGGGAAAAGGTAAACCCTCACTTTGTACCGAATTTAACGGATAGGAACGTAGAACCACCTTTAATGGATGGATTTGAAAAAAGAATAATAAATGAAAGATTAAAGGAAGCAAATGAAAAACCATATACACAAAGGGTAACTGGATCTTCAACTTCATCTCCTAAGACTCCTCAACAAGTTGCCGCAATAGCACAAGCTAAAATAAATAAGGCTGAACAATACAAGGCAGACTTTGCCGAATACGAAGTTAAGCTTGCACAATATAAGAGAGAACTTACAACATTAGCAGTAGGTGATTTACCTGTAGTCCCAGAATTACCGCCAAAGCCGCCTATTGAACCTCGCGAAGAAGAAGTATCACCCCTTTCTGCGGAAGATGTAGCTAAGGAAATGGCTGAGAAAATTATTCATCTTGGGGTAGGTGAGCCTAATATAGTAGGAATGCGCACACCGGTTAAATTATATGTTCCTCCTAATGATCCGGAAGCGGTACGTATAGCAAGCCAGGTGGAAACCGTATTAAAACAATTAGAAACCTTGACTCACGAAATACGTTCTTTTATAAATAATTTATCTTCAGCGAGAATTTCAAAGCCTGGCTCTGGCATTCATCCTGTAGAAACTGTAACTAAAGGAATAAACTCTCTACTCCCTGATAATTATAATTTACCTTCACCGTCTGGCTTTAACCTTGGACCCTATCCTCAGGGTGAATTAGCTGAAACTGCCTATCGTGTTACATCTTCTCTACCTAAGATTTTCAAGGAAATTATAAAACTAATGAAGGTAGACCTATCTTTATATGCAGATAGTAAAGATATTAGTTTAGAAAATAGTAATATTTCCGCCGAAGAACTAGTTACACCAGATAGTATCACTTCAGCATTTTCTTCTGGAGTATTTGCTGCACAAGTTAATAAAACATTGACAGAGGCACTCAAAGAAGTTAGGGGTATTCAAGAATTTTTCAATAATAATTTAGGTCTTATTGAAGACGCTTTCGAAATAGCAGCATCACAACCAGCAAATCATGATGGTTTAACGGGCTTATTCGACGAATATTATAGTTTGAGAAAATTAAAAGATACATTAGTAGATCTACTTAAAGCCCGGGGAGCCGTTAATAAGGTACTCGGAATAAAGAATACTCATGGTGAATCTACTGAAGCTCAGAAAGTGCTTGAAGATTTACTTCATCTTGTTGGAATAGGAACAGAAGGATCTTATGACCCGATGCAAAAAGGACCGCATAAAGTTGTTCCTACGGAGCCAATAAATATCAAAGAAGTCCCAATCTTGCCATTAAAGGAAGGTTTTTATAATTTACTCGAAAGGTATTCTGGTCCATC
Organism: Synechococcales cyanobacterium bin2.concoct.b11b12b14.033; assembly: GCA_013298875.1. Classification (GTDB taxonomy): domain Bacteria; phylum Cyanobacteriota; class Vampirovibrionia; order Caenarcaniphilales; family Caenarcanaceae; genus JAAFJH01. Next base: position 3,018 of record JAAFJH010000108.1, read on the forward strand.
CGTAAATACAGCATTAACAGCGGGAGCTACGGAAGTAGGAGAGATTTCAGAAGCTCTTAGAAGTATTATGAATAGTTATAGGTCAAAAATGGATCAATTTACTAAATTACCTGCTTTACAGGAAGAACTTGGGACTTTTGTCAATAAAGCATTAGTTGAATTTGGAAACTTAGATGAAGCAAATAAAATCAGAGCTGATTTAGAAAGTTATTTGATACCACGGCGAGAAACGGCTAACTACTTAAAAAACGTTTATTTAGAATTGAATAAAATTACCGAAAAAGGTATTTCTCAGGATCATACTTTAACATCTGTAATAAGCGGCCTAAGACAGCTTGAGCAACAAGCTAAAAAGGTTAATAATGAATCACTTGCTAATGACTTTGAGGCTTGTATTATTATGATTCAGTCGTTAGAACAAAAAGCAAAAGTTATTCAAGGCGATGATTGGGGGGGTGATCCAAGATCGCCTTTAGCAAATAATATTTGGGGTATGGCTGAACAAGCTCAGAATTATTCAGATACAAAGTTTCTTGAGCCTCGAACACTGAAAGAACTTCTTCCAGGGCTAGCAAATGAGTTAAAAGCGGCAGGAGCAATAACTGAGCTTCCACTAACTGACATAGAAACTATTATCAGAAAGCATACGGAGGAATTTAATAATACTCCTTCGGCTATTGTTAATGGAACAATTCGTGGTATAGACAACAATATAATTGAAGCTTTATTAAAGCTATCAGGTAATAATAATTCAAGTGATGGGTTTGAGAGCTTTATTAGCTTATTAGGAAAACGATTAATACCTTCATCTTCCCAAGCGTCTGTTCAGGCAATTGCTGATGAACTTGTTCCTTTGGCAGATTCACCTTTATTAAGTAAGCGAATACAAGAAGTTCTTCCAACCGTTCTTGAATATGATACCAAAAAAGCAAAAGTCTTAGAAGAAGTTTCCAAGCTTCTTTCCGCTGTAGAAGCATCACCTGACAATCAAAACTTACATTTTCAGTTGCAGGAAATAAGATCAAATGTAGAGAGGGCTTTAGAGAGGCAGAGTAGTCAAACTCAAAAAGACTCTTTGTTGGCGGCTAGTTATGAACGTATAAGATCAATAGCAGGGAATATGCAACCAGAGGTCTTGGCAAGTCTCGCAGAAATTTCAACTAGCGTTAGAAAAGTAGAAGCCGCTTTAGACAAATTATCGGAAAGACAAGCACAAGCAGAAATACAAGCCGCTCAACAGTCAGCTTTTAGCCTAGACAAATTAACTGAAACCACAAAAGCATGGGCAGCCGGTTTGCAAGGGGTTAGCGTGAATAGTGATATTTCTGCTGAAGCACTTTTACAATTGATGCAGTCAAACGAATATCTTAAACACTTAGGAATACCTGAAATTAAAAGCCTTGTAGAAAGTTTGCTTCCTAATATATCTGATAAACAATTTGAAGGATTGAAAACAGGTTTGGGACTAATGAACAGCCAACCAGCTATTGCAAACATAGTTATAAATTCATCTTTAGAGGGTTTAAATCCGGAATTAGTGGGAAATTGGCATCAAAATTATTCAGAAGCCCTAAACAAAGCGGAGAAATTTTTGAGTGATTTGCAAGCTTTACCATCAGAAGAGCCTAAAGCTGAAACCTTAGAAGAAAGTAATACTCCGGTTGAAGTTAAACAGAATAAGGGATTTTTTGGATTTTTTAACCGTCCATCGGAACCTGAAATTGTGGTACAACCTAACGCTGATTTTGCTAAAACAGGTTCATTAAAAAAAGCAGCTATCCAATTAACTACAGATTATTTAGCCTCAGTAGAAGCTTTAGGAAACGCTAT
>JAAFJH010000109.1 GCA_013298875.1 Synechococcales cyanobacterium bin2.concoct.b11b12b14.033
CAAACAATGGGGGCTATTAGAGGGTACTAACGCTCCGGCCATTCAAAGTACCAAACAAAAAACTATTCTGCAGTTTATGTTTCAACGCTTTAAATTAGCTGAACCAGATGAAATGCTTGCTAAATTAATTCCGAAGTTAAAATGGGCCTGGTCAGAGCCAGCCAAGATTATTTATATTATTTTAGTCATTTTTACCAGCTTTGTGATGGTTAAGGAAGGCAAAAACTTCATGTATTATGGCTGGCCTTTAATTAATGATTCTTGGATTATTACTTTAATTTGCTTTGTAACTCTTTTATTTATAGTTTTAGCTGGTCATGAAATTGCTCATGGTTTAGCTTTAAAATATTTTGGCGGCTCAGTACCAGAAATGGGCTTTTATTTTGCTTATATGACGCCCGCCCTTTATACGGACGTAAGTGATATTTACCGTTTGAAAAAAACTAGTCACAAAATTTGGGTTATGTTAGCGGGCTTATTGTTTCAGGGTGGTATTGGTTGTTTAGCTTATTTATTGTGGAGCCAAGCCGTTCCGCACAGCGGTATTGCTGACTTGCTTTATTTAACCGTAACAGCTTCCTTTTTTAGTCTAAGTATTAATTTAAATCCCTTAATTAGACTAGATGGTTATTATGTTTTGCAATTAGCTTTAAATATTTATGCTCTCAGACGCAGGGCTTGGGCTTATGTTCGCTCAGTAGTATTAAATGAAGAACCCGAAGAAATTTTAACTCCTCGGGAGAGAAAAGTATTTTTGCTTTATGCACCTTTAAGTGTCATTTATACTTGTTTCACCATGATGTTAATTATGAGTTTTTATTTTGGTCAGACTTTTATGAATTTTCCGGCCTTAACTGGTTTTTTGGCGATATTATTATTTTTAGCTTCCCAAACTCCAATGCCCAATTTGCAATCTAGTTTAGAGCAGCATTAAAGTTGATTTTTTAATAAAGACAAAAACAATTTTTAAATTTAAGATTAATTTTTCCTAATTATGGGGAATTAATAGTACATTCATACTTTATCTCAGGTTTTTCATCATTTATGCAGTTCAATTCTCAAAAAAAGCATACACACTATTCACATGAACCTTTAATTTTGGTTGAAGACGACCGAATTGGAATGGATATTGGAACTTTAAAAAGAGCTTTTTTAGATAATTTGTACTATTTATTGGCCAAAGATGAATACACAGCCACTCCCTACGATTTATATATGGCTTTGTCTTATACGGTGCGTGATCGTTTAGTGCACCGCTGGATTAGAACTAAACAAACTTATGTCAATGAAAATGTTAAAAGTGTTTATTATTTATCGGCTGAATTTTTGATTGGAAGGCAGTTACAGAATAATTTAATTAATTTAGGCTTATATGAAAAAGCCCATAAAATTGTTAAAGAAGCTTCGCTCACTTCATTAGATGATTTAATTGAACAAGAACCTGAACCTGGTTTAGGCAATGGAGGCTTAGGTCGTCTAGCAGCTTGCTTTTTGGATTCGCTAAGTACCTTACAAATACCGGCTATTGGCTATGGAATTAGATATGAATTTGGTATTTTTGAACAAGCTATTAAAGACGGTTGGCAAATTGAAAAACCAGACCATTGGCTAATGTTGAGTAATCCCTGGGAAATTATACGCCCTGAACTGAGAGTAGAAGTTAAGTTTGGTGGGTATACTAGACATTCGATTGATTCTAGTAATGCAGTTAAATCGGAGTGGATTCCTGACCGTACTATTGTAGGAACGCCCTATGATATACCAGTGCCAGGCTATAAAAATAATACTGTAAACACTTTAAGGCTGTGGAGTGCAAAAGCCAGCGAAGATTTTAATTTTGAAATTTTTAATGCCGGTGATTATACCCGAGCAGTCAGCGATAAAATGTATTCGGAAAATATTTCGAAAGTTTTATATCCAAATGACAATTTACCTCAAGGCAAAGAATTAAGATTAAAACAGCAATACTTTTTTGTTACGTGTTCATTACAAGATATTATTAGGCAGCATTTGGCCAATAATCGTAACCTGGATAATTTGGCGGATAAAGCGGCTATTCAGCTAAACGACACACATCCATCAATAAGCATACCTGAATTGATGAGATTATTAATTGATGAGCATAATATGTCTTGGGACAAAGCTTGGGGAATTACGAAAAAAACTTTTGCTTATACCAATCATACTTTATTGCCTGAAGCACTCGAAAAATGGAATATTTCACTCTTCCAAAGACTTTTCCCAAGACATTTAGAATTGATTTATGAAATTAATACTCGCTTTTTAAATGAAGTTAGTCCAATACTTTTAGGTGATGAGAAAAAATTAGAAAAACTTTCTTTAATTGAAGAAGGAGCTGAAAAACAAATCAGAATGGCAAATTTAGCTTGTGTTGGCAGCCATAAAGTAAATGGAGTGGCACAATTGCATACTGATTTATTGAAATCTCGGGTTATGCCAGAATTTGACGAATTATATCCAGATAAATTTGTTAATAAAACTAATGGCGTTACTCCTCGCAGATGGATGCTGCAAAGTAATCCGAGATTAGCTCAATTATTGAATTCCCGCTTAGATACAACTTGGATTACTAATTTAGATGAATTGAAACAAGTTGAAAAATTCATAAACGATAAGTCATTTAAAGAAGCTTGGCTGCATATTAAATCGGAAAATAAAAAAGACTTGGCCGATTATATTAAACAAGAATTAGATATTACAATTGATCCAAATTCACTTTTTGATATTCAGGTTAAGCGAATTCATGAATATAAGAGACAATTATTAAGTGCTTTACATATTGTACATTTGTATAATTTAATCAAAACCGGTCGCAAAGACGAAATCAAAGTGGCACGTACTTTTATCTTTGGAGGAAAATCGGCTCCAGGCTATTATAATGCCAAATTAATTATTAAACTAATTAACTCAATTGCCGAAATTATTAATAAAGATGAAGAAGTTGGTAATTTAATTAAAGTTGTTTTCTTGCCCAATTTCCGGGTTTCTCTGGGCGAATTTGTTTATCCGGCAGCTGATTTATCAGAACAAATTTCAACCGCGGGCAAAGAAGCTTCGGGTACCGGAAATATGAAATTTGCCATGTCAGGAGCTTTAACAATTGGTACTTTAGACGGTGCTAATATTGAAATTCGTGAATGTGTGGGCGAAGAAAACTTTTTCTTATTTGGTTTAAATGAAGAGCAGGTTTGTGAACGCAAGAAAAACGGTTATAATCCAATGGATTTGTATCATTCGAATGCATCTATTAAAGATGTTATTGACCGTATAAATAGCGGAATATTTGCTCCGGAAAATCCAGAATTATTTAAGCCTTTAACCGATTCTCTTTTATATAGAGATGAGTATATGCTTTTGGCCGATTTCGAAGCTTATGCTAATTGCCATAAAACAGTTGAAGAAACTTATTTAAACCAAGAAAAATGGTTAAAAATGTCTATGTTAAATGTTGCTCGTATTGGTAAATTCTCATCTGATCGTACTATTAAAGAGTATTGTGAAGACATTTGGAATACTAAGCCAATTGAAGTGAATTTGAATCAAGAAAAATTAGATATTGAAGCTTTGAAAATTAAATTAGCCGAAGATCGGCTGAATATTAAATAAAATTAGGGTTAAAAAATTGGCACTCAAGAGACAAAATTAAAATAAAGTATGACTAAATAAACCAGTCAAGCTCGGGAACAAAAACTTTTTCTGAGCTTCAAAGTTAAGTAATAAATATATTTTTTACTTTTTACTATTTAAGATGCCTTGGCGATTTTTATTTATTTTTACTTATTTAATTTTTTCCTTTTTTCCTTCTAGAATTTTGGCTCAAGATAATGAATTTTTGCTTAAGCAAGTTTCGGTTAAGAATAATATTGTTAATATTAACTTCGGCAAAAAAGGCAGCCAAAAGCCGAAAATCATGATTTTAAAAGGTGCCACTTCGGCTACCGAAAAATTAGTTTTAGATTTTCCAGAAACAGATTTAAAAGCGGAAAATGTTAGTGGCAGATTATCAATTAATGAAAACTCTGAAATAAGAATGAGTCAATTCAGTGAAAATCCTAAAATTGCTCGAATAGTGATCGAAGCCAGCCCCGAACAAATTCAAAAATACAAATTAAATACTAATTCTTCTAATCTCAAAATTTCTTTTCCTAGCCAAAATAATAATATTGAAGCTCAAAAAGACCTTTCAAAAAGCTCAAAATCCAACAGCAATAATCTTAATCAGGCAGACAAAAAAAAAACCAACAATAAAGGTAAAGAAAATAAAATAAACTTTATTACTAGCAGCAATTGGGACTCTGAAAAAAAACAATTAATTTTAAAAGCCGAAAATAAATTAACCTACAAGATTCAGGGACAAACTGAAATAAATACGCAAAGCAATAATGTTAATCAGTCACACAAAAAAAAATTATTAGTTATTGAGCTTCCGAATGCGGCTTTACAAAATATAAACTTAAGCAAAAGGCTTAGTGCTG
>JAAFJH010000011.1 GCA_013298875.1 Synechococcales cyanobacterium bin2.concoct.b11b12b14.033
ATAATAAATTTTTGATTTGCTCTGAGCTTAAATTACCGAAAAACTTACTTTTTAAAATTTGACAATTTCTTTCAATAATATGCAATTTATCGTCCAAAATATTAATTGTTTTTACTTTTTCAGTCCAAAAATATTTAGCCAAACCTTCCCGTGCTGGATCTAATCCGATGATTTTTTTTCCTCCAATTAAATAAGCTAAAATACTAGTTTTCATTAAAGTCTGCATTTCTAAAATTAAGTCAAAGTTTTCTTGTTTTAAATTATTAATAGTTTTTATATAATCAAAAAATGAATTGGATAATTTATGAATATAATTAATGTCTTGATGATTTTCTAATAAGTCGGCCCATTCATTTTTTATCAGCCAATGTATTTCGGCATTCGGAAAAATTTTTTTAATTAAGGTTAAAACAGGTAAGGTATGAATAATATCGCCAAATGAGCTTAAACGCAGAATCAAGATTTTCATAGATGCTTTTTCTCTTTATTTATAAAGCTTTCAATTGTATACTTAGTTTTTATCATTATTTAGTTAATTAAGTTTTTCTATGAATTCTTCCACCGCCGAATTAACTGCTGTTTTAGTTAAAGTTAATCAGGAAAGCTTTAATCAAGCTATTTCTTTAGTTTCCCGTGCTGTAGCTAAACATGGTATACAGCCAGTTTTAAGCAATATATTTTTAAAAGCTGACCAAGAAAATCAAACTATAATTTTAGCGGCCACTGATCTAGACTTATCTTTAGCAGTTGAAATACCCGCTCAGGTTTTGACGCCTGGTGAAATTACACTGCCAGCCCAGAAAACGCAAGAATTAGTTAGCAAGTTGCCACGTTTAGAATTAACTTTACAATGCACTGACAGAGAAGTTATTACTTTCGCTTGTGGTCGTTCCAAGTTTGAAATAAAAGGCTTATCGGCCGATCAGTTTCCACGTGAGTTCTTAAATATTAAGCCTAATAATGAAAAGAGTTTTGAATTGCCAATTAAAAGTTTGCAAGAGGCCACTCATTTAGTTAATTTTGCATCCGATAAAAAAGAAGCCAATAGTATTTTAAATGGAATTTGCTTGGAAATTGGCCCAAAAGGTTTAGAAATTGCAGCAACTGACGGCAGTAGATTAGCTTATTATAAAATTGAAAATGCTGCTTTTACTGAAGAAAAAAAAGTTGTAATTCCATTTCGGTCAATTAATGAATTTTCACGCATGATTAGCGGCTTAGATGAAGAATTTGTAAAATGTTATTTGCCCAGCTCATCTCAAATTGTTTTTAAAACTGCTAGCCGGACTTTATCTTCAAGCTTAATTGACGGAAACTATCCTAAATATCAACAATTAATTCCTCTTAATTTTTCGCATACGGCCATTGTTGAAAGAGTGGGTTTATTATCGGCTCTCGAAAGAGTTTCGGTTTTGGCCAATGAAAAAAGTAAAGTTGTGAAGCTTTTGTTTGAAGAAAGTGGCGTTTTAAATATTTCAGCTCAAACACCTGATTTGGGAGAAGCGGAAGACCACTTAGACATGATCAGTTATGAAGGTCAGGATTTTTCAATTGCTTTTAATGTAATTTATATGGCTGAATGCTTACGTAATCTAGATGCACCGCAGGTAGAAATTAAAATGTCTGAGCCATTAAAGCCAATCGTAGTTTCATTGCCAAAAGATAATCAAGATACCGAAAAGGGCGAAGCAAATAATAAAAATGATTTTGAATATTTATATTTATTAATGCCAGTCCAGCTAAAAAATAATTAAACAATGTCAGAGAAAATAGCCACCCGGCAAGCATACGGTGAACAATTACTTGAATTAGGAGCTGAACATGAAGAATTAGTAGTTTTAGACGCTGATTTAAGTGGGTCAACCGGCACAGCCAAGTTTGCTAAGGCTTATCCAGAGCGATTTTTTAATATGGGAATTGCTGAGCAAAATATGATTTCAACGGCTGCGGGTTTGGCTTTAGCGGGTAGAATTCCTTTTGCTTCTAGTTTTGCCATGTTTGCAGCTGGTAGAGCCTGGGAACAAGTCAGAAATTCGGTGGCTCATAATGAGTTAAACGTTAAAATTGCCGCTACACATGCTGGAATTACGCTAGGAGAAGACGGAGCTAGCCATCAAATTATTGAAGATATTGCCATTATGAGTGTTATTCCTAAAATGAGCGTTTTGGTGCCGGCTGATGCTGTTGAAACCAAAGCAATTATTAAAGCTGCTTTTATACATAAAGGTCCAGTTTATATTCGCTTGGGTCGTCCAGCAGTACCAGTTATATTTGACACCAAAAATTTCAAATATGAATGGGGCAAAGCTCAGATTGTAAAAGAAGGAAAAGATATAACCATTATTGCTTTGGGTATTATGTTGCATAAGGCTTTAGAAGCAGCAGAGGAACTCGCGAAGGAAAATATTTCAGCTGAGATTATTAATTTATCATCAGTTAAGCCTTTAGACAAAGAAACAATTTTAAAGAGTATTGAAAAGACTGGTGCCGTGGTGGTAGCTGAAGAGCATAATAAAGTAAATGGTGTGAATGGTTTAATCGGGGCACTTATTGGCCAAAATATCAATAAATTTATTCCGCAAGAATCAGTCGCTATTGAAGATCGTTTTGGGCAAAGTGGTTCCTTGGATGATTTATTAGATGAATATGGTTTAAATACAAAAAATATTATTGAAAAAACTAAACTAGCTTTAAAAAGAAAAAGTTAAATGAAAAAAGTAAAAGCTATCAAAAAAATTATTGACGGAGATACAAAAGATCTTTTAAGCATTATTTGATATTTTTCGAGGAAAAGAAGTGGAAATAACTATTTATGATCAAAGGTATCAAAGGTTGGTTTAAAAACATTTTCACTTTAATAAAATCTGGGAATAAAAAATGAATGAAAATAATTATTCAGCTTTAATCGCTTTCCCAGAGCATAAATTAAATGAATTTGAAATTAAATTAAAATTGCAATGTCCGGGTTTAAAAACTTTTAATTTTGCTGTTTTAAAACTTATACCCCAAGAAATTAATTTAAATAGTATTGAAGACTTTGATTATTTAATTTTAGCTAGCTCTTTTGCGGCCGAAATGTTAGTACAAAAAATTGAATCATTTGATACTAAATTAAACTTACCTTTGATTTTAAGCATTGGGCCATCTATTAGCAAGGTTTTAAATTCTCACGGCTTAGAGGTTTATCAGCAATCAAATAAAATATTTAATATCGCTGGTTTGGCCGCTGAAATAAAAAAATCGGTTTTAATAAAAAACAAAAAGTTCCTTTTTTTAGGACAAAGCAAAAGCAATTATACAGATTTAAAAGAGCTAATTATTAAGGAAAATGGAAAATTTGAACAATTAATTATTTATAAAAGTTGCCCTTCCGATAATCCAAGCTGGGAAAACTTAAATGATTTTATTACATCTCTAAATTATAAATTACTGATTTTTAGCAGCCCCGAAGGAGTTAAAGCTTTTCATAAATTAATTAATTCCCAAGATAAAGACTTAGCCTCTGAGATCAAACACAATATCAAAAAAGTTTTTTGTCTAGGCTCATTAACCCAAAAAGAAGCTTGTCAATATTGGCCTCACCCTATTTGCCTCTGCCCAGAAAGTGATTATTCATATGAAAGTTTAATTGAATTAATACAAAAAAACCTAAACTAATTTGCATTCCTGAATTCGATCAGGAGAGACTTTAAAATACTTTGCTCCCCTTCTCGATTTTGATTTACTTAGCAGCGACGTTTTGGGCTAAAGCAGCGGGCAATTCCTGATAACAAGAGAATTCCATCGCAAAATTACCTTGTCCCTGAGTACGATTACGAATATCAGTTGCATAACCAAACATTTCAGATAAGGGAACTTTAGCTTTTACATTAGAAAGTCCTCTTTCAGTAGTCATAGCTTCCACTTGTCCACGTCTCGAAGATAAATCTCCAATTACATCACCCATGAACTTTTCTGGCACTTCTACATCTACGGCAAAAATTGGCTCAAGTACAATCGGAGTAGCTTTTTTAATACCATCTTTGAAAGCCATACTTCCAGCGATATGAAAAGCCATTTCATTTGAGTCTACTTCGTGAAAACTACCATCAAATAAAGTAACTTTTACATCAACAATTGGATGCCCGGAAATCACTCCACCAGTCATAGCTTCTTTTATGCCTTTTTCAACTGCCGGAATATATTCTTTAGGAATAGTACCACCCACAATTTTATTAACAAATTCAAAACCCTTGCCTCTTTCCATTGGCTCTAAATCTAACCAAACATGGCCGTACTGACCTTTACCACCAGTCTGACGAACATATTTGCCTTCAACTTGTGATTTACCTTTAATAGTTTCACGATAAGCTACTTGCGGCTTACCAACAGTGGCTCCAACTTTAAATTCACGCAATAAACGATCGACAATAATTTCAAGATGCAATTCTCCCATACCCGAAATAATAGTTTGTCCAGTTTCATGGTCTACATGGACTTTAAAAGTTGGATCTTCTTCGGCTAATTTATTCAAAGAAGTCGATAATTTATCTTGGTCAACTTTAGTTTTTGGCTCAATAGCGACTGAAATTACTGGCTCAGGGAAATGCATTGATTCTAAGATAATACGAGCTTTTTCATCGCAAAGTGTATCACCGGTAAAAGTATCTTTTAAACCAACGGCTGCACAAATGTCTCCGGCCGAAATTTCTTTAACTTCCATTCTTTCATCAGCTTGCAATCTAACAAGTCTGCTAATGCGTTCTTTATGATTTTTTGACGCATTGTAAATATAACTACCTGCTTCCAAGCGTCCTGAGTAAACCCGCAAGAAAGTTAAACGCCCCACAAAAGGATCAGTCATAACTTTAAAAGCTAAAGCTGCAAATGGCTCTGAATCATCAGAATGTCTTTCTATTTCGGTTCCATCATCAGAAATACCTTTAATAGCCGGAACATCAATTGGAGCGGGTAGATAATCAACAATTGCATCTAATAAAAGTTGTACACCTTTATTTTTAAAAGCTGAACCGCATAAAATTGGCATAATTTGCATATTACAAACCGCTTTCCGCAAAGCCGCTTTTAAGTCAGCTAAACCAATTTCTTCGCCATTTAAATAACTTTCGGCCAGTTTATCATTAGTTTCGACAATGGCTTCAATCAAAGAAGCACGGTATTCTTCAGCTTTTTCTTTATATTCAGCTGGAATAGCAATTTCTTCAATATTTTTGCCTAAAGCATCACCATCAGTGTACATATAAGCTTTTTGCTCAAGCAAATCAATAATGCCTTTAAAGTTTTCTTCCGCTCCAATTGGTAATTGAATTGGGTGAATATTGGCTCTTAATTGTTCTTTGGCTTGTTCGTAAACACGGAAAAAATCAGCACCAGTCCGATCCATTTTATTAACAAAAATTAAACGCGGCACATGATAACGATTAGCTTGTCCCCAAACAGTTTTGGTTTGCGGTTGAATACCACCAACTGAACATAAAACAATAACTACTCCATCTAAAACCCGCATAGAACGTTCAACTTCTACCGTAAAATCTACGTGGCCTGGCGTGTCAATTAAATTGATTTGTTTATCTTTCCATTTACTCGTAATAGCAGCCGCTGTAATAGTAATTCCACGTTCTTTCTCTTGCTCCATCCAGTCAGTAACCGAAGTACCATCATGGACTTCACCCATTTTATGAATTAAACCAGAATAAAATAAAATTCTTTCAGTAGTCGTTGTCTTTCCCGCATCAATATGAGCGGCGATTCCAATATTACGAATGTCAGTTAATGGAATTTCTCTAGCCACAGCAATTTCCTTCTTTGTGTAATTTATTAAAGATTATATGAATTTAAATTTACAGTCTATCAGCTTTTAACTAAGTTTTATTCAACTTTTGGAAAAATATCTAATTCAATATCCGTAAAAATATAAGCTTTTTTAGTTGGATGCTTTCTACGAGAACCTCTTTTAGTTTTGCGTAATTTATATCTTTCAGCTACCGTATTTATTCTTAATACTTTACCTTTAAAAATACGTGTAAATTCTTGACTAATTTGATCCTTGTTAGATAAAGAATCCACTTGGAAAGTATAACATTTATTAGCCACCAATTTCGCCGATTTCTCAGTGATAATGGGTGCTAAAATGATACGTCTTTCTTTTTTTGCATATTGCAATTCTTCAGTATTAGACATTAGTAGTTACCTCTTCGTTTTCGTTTAAACCCTTACGGAATTTTCTGGTTAAAAGCCAAGCTTCAATCTTTTTAATTGTATTTTGGTCACAAATAATTAATTGAGCATTCATCACATCGTGCGGATTTAAGTTTTGCCAATGTAATATTTTGCATTTCTCAATATTATTCAAGCTTTTTTGCAAATTTTTATATTCATCTTCGCTCTGATCAACTAAAACCAAAGTCTTACGGAGATCATCTCTAAAAAAGCCTAATAAAGAAATTGCCTCTTTGGTCTTAGGGACATCAAAAGCTGGAAAAGCATCAATTAAAACTAGTTGTTCTTTCTTTAAAGACAAAGCTGAACACAGGGCTTTTAATCTGGCTCTTTTTGGCATTTTGAAAGGGCTGCGCAATTGAGATTTAGGTCCAAATATAACACCGCCTCCTCTCCACAATGGTGAGCGAATGGAGCCAGCTCTGGCACGGCCGGTACCTTTTTGTTTCCAAGGTTTAGCTCCACCGCCTCTTACTTCAGACTTTGTTTTGGTCGAAGCAGTACGTACTTTGCGGGTATGTTGTAGTAAAACCAATTCATGCACTAAATGTACACTCGGCTCACTTAAAAAAACATCATCAGAAATATCTATATCTCCAATTTGTTTATTCTCTTTATCATGTAAATTAAGTTTCATTTCTCTCCTTTTATTTATATTTAATCTCTTTTGACAGCTTTACCTAAATCAAAGGCTAATTTATTCCAAGTGCCTAATTTTTTGCTAACTTGAACTACAACCATACAACCTTTATAGCCAGACACTGAACCTTTTACTAAAGCAACTTTTTTTCCTTCAATTTCCATCAATTTGACAAGCATTAAATGAGAAGTTGTTCTTAAATTATTGTCTCGGCCAGGCATATGTAAACCTTTTAAAACGCGGCCTGGGGTTGTACCTGCTCCCGCTGAACCAATTTGTCTATGATGTTTTGTACCATGCGTCATTGTTCTACGATGTTGATTCCAACGCTGAATACGGCCGCTAGTTCCTCGTCCAATTGGTCTGCTAGTTACATCAACCAATGACCCTTCTTCACCTAATATTTCGCCAGCGTCTAAAGCTTGTCCAACTTCATATTTCTCCAGTAATTCAGCAGAAACTCTAAATTCTTTTAAAGTCCGAAATAAGGGTGAATTACTTTTTTTCAAATGTCCAATTTCGGGCTTGGTGAGCTTACTTTCTTTAGCAGCTGCTTCGCCTCCAATCTGGATGGCATTATAGCCATGTTCTTTTTGATTTCTTTTTTCAGTAATAGCATTTTCTAAAATTTCTAAAACTGTAACAGGAACGCCATTTCCTTCTGCATCGAAGACTTGGGTCATTCCAACTTTTTTTGCCAATAAACCTAACATTTTAGCCTCCAATTACCTGAACTTTAACACCAACACCAGCGGGTAAATCCATACGCTGCAAAGCAACCATGGTTTCATCAAGTGGATTTATAATTTCGATTAAACGATTATGCACTCTTATTTCAAAATGCTCACCGGAACGTTTATCTACGTGGGTAGAACTGTTTACACAATAACGTCTTAACCGGGTAGGCAAAGGAAAGGGTCCGCTAATTTCTGCGCCAGTTTGTTTAATAATATCTGCTATATGTTTTGCGACTGAATCTATTTGCCTAGAATCATAGCTTTTTAATCTTATACGAACTTTGCTAGCGGTCGAAGTAGCATTAGTATTACTTTTCGACTTAGTTTTTACTGCCATTTTATTAATTTAGTAAATATGAAAGAGAATATTATACCGAACAATGTTAAGAATGTTAAAAAGATTGTTCAGATTGTTTAAGTATAGAATTATATGCCAATCAACTATTCTTTGATTCCATCAAGCTTAAAGTCATTTATTGATTGGTCTATCATTGGCAAAAAACATTGTTCAGGTTGTTTAAACATAAAATCATAATCTATTGGTATTTCTTTGATTCATCAAGCCTAAAGCCATTAATTAATAATCTCATCAATATTAAAGATGATTGTAGTGATTGTTTAAATGCTAAAAGAATGAGCTTAGTTGGTACAAATTCAATTAGCCAGGGATAATCAAGGGAAGCAAGCTTAAATCATATTGTAGATAATGGTGGAATTATTCATAATGCTATTTATACCGTGCAGAATGCAGGTAGGGAAGCTGTGATTTGTCCAAAGTTAGCCTAATTCCTGTAAGCCTAGATGAATAAAACACAAAATGATGAATATTACGTCTATGTGTACATAGATCCCAGAGATTATAGAGAGTTTTATTATGGAAAAGGGAAAGGTAATCGCAAGGAATCACATTTAAGCGATGAATCGGATTCTGTGAAGGCTGCTCTAATAAGAGAGATTTTGAATCAAGGAGAACAGCCTATTATTAGAGTAATTGCTGCCAACCTAACAGAGTAGGAAGCCTTTCTTATTGAGAAAACTTTGATCTGGAAGCTTGGTCACACTTTAATCAATAAAGCCAGTGGAAACTTTTCAGAAAAATTTAGACCTCATAAAAGTATTCATAAAAAGCTTCCAGGCTTTGATTTCAAAAACAATGTTTACCACTTCAATACGGGTGAAACCGAAGGACATTTAAACTGGGAAAACTGTTTTAAATTAGGTTGCTTGACTGCTGGGGGAGGTAAGCGGTGGGTCAAAGACATTTCCGATTTAGAAGTTGGCGACATAATTGCTGCTTACGTATCAAAGTATGGATATGTTGGAATTGGAAAGGTAAAAGCTAAAGCAAGACCAATTAAAGAAGTTTATATAAGCAATATTCCTGTAACAGCAATGGATTTGAATTATCCGAAGCAAACTAAAGATATCGATGACTACGAGAAATGTGAGTATGTTGCACTAGTTGACTGGATACAAGGTGTAGAAGATAAAAAGGATGCAAAACCAGCAAAAGGTTTATATGTTCCCCAGGGGACTAAAGCATCTTTATGGAATCAAACAAAAAGCTTGGATTTTCTAGAGGCAGAGTTTGAAGTGGATTTTGAAGACTTGCTCCAAGACTCCTTAACAAGTTATTCCAAACTAGAAAAAATCGGGAGTTAAGGGACAAAATAGCACCTAGCGAATTATCAGAACAAAGACAGAAAGAGTGATTTGAGAGAAAATAAATGTACCAAGTGAAAAGTACATGAAAAATGTCAAGAAGAAAATGTTTAAAATGCAATTCAACTAAAACTATAAAAGGGGGATGAGAAAGGAACAGTTCGCTTTCAATACAAAAGCTGTGGGTTATGGTTTTCTAAGAAAAATAAAATAATTTCTGAATCAGGATGTCCAAGATTCCAGGATTTGTATGTAAAGTTTATTTACTTTGATTATGACTTTTCAAGCGTGAATCCTGTTTATCTTTTAATCCAGTAAATCCTTGCTTCAAACAAGAGAGAGCAATGATTTAATATTTTTAATTCTTTCAGAAGCCAAATCCAAATTTTCAGTAAAATAAGAACCAATGGCAAAAAAAGCAACTCCACTTTTATAAAAACTTGGAATATCTTCAACTGGAAAGCTACTTAGAACGAATTGACTTTTACTAAAAATTTTCTTTAAGCCTTGAAAAGCAATTAAGGAATTAGCCGGAAAAACTTTAATTAGAGGAAATTCAGGATAATTATTAATTAAAAAAGCAATTTCAGTCGGTGTACAAGCTCCCGGCACAAATAAAATATCTTGGTTTCTCATAAACTTTAAAGTTTTTATATCACTAATCGGCGAAACTAAAAAATCAGGTCTCAATTCAAAAGCTTTCTGAGCTTGCTTTAAGTCTAATAAAGTGGCAATTCCAATTATATGCTCCGGAAATGCTTGTCTGGCCCAGTCAAATAAATCTTCAAAAGCAGGATTTATGGCAGAAATTTCAATAATTTTCAAATCTTTCGCTAAAACATTAATTTGATTTTTAGCAGCTTCTTGATCCGATGAGCGAATTACTCCAGCTAGTTTTTCAGTAAATAAAAAGTTTTTAGTCTTTTCTCTATTCATTAGCTTCCAAATTATCAAGCAAATTCCAAATTTTATTCCCTCTCTCCAAGGATTCATCCAAATAAAAGGCCAAACTGGGAGCAATTCTCAATTTAAATCCCCGACAAATTTCCCCTCGAATAGACGGAGTAGCTTCTTTGAAAACCTCTAAAACCCCCGCCCGATAATCTTCTTCGAAAACACTTAAAAAAATATCTAAATGCTGATAACCATTAGTTACTCTCACGTCTGTAATTGAAATTAAACCCTGAAAGCGTGGATCTCTAAATTCTTTTAGCTTTTTAGTAATAATCATCTGTGATAAATCTTTCTGCACCGAAGAAGCTAACCTAGCAGAGCGAGAAAAAGGCATTTTACCCATAATAATTAATCCTTTCTTTCTTGCATTTCAAAACCCCAAGATTCAATGATGTCGCCAATTTCTAAATCATTAAAACCATCAAATGAAAGTCCGCATTCAAAGCCTTCCAAAACTTCCTTGGCATCATCTTTAAAGCGTTTCAAATTATCTAGTTTAATATTGGCCAATTCTTTTTTATTACGGAAAACCTTAGCCATGCTTCCTCTCACCAATTTACCGGACTGAACTGAGCAACCCGCAATTTTATTCTTGCCAGCTGTAAAAATTTGCCTAATTTCTGCTTGTCCATGTTTAATATCAACTCGTTCTGGCTCTAATAATCCGTTAATGGCTTTCTGTACGGCATCAGTAATTTGGTAAATAATATTATAATTATAAATTGGCACTGCATTTTCTTGAGCAGCTTTGCTAGATGAGCTATCTACCACCGAATTGAAATTAACAATAATAGCATTAGTAGCCGAAGCTAAATTCACATCATTTTCCGTAACCGCACCAGCCGCACAATGTATAATACGAATAACCACTTCATTACTGCTCAATTTACTCAATTCACTGGCTACTGCTTCCGCAGAACCTTGCATATCGGCTTTAATTACAACCGCTAATTCTTTAGCTTTACCTTCCCGAACTTGGCTTGAGAAATATTCTAAACCTTTATTTACTCTGCGTTTATTAGCCAAACTATCTTTAACTTCATTGGCTGAGCTTTTAGCTTCCTGAGCATTTTTGAATACTCTAAAAATATCACCCGCTTGCGGTAAATTATCCAAACCTAAAATCTGCACTGGTGTCGAAGGTGGGGCTTCCATAATTTCTTTGCCTAAATCATTAAATATGGCTCTGACTCTACCCGAAGAAGCTCCCACGGCAATTGAATCACCTTTTTTCAAAGTTCCGTTCTGCACTAATAAAGTAGCAACTGGCCCTCTGCTGGGTGATAAAGCTGCTTCAATAACGGCTCCTAGTGCTGGCGATTCATTATGAGATAATAATTTTTCTTGCAATTCAGCGTCTGCTACCAAAGTAATTTTGGTCAATAAATCATCTAGGTTTAAATTTTGTTTAGCACTAATTTTGGCACAAACTACCGATCCACCATAATCTTCCACTACTAATTCATGTTCAATTAATTGGGTTAAAACACGGTCAGGATTAGCATCAGGTTTGTCAATTTTATTTACTGCCACAATAATTGGTACTCCAGCAGCTTTAGCATGAGCAATTGCTTCGATAGTTTGAGGCATAACTCCATCATCAGCGGCTACTACTAAAATTGCAATATCAGTTACCTGGGCTCCTCTAGCTCTTAAAGCTGTAAAAGCTTCATGGCCTGGTGTATCCAAAAAAGTTACTTTTCTTATTTTATCGTCATAGTCAGTAACATCAATTTGATAAGCTCCAATATGTTGCGTAATTCCACCCGATTCAGAAGCTGTAATTGAATGTTTAGACTTTCTGATTGAATCCAGTAAAGTTGTTTTACCATGGTCAACGTGACCCATAATAGTTACAACTGGTGGCCTTAAGGTGGTGGCTGAAGAAGAAAATGTATTTTGATTATCAACTAAAATTTTCAACCGAGAAGCTAAGCCTTCATCCTGATCTGAACGAGCTTGTTCAGCGGTAACTTTGCAACCCAAGGCTTCGGCTACTTCAATCATTAAATCCATTTCCAAGGTCTGATTGACGGTACGCATAATACCTTTTAAAAATAAATTACGAATAATTTCCGTTTCATTAATTTCCATTAAAACTGCCAACTCTTTCACCGTAACTGGACGTGTGATTTTTAATTCGGTTGGTCTATTTTCAACGACTTGCTCCTTGCCGGGTTTAGCATTATTTCCGCCAAAGCCAAATCTTCCACCCGCTAAATTATTTCCTTTATTTGCATCATTATTATTAGCACCACCTCGACCACCACCAGGCCCACGACGTTGATTATTAGCTAAAGGAGCATTTCCAATTGGTTTTCGGCGAACAGCAGTTAAACTACTATTAATTGGCTTGGCTACTCGGTAAGGCTGCTGACTGTTTCCCGGAGTGGTAGTTGTAGAAACTTCATTTGGTCTAGTATTATTATTTACACTAATGGGGCGCTGCTGTTGATAGGAAGGCCTATTATTATTTTGCTGATTAGCAGTCTGAGAATTATTTGAAACTACTTGCCCCGATCTTTGCTCTTGCTCATTGCTATTAGAAGATCTAAACCTATTTTGTTCTAGGTTAGCCTGATTATTCCTTTTAATATTACGAGGCGGCATTCCGGCAACATTATTGTTTCGGCGATCAAAGTTTTGAGAACTGGCTCTAATGGGGCTAATTGGAGCATTCCGATCAAATTTAAAAGTCGCTTTTGGTTCTTCAATTTTATCGGGTTGAACTTCGAGGGCAATATTATTAGTTGGCACGGTGGCGGGAATAGGTAGTTTTGTTATTTCTAAATCTCTTGCTTTGTCTTTTAAAGTTTCTTCAGTTTTTGTTTCTACGGCGGTGACCAATTCAATGTTTTCCTTAGTGTTTTCTTTTACGATTTTTTCAGTTTCTTCTTGTATATTCGCTGGAATATTATTTGTACTTATTATTCTATCAGTAATTTCTAAGCCTAATTCATCTGGTTTATTATCAGGGGTTTTTTCCGGCAGTAAGTTTTCGGGTAGTTTTTCTTTTAATTCAGTCGCTAATTCTTTCGAGTCATCTTGGCTACTGCTGATTATTGGTTTTACTTCTTCCATATCTTCAGGAATTTCTTCCGAATCTTTCATGTTATTGGAATGTAAGTCTTCGGACTCAAATTCTTCGTCTTGATCGTCTTCGCTTTTTTCAATGCGTCTTAAAACTCGAGGAGCCTTTGATACTGCTTTCGAGTTATTCGCCAAAGAGCTAGCTGGTTTTTGTTTTTCGCTTCTAGCCGCTTGAGTTGAATTATGAGGATTTGGCAAATTAGCATCAGTTTTTAATAAAGGCATTATTTTAGCTACCAAAGAATTATCAATTGAACTAGAGGGAGTTTTATTAGTTTGACCTAAATCTTTACAAATTTCGATAATTTGCTTAGTTAGGCTACTTTGTAAATTTTTGCGATCTTTTTCCGATAAACTTTCTGGCAACGAATTACGTGCCAAATCATAAATTCTAGTTTTACCCGGAGTAGTCATTATTTTTAAAATTCCTCTTTATTTAAGGGACAGGTCAGCGATAAGTCTAAATTAGTTATTAAACTTACTAACTCGGGGATAATATTTTCTTTATTAATATTGACTTGATTTAATTTTAAACGATTAAACAATTTTTTCTTCATTCCGCTTATTTTAGCCAAACAAATTTGTCCAGGATAAATATAAACCGAACGGCCAGGAATATTTTTCTTTAAATCTACAACTAAATTGTCTTTGTGTAAAGTAATTTTTATTAATTCAGTTTTTTCAAACGGCTGATTACAAGATACACAAATTCTTTTATGTTTTAATTGTTTAGTATTTTTGCTTGTCAAAAGCTTTTAGGTTTTTTGAATTATTAAGATTTTAAAAGCTTCCAATCAAAAAGTAAACCAAAATCATAAAATTATTAAAATTCCATTAATTTTTAGCGGCTTTAATGAAAAAATAATCATCAATTTCGTTTATTTCACAGTTTGAAAAACCTAAAGAAAATAATTTATCTACCAATTCATCTCTTTCTTTTTTATCAAAAACATTTTTATGGTCTGCAATTATCAATTTTCCTCCTAACTTTAAAGCCAAGCAAGCTTGAATTAAATAATTAGCAGTATCTTTTTCTCTCAATGACAAACTAAATATAGCTAAATCAGCTGAGTTTTCCGGCACCAAACTATTATCCACCATTGTTCCAATATTATCAGCTTTCACTTCGCTGCCTTCGGGAGCTACATGATCAATTTCAATTACTTCAATATTTTTTATATTTCTTTCAGAGAGCCAATTTCTTAAGGTTTGACCAGTCTCTTTCATTTCTGGCGTAGCTGGGCTATCCAAACGTTTTGACAATAAGTCTGTGCCACAACCTAAGTTTAAAACAACTGGCTTTGCATTTTTAGGAAAAAACTGGCTTGGTGTCTTCATTAAAAAATTAGTGATAATAGTATTCAAAGGCTTTCTTCTACCAAAAAATAGTTTCTCTAAATCCGCATGATAAGCAATCCAAGCTTGTTTTCCCTCTTTAGTTTGCAAATATTCATGAGCTTGTTCGCCGGTTAAACTGTTTAATTTTCTTGATAATTTCCAAAAGTTCAGATATTTACTTTGTGTTTTTGATTCGTCTGTTGGTGCTTCTTGCTTTGCTTGAATTGACTCAGCTTGTATTTCTGTTTGTGATAATTCTTTAAGAAGTTCAGCTATTTCATCGGGCGAATATTTGCCAATTTGTTCTTGTACATATCCTTGTAAAGATTTAAGAGGTGGCATAAAAATTTGAGGCAATTCTTTCCCGTCGACAATTGCTGAAACCATTATTCCTTTCTGTTCCAAAGAATTATATTTCATCAGTTCATAGACTGGTAAAAACTCCCCATTTTCCGTTTGAATAGTTGTTGTCGGTATAATTTCTTCAATTGTATCAAAACCACCTTGCCTTTTTATACGACCTAAAATCTGCTCTTTTTTGGCTGGCGTCCACGGTAAAGTCGCCCAAATTATTCTATTAGCGACAGTCTGCAAACCATCTAAACCTTCCGCTCCAGCTTCAGTCATAATTAAAACTTTTGCATTTTCGTTTATAAATTTATCGGCTTCTTTTTCTTGCCCACTATAAACTGCAATTTGTTCTTCTTTGAATCCTTTAGCTTTCAGAGCTTTTTTCAGAGTATCATTTGTCTTGTGCAGCTACACGACCAGTTCCGAAGAAATTTCCAGCTCCGCTCCAATCCTCTTTATATGTCTGGTTTGGATCAAAAGGTAGCAATTTTACTTTTTCAAACTGCTCGTCTGTTAAATTAGTTGTTTCTTCATTAAATCTAAAAGAAGTATTTTTTTCTAAATTATTTATAATTCTCCAAAATTCTTGATATTTTCGCTGACTCTCAATGATAATTCCAGCAGCTTTGAGTTCTTGAATGAAAGCTTTTGCTTCATCATAAACAAGGAATTCTCTACGCCGAGCCATTGCAAAGGCATAACTTCCATTCTCCTTTATCAGTTCAGTAAAGTTTGGATCTGCTTCAGTACCAGTTAATCTTTGCCAAGCCTGTTTTCCAGCTTTTTCAAGTTTGCCCAAAAAAGTATTTCCTCTTTGCTCGTCCTCAGCTAACTTTTTATTTATTTTACTTACTTCATTTAATAATTTCTCCGGGGCTTTATAAACTTGCGGTAATCTTTCTTTAGCTTGTTTGGCAGATTTAACTTGTTTTCCCAAGTATGCTTACCTGCCTACGGGAGAAGAGGTTTTAAAGTTTGAAATGAACATTTATGTAAAACAACTCAAACAATAGTATTTGTAATCATTATATACGTATTAATATTGATTTGTCTTTACTTTAAATATAATTTTTAATTTAACGAAAATAATTGTTTTAAAAGTCGTACAAATTAAGTTATGAATGACATTCTCGAAACTTTTGAGTAAAAACTTGCCCTAATTTTTATATTTTCGGTTAAAATTCTGATAAATCTTAAATTATGCCTCGGTGGCGGAATAGGTAGACGCAACGGACTTAAAATCCGTCGTTGGTGACAATGTGCCGGTTCAAGTCCGGCTCGAGGTAGATTTTTATAAGCTAGCTAATGATGTGCTTAAACTTTTTACTGTTTTAATTCTATTATTTTTTGCCATCCCAATCGGGGCTTTTAACCTTTCGGAAGGTTTTAATATTGAAAATAGCCCACGTTTAGTTAAAATTAAAATCCCTTTTGATTTATCTAAAGCTGATATTGGTGTTAGCCAGGCTGGTTATATTGAAGATACACAAAATAAAATAAATTTAAAGCCTTTAACTAAATATCGAATTAAATTAAATGCTTTAGGAAATTATGATTTGTGTTTAATTCAAAATGGGGAAATCAAAGAAATTATTAAATCTTTAAATTTGCCAATAGTTTTAACTAGCCAAATGGGGAATCAGCCAATTTATTTTAATGGACATTGGTATCGAGGAAATATTAAAGTTTTACCGTCAGAAAACGGTTTTATTGCAGTTAATAATTTAGATATTGAATGTGCAATTTTAGCAATTTTAGGCCCAATGACTAGAATAAATGATTCAGTGGGAGCCATTAAAGCCGCTACAATTATTATTCGATCCTCTTTGTTTACTTTAACTTTTACCCATAAAGATATTTATCATATAAATGGATTTAATTTAAATTATCATGGCCTCGATGGAGAGAAAGAGTTTGTTAATAAATTAGTTAAAGAAACTCAAGCGGAAGTGCTTTTTAATGCCAACGGAGAGCTTTTATTTACACCAATTAAAACAGCTGCGATTATTGGTGCTGCACCTTTTGAAATGATTGGACAAAGTAAAAATGCGTGGGAAAAAAACTTTACTTTGCAAGAAATTGAAGAAATACTTTTAAAAAATAACTTTAAGCTTGGACATATTAAAAATGTAAAAACGCAAGAATTAACGGCCGTGAATGTCAATTTGCCTTTGAATGACAGCCTTTTTGTTTATATTCAAGGTGATTTAGCTCAAATTCAACTTCCTTTTTTTGAAGCTCAACAAGTTTTTAAATTACCTAGCCCAAATTTTAGAGTTTATTCTTTTGCTGGCCAAGACGGGCAAACTAAATTGCAATTTATTGGTAATTTACCTTCTAGTTGGAATGATCCAACCCCACCAATTTTGAATATAGTGAGAGCTATTTATGAATTAACTAAGCCTAATGCTGATTATAAGCAGATTTTGACTAAAATGTATCCGCAAAGTTATTTAGGAAAAATTTAGAAATTAGCTTGAAAAGCCTCTTAGAAAAAATAAAATTAAACTGTTAAAATAGAGCTTTTTTAAAGCTATGAATAAACAAAATTTTTATTTAACCACTCCACTTTATTATGTCAATGCTGAACCTCATATTGGCAGTGCTTATACAACTATGGCCGCAGATGCAATTTGCAGATTTGAACGCTTAAGAGGCAAAAACGCTTATTTATTAACCGGAGTGGATGAACATGGTGGAAAAATCGAAAATACGGCTAAAAGTCGAAATGTCTCTCCACAAAGTCATTGTGATGAAATTACTTTAAAGTTTGAAGAATTATGGAAGCTTTTAAATATTGATTATCAGAAATTTAGCCGCACTTCAAGCTCCAAACACAATAAAGTTGTGCAAATCTTTTTCGAGAGAGTAAAAGCCAAAGGTGATATTTACCAAGCAGAGTATAAAGGATTATATTGCTTAGCGTGCGAGGATTTTAAAAATGAAAGAGAATTGCTGGACGGAAAATCATGTCCTATTCACAAAACTCAGGTACAAGAATATACGGAAAATAATTATTTTTTTGCTTTATCCAAATATAGTCAGCAAATTCGGGACTTTTTAAATGATAATCCGGATTTTATTTATCCTAAATTTCGCAAGCAAGAGGTTTTAGCTTGGTTAGATGAAGGCTTAAAGGATTTTCCAATTTCTCGTAATTCTGTTAAGTGGGGAATTCCAATTCCAAATGACGAAGAGCAAACAATTTATGTCTGGTTTGATGCTTTGCTGGGCTATTTATCACCTTTATTGGAAGATAAAATTGACTTAAATGATTTAAACCCAAACAATTTTGCCGAAGCCGTAAAAAGCTTAGATTTGTGGCCGCCAAGTATGCATTTAATTGGCAAAGATATTTTGCGTTTTCATGCGGTTTATTGGTTGGCAATGTTAATGTCGGCGGAATTACCTTTGCCAAAACGATTATTTGGACATGGTTTTTTGACGAAAGATGGCGAAAAAATGGGGAAAACCCTCGGTAATATTATTATTCCGCAAGAAATTATTAGCAAATTTGGTATTGATGCTATTCGTTTTTATTTTTTATTTAATATTCCTTTTGGCCAAGATGGAGACTTTTCAGAGCAAGTTTTTATTGAAACTGTAAATGCTTATTTGGCTAATCGTTTAGGTAATTTATTTTCACGCGTCTTAAAGCTTTTAGAAAATAATTTGGGTTCTCAAATTCCCGCCAATTTAAATTTAAACCTTAATTCTGAAATTGCACAATTAGGGATTTCCCTGTCTGGCAAAGTGGCAATTTTTATGAATAATTTGGAATTAGATTTGGCTTTGAAAGAGATTTTTAATTATGTGGATAAATTAAATTTATATTTAACTGAAATTAAACCCTGGACTTTATTCAAAGAAGAATCAGAAAGTGCTAAAGAAAAAGCAACTATTTGTTTGGCGGAGGTTTTAGAAGGTTTGCGGATTGTGGCAAATTTACTTTTTCCTTTTATGCCAGATTTAGGCCTGAAAATGCTCAAAATTTTCAATCTAACTGAAGTTCAAACTTGGGAAAAGTTAGCTGAATGGCCTTATTTAAAACCAAAAACTGTAATCACAAATAATCAGGGAATTTTATTTCAACGCATTGAACTACTTGAAAGGATTTAATAATATGCATAAATTAACTGTACATTCTCAAATAGAGGTTAATAAGCCGGTTGAAGAAGCTTTTGCTTTTCATGCTAACTTAACTAATTTGAATAAAGTTATACCTAATTTCCTCGAAGTTAAAATTGATCGCATTGATTTGCCCTTAAGGACGGGAAGTAAAGGTAAATTTTCGGTTTGGCTTTTTAATTTGATTTTTTTATTTAAATGGGATTTTAAAATTACTGGTTATGAAGAATTAAATTACTTTACAGATGAAGCTCAGAGTGGTTTATTTCAGTATTTTGCACATACTCATCAATTTATTCCAATTAATTCAAGTCAAACTTTATTAAAAGATGAAATCCAATTCTGCTTCAATCAAAACTTAATAATCTTAAATAAAATTATGGCTTTTTTCATTCAAATTGCTTTAAAAGTTAAATTACACACAACTAAAAATATTATGGAAAAATCAGGTGTTTCATCCAATTTACCGTTGGCTTAAGTTAAAATAAAGCTAAATTTTTGAAAAATATAAAAATAAAAGATGTCAATAAAACTCGGAATATTAGGTGCTACTGGTAAAGTCGGAATTGAATTATTAAAATTATTAGAAAAATGCACTGATTTACCTTTAGAAATACCACCCCAATTATTTGGTACTAGTCGTTCGGCGGGAAGAAAAATAAAATTTAAAAATCAAGAATTAATTGTGGAAGAAAGCTCGGGACAAAACTTTGCAGGTTTAGACCTTTTAATTTCTTGTGCGAATGGCGAAGTGAGCGAAAAACTAATTCCTTTGGCTTTGAAACAAGGTGTCAAATTAGTAATTGATACGGATAGCTATTATCGAATGGAAGCAAATGTTCCGCTAATTACTAGTGGCGTAAATGATGAAGATATTAATTGGCATCAAGGAATAATTGCTGGGCCAAATTGTTCAACTGCCCAATTAATTATTCCGCTTAAGGTTTTGCATGAAGCTTTTGGCCTTAAAAGAGTAGTAGTTAGTACTTATCAATCAGTTAGCGGAGCCGGGAAGGCTGCCATGGACAGTTTATTTGAAGAATTAAGAGAAATTACTGATAAACAAAGTGCTAATGAAAGCCTAAAGCCACTAAAAAAAGACCAATTTGCATTTAATGTCATTCCTAAAATTAGTAAATTTATGGAAAATGGCTATACCAAAGAAGAATGGAAAGTAATTGCTGAAACCCGCAAAATGCTTCATGCTCCTGAACTAGCCATTACTTGCACCGCTGTTCGAGTACCGGTTTTAGTCGGGCATTCTGAATCAATTAATGTTGAATTATTGTCTCCTGCTTCTTTGGAACAAGTTATTACGGCCTTAAAAGCTCATGAAAATTTAGAAGTTTGGGCTGAAAAAGAAACTTACCCAACCCCGATTGAAGTAGCTGGCACTGAGCCTGTGCATATTGGGCGTATCCGCAAAGATGAAAGTACTAATAATGCTTTTGATATGTGGGTTGTAGCTGATAATTTATTGATTGGAGCCGCCTTAAATGCCCTCCGCATAGCCATTTCAGCTTATAAAAAAAATAAAATTTAAAAATTATGTCACCACTATTATCTTATGATATTTATTTATTCAAATTAATTCATGGAGCTTCTATTTGCTCTGGGTCTTGGTCGGATAATTTTAATTTATTTATTTCCAAACATAGCCAGCATATTTGGTATTTATTTTTGTTTATAATCGCTCTGATTCGGGGTAAAAAACATTGGTTTTCTAGTTTAATTACCGCGACTGGTTTTATAATTATTTGGCATTTAACGGATGAATATATAAAACCATTTTTTCACCGTGACCGGCCTTTTGTCGATTTGGCTACTTGTGTTTTTGGTTTAAAACCTAGTTCAGCTTCTTTCCCATCGGGACATACAATTACCGCTTTTGCAATGGCAACTTTAATTTGTTTATATAATTCTCAAAATAAAATTATCTGTGGAATAGCTGTTTTATTCGCTTGTTTGGTTGGTTATAGCCGAATATATTTGGGTGTTCATTTTCCGTCTGATGTTTTGGCTGGCATGATTTTTGGTATATTATTTGCGGTGGCTTGGTTCAAAGCAATAGAAACTACCGTTAAATTACACTATGAAGACTGATTTAACACGTCTTGTAAAAAGCACTTTCTATGCTTGGAATGGCTTCAAACAATCTTTTAGAACTGAACAAAATTTTAGAATAGAAATTTTTATTAGTATTTTTGTAATTATTTTAGGTTTTATTTTAAAAATAAATTTATTGGAATGGATTTGGATTTTGCTTTCGGCTTTTAGCGTTATGAGTGCTGAGCTTTTAAATACAGCGGTTGAAAGATTAACCGATTTAATTATTGAAAGAAGACGGAATAATTTAGCCAGACAAGCCAAAGATATTGCTGCTGCTGGGGTTTTGCTTATGGTAGCTCAAGCTTTAATTGCGGGTATAACGGTTTTTGTCCCGAAAATTTCAAAAAGTTTTGCTTTAATTCCTCAATACTTTGCCCATTAATTGGATGCTTCCAAGTTTTATTAATAATTTCAGCCAGTGGGAAAATCACAAAATCTCGCTCAAAAGCTTTAGGATGAGGAATTTGCAATATTATTGTCTCTGAGTTTTTTTTATTTAATATTTGCAGGCTTGGTATTTCTTCGATAATTAATAAATCCAAATCAATTGGCCTAGATAAAATTAAATTATTTTGTTTGAGCTTACGACCAGCTGCGACTTCAATAAATTGACAATAATGCAAAAGGGCAATTGGAGCTAAATAAGTTTCAATTAAGCAAGCAGCATTAGCAAATTCCAAAGCATTTTCTTCATGCAAGCCGATAGGTTTATTGAAGTAAATTGAGGATAATTTTTTAATTTTGATTTGAGAATTTTGTGCTAAAAAATTTAATCCAAGCTTTAAACATTCAAGCCGATTGAAATAATTTGAGCCTAAAGCAATATAAATATTGAGTTTATTCATTTATTTAAAATTTTATATTTTCTTAAATAAAAAAGAAATTTATTCTTTGAAACCTAGAAATTACTTAGAAAATTAAAGTAATATTAATAAATGAATAATAATATTGACAATAAAGCAAAACTTTGGGCTGGCTTATCAAAAGAAGAAACTAATAAATTACTTGATAAATTTAATTCAAGTTTTGATTTTGATTTTAGACTTTGGCCATTTGACCTCCAGGGAAGTGCTGCTCATGTACAAATGCTGGCTCAGTGCCAAATTATTAAAGAAGAAGATAAAGACCGGATTTTAGAAGGTTTAATAAATATTGAAAAAGAAATTTCGGCTGATCCTAGCTTATGGAAAGCTGAAAGACAAGATGAAGAAGATATACATATGGCCATCGAAAGGCGTCTAACTGATTTAATTGGTGAACCTGCTCGCAAATTACATACCGCTCGTAGCCGTAACGATCAAGTTGCCACGGATTTTAAACTTTGGATTAAAAAGGTAAATTTGGAATTTTGTGAATTAATAATTGATTTAAAGCAAATTTTTTTAAAACTGGCTCAGAGAGATTTAAATCAAATAATTCCCGGTTATACACATTTGCAACAAGCTCAGCCAATTTCTTTAGGACATTATTGGATGGCTCATTATGAACGTTTTAATCGTGATTATGAAAGATTTTCTGAATTTAGACAAAGATTGAATTATTGCCCATTGGGAGCTGGTGCTTTGGCTGGTACAACTTATCCAATTGACAGACTTTTAACGGCTAAACTTTTGGGTTTTACAGCTCCAACTAATAATAGCCTCGATTCAGTTAGTGACCGGGATTTTGTGGCAGAACATCAATTTGCAGCCTCTTTAAACATAATACATTTAAGTCAATTATCTGAAGAGTTGATTTTATGGGCAAGTGAAGAATTTAAATTTATAAAATTACATCCGGCTTTTGCCACCGGTTCAAGTATGATGCCACAAAAAAGAAATCCAGATATACCAGAATTAATCAGAGGAAAAGCTGGCCGTATTATTGGTAATTTACAAAATATTTTGGTAGTTTTAAAAGGCTTACCTTTGGCTTACAATAAAGATTTACAAGAAGACAAAGAAGCTTTATTTGACACTTATGAAAATTTAAAAATCTGTTTGCAAATTATGCCTAAGTTTTTGGAATCTTTAGAAATAAATACCGAAAAATTAAATGAAATTTCGCGAAAAAGTTTTATGAATGCGACCGATGCAGCGGATTATTTGGTGAAAAAAGGAATTTCCTTCAGGGAAGCTTATTATGCAGTTGGGCAAATAGTGGCTTATTGCCTTGAAAATAAAAAATATTTGACTGATTTAAATTTAACTCACTGGAAACAATTTCATGAAAGCTTTGATTCAGACATTGAAGAGGCCATTAAAATTGAAACTTGTGTTCATAAGAGGGAGAGTTTTGGTGGAACTTCTCCAACAAGAGTACGAGAACAAATAAGCAAATGCTGGGAACAAATAAATCAGCAGACAAATGCCTTGAAAACAGAGAGGAATAAATTAAATGAGAGCGATGATTCTGGCTGCAGGAGTTGGTTCAAGATTAGCCCCAATTACTGATATAATTCCCAAGCCAACGATACCAGTTTTAGGTAAGCCAGTTTTAGATCGAATTATTGATTTATTGAAAAGTCATGGTTTCAATGAATTCATCGCTAATACGCACTATTTAGGTGAAAAGATTTTTGATTTATATCAAGACCGCATTAATATTAAACATGAAGCTGATTTAACTGGTGTTGCCGGTGGAATTAGGACTTGTGCAGATTTTTTACGTGCGGGCAAAGACTCTTTTGTCGTAATTATGGGAGATGCTTTAACCGATATAAATTTAACCGAAATGTTAGCTCAGCATAAAGCCTCTGGACGCTTGGCTACCATTGCCATTAAAGAAGTTGAAGACACTACTCATTTTGGAGTTATTTGTTTTGATGAAGATAAAAAAGTAACTGATTTTCAGGAAAAACCTAGGCCAGAAGAAGCTTTAAGCAATTGGGCAAATACAGGAGTGTATATTTTTGAACCGGCCATTTTAGACTATATTCCATCGGCCGAAGTATATCCAATTTACGATGTGGCTCATGATTTGTTTCCCGACCTATTAAAGCAAAAAATTGAATTGAATATTTACCAAACAAATTCTTACTGGGCGGATTTGGGAACTCATGAACAGTATAGGCAAACTTTATTTGATTGCTTGGAAGGAAAATTTAATATTGATATTGAAGGACAAAAATATTCATGGGGATATTTAGCTAATAGTGCTTACTTAAGCTCTGGATGCTATATTAAGGGTAAGGCTTATATTGGTAATAATTCTCGGGTTGGCAGAGTAATTATGAAAGGTAATGTAATTCTGGAAGACAATGTAATTATCGAAGATGATGTAGTGCTGGAAAACTGCCTTATAATGTCAAATAGCATTATCAAAAAAGGTTGTAAAATAAAAGATGTTAATATTAAACCGCATGATGAAGTTTTCCCAACTTCCAGCCCGGCTAAAGATGCAATTGAAATTTTCCCTTTAACAAATGCACGTACCATTAAAACTGAAACTGAATTAAGAGAAAAGTTTATTGATAATAATGAAGCTGATAATAAATTTTTGGCTTTCTTAGCCGAAGCCTCTAAAAAGATAAACCGATTATTCGTGGAAAAACGCTGATCTGACTACGGCCGTCTTCCCCCGGAAAGGAGAAAAGACAGCAAGAGAAATTGTTTTATTTAATTTATAAACAATCGCAACGGAATATTTTCTTCCAACCTCCTCTTAACTCGCCAAAAGTAAAGGTTTCGGGAGTGGATCTTTTGCAAGTCCAGCCTTCGCCTTTGCTGGAACAGTCAACATTATTAACATTATTATTACTATCCATGGGGCAAATTGGTAAATTCGCACTTTGTGATACCAAATTGTTTAAATCTAATCTGCACTGACGAGAACCAGTTCTGTTAATAGATGGGTTACACCTAAAAACTTTACGCCCGAGTGAATAAGTTTCTCGGGATATGCACCTAGCATCTGGTAAATTACAAGAGGAATTATCAACTTTATTGCCTGGCAAACTATTGGCGGCTGGGCAGCTAGCTAAGCCTTGTTCACCTGAAATTGCATAACGTTGAAAGTCCCAACCTGGAGAACCGTTACTGGAGGTGCAGGCACAGCGGAATAATTTATTAACTTTGGCATTCGGATCTGCTCCATTTTGTATTTCAATACTTGCTCTTTCAATCCATGGAGATACGCAAGCTGCACCATTTTGAGAGCAGACTGAACCGTCTATGGTATTTCTAGAACCTAAATTCCTAATATCACAAATTTGTATAATGCCAGTTGTATCTATAGTTGGTGGTATTAAATTATTAACATCCCACGCACAAGTACGAGCTGGAGGAGTTGGTGGAGTCGGCGGATAAATTGGTGGTGGATTATTAGTTACACATTTTTCAGGTTGCCATCTGCAAGTGATTGGATCTCTTGGCATTTGTGTTTGGGTACCAGGACAAAAAAGAATATTTGCGGTACAAGCCTGAGGAGGCACAGCAGGGGGGAGTAAATGTGGCCGTGGGTTTGGGGGTTGTGGAATATTATATTCTTCGCAGACCTCAGCAATTACATCAAAATAAATATCAAAAGAATAACTTGAGCCTAAGTTTTGCCCTTGATTATAATTGCATTGATTGGTAATTAGGCAAGTATGCGGGCAAGTATCTAGCTGAGGTGGCTCATGATAAGTTTTAATTATATTTTGAGGAGTAAAGAAGTTTTTATATATTGGATTACTGAAAGCTGTATTAAAAGAATTATTGCTCATGCTCTGCTGCTGATTAATATTCTGCGAAGCTGATTGAAAGAAAGTATTCTCATCGTCTGCTTGGCTGGTAAATGGATTAATCAGACAACATAAAGAAAAAGCCATTAGTAAACTTTTTTTTAAATGTGTCACGTTTTAACTCCCTTGGAATTAAATTTATTTTTTGGGTCTTATTTATTTAACAAAACAAAAGTTTAAATTCAATTAAGGCAAGCCTTGAAAAAAAGTATTAAATTATAAAAGTTGTGTATTTATTTAATTTTTTTAATGAAATCGCCCGAAAATCTATTAGAAATTAAATCATTAAATTTGTATATGCCTGAAAATAAGCATTCAAAGGCCATTTTGCAAAATATAAACTTAACTCTTTTAAAGGGTAAATCACATGCTTTGGTCGGTGAGTCTGGCTCTGGTAAATCTATGATTTGTAATACTATTTTGGGCTTGCAGCCGCCACAAGCTGAAATACAAGGCGAAATTCTTTTTGATAATTATAATTTACTAAAAAAACCTTATCCAAACCATATTCGTGGCCGCAAAATTGCTTATATTCCGCAAAATCCAATTACTTCTTTAAATCCGGTTAAAAATGTCAAAGATCATATTTTTGAAACTTTGCAAATTCATGAACCCCAACTTAATCAGTCTGAAAAGCTAAATTATGCCAAAGAATTACTATTAAGTTTGCAATTAAAAAATTGGGAAAAAGTTTTAAATTCCTATGCTTTTGAATTGTCCGGTGGAATGTGTCAGCGTATTATGATTGCTTTGGCCTTATGTGGAAAGCCAGAATTACTTTTAGCGGATGAACCAACAACAGCTTTAGACGTCATGGTGCAGGCTGAAATAGCTTATTTGCTACTTGAAATAATCAAAAAGAAAAATTTAACTTTACTTTTAATTTCGCATGACTTAGCTTTAGTCGCTCAGATGGCTGAATATATTTCGGTTTTAAAAGATGGACAAATTCAAGAAGAAGGACAATTAAAAAACGTTTTTGCTGACCCAGCTAGTCAATATACTAAAACTTTACTTTCTTTCAGTGAGTTTAATTAACGTTAAAAACAAATTCTTTAAATATCATAAAAAAGCTTAAAACAAATAAAAAGTAACCTAAAGACTTTTGAAGATTTGGAGATTGAATATTTTTATTTAAATAACTACCGATAAACCCTCCCAGAGAAGTTAAAATTACAAGTAAGATTACAAATTTCCAATTAATAGAAGAAGTAAAGTTAATATTACCCAAAAAGCCACTAAACGAATTAATATAAATTATAATTAAAGAAGTACCAATAGCTTTTTTAACCGGGTAGTTTAGCAAAGTTATTAAGGCCGGAACAATCATAAACCCACCGCTAATACCAATCAAACCGGCCAAAAAACCAATTATAAAAGCCATTAAAATAATTAATATAATATTTTGATTTTTCTTCGGTTCTTCTCGGTTTTCCGGTTTTTTTCTTAGCAGTGATAAAGCTCCAACTAACATTAAAACTATAAAAATACCAATTTTAAATTTATCGGATATTAAATGTGAGACTAGTCCACCAGAAACTGCACCCAGAGAACTAAGTACTATAAATGTCAAAGCTGTTTTCAAATCAATGTTTTTATTTTTATAATGATTAAAGCTAGCAATTAAGCTACCAGTACCGACAGCCAGTAAACTAACTGGAACAGCAGACTTAAGAGGAATTTGAAATAAATAAATTAAAACTGGCATTATCATAAAACCACCCGCTCCAATTAAGCCTAAAATCAAGCCAATTAAGGAACTTGCCACATAACCTAAAATTTCATTCAAGTCCACTTATTTATTTTCTTTTATTTTGCTGAACTAAATTTTATTTTATATCTTTAGGCTGAATCTTGGAATTGGTAATATGAAACACCTATAAATTCTGAGTAGCAAGAAAACCTCTACAAAATTTAGCCTATGAGAAAAATACATATCATGTATAAATTAATTTAAAATAAGTCCAAATGAAAAATAAATTAAATTTACAAGAATTAATCAAACAGAAAAGAGAAAGTATTTTAAATACAGCTTCTTTGTACAAAGCAAAAGATATAAAAGTTTTTGGCTCGGTAGCACGGGGAGATTATGATGAAAATAGTGATATTGACTTCTTGGTTTCTTTTTCGGACGAAGCTGGATTATACGATTTAATTGGCTTAAAGCAAGCTTTGCAGGAATTATTTAATTGTTCGGTTGATATTGCAACCCCAAACTCTTTAAAAGCCAGAATAAAAGAAAAAGTTTTGAGCGAGGCAAAGGCTATATGAGAGACGATAAAGAAAAATTATTAGATATTTTAGAAGCAATAATAACTATTGAAAAATATATGTCAGATCGAAAAATACATGACTTGAATGAAATAGAATTAGCTGGTATTTTGCGGTATTTAGAAATTATTGGTGGAGCTTCTCATTCAATCAGTAAAGAACTAAAAGATAAATACTTACAAATACCTTGGAGATTGCTTGAAGATTTTAGAAATGTTTTAGTTCATCAGTATTTTGATATTGATTTACAAATGGTTGAAAATGCCATAAACAAAGAGATTCCATTTCTTAAACAAAATATTCAGCAAATTATTAATGATTTAAATAAATGAAAAAAATATCAAGTAAAAAAGTAAAAGAATTATCTAAGCTATTTCCTTGCATAAAAGGCTTTTATGGAGTAAGGCTTAAAGACAATTGGGGAAAAATTGGATTTACTAATTCTTTTAAATGGATTCTTTATAAACTTGAGCCTTTTAAAGAAGATTCTGAAGGAGTTGAAATTCCAAATCCTCATAAAAAAATAAATTCTTCCTTTTCAGTTTCAGCTTTTGATCACTGGTTGAATGCCAAGGAATACGATCATTATCATAGTGTTTTGTATAAAATTCATGACAAAGAATATACAGAAAGAATGATAAATTTTATAGAAAATCTTTTTGATAATTATGAAATATATGGTTTAGTT
The DNA here is from genome assembly GCA_013298875.1 of Synechococcales cyanobacterium bin2.concoct.b11b12b14.033. GTDB lineage: Bacteria > Cyanobacteriota > Vampirovibrionia > Caenarcaniphilales > Caenarcanaceae > JAAFJH01. The sequence continues at coordinate 28,890 of JAAFJH010000011.1, forward strand.
TCTAATTCTCGCTATGGAAGGCGTTTTTTAGCGTTTGAAAGTAAATTAGAATTTTCGGATAAATTGAGAGAGTGTATTAAACCTTATTTATACTTTCATTTTGTTATTCCAGAGCTTCAAATTCTCGTTTATTGTGGTCTTTGGGATTATACAGCTTGGTTTATGTGCTTCAATGAAGATCACAAAGAAATAATCAAGAATATTGCCATTAAACAAAAAGTACATATCCTAAGCTCAAAGGTTGAGTATCTTGAATAAAATGAAAAACAAATTAAATTTACCAAACAAAATACATTTTATCGGCATTGGCGGAGCTGGCATGAACCCATTAGCTGGCATTTGCTTAAAAGAAGGAATTAAAGTTACTGGCTCAGACAGCACGCCTAATAAAAATCAAGACGAACTAAGAGCTTTAGGAGCTGATATTTGGACACCGCATTCCGCAGAAGAACTTGTTGAACGTGAATTGCCAGAAGTTTGCATTTACAGCACCGCTATTCCAGCTGACAATCCGGAAGTGATTTATTTAAGAGGAAAAGGCGTACAATTTTGGCATCGTTCAGACTTGCTGGAAAAAATAGCTAGTAATTTCGAAAAACAAATTGTGATAGCTGGCACTCATGGCAAAACTACAACGACTGCTATGTTAGTTTGGATTTTAGAAAAAGCTGGCTTAAAACCTTGTTGGGTTCTGGGTGGAGTTTTAAAAGGTTTGGGTTCTTATGGTTGGAGCGACCAGCGGGAGATTTTTGTATTTGAAGGCGATGAAAGTGATCAGAGCTTTTTGAAAAGTAAACCTTATATTGGCCTTGTAACTTCTCTGGAGCCAGACCATTTGGAAAATTATAATAATTCCTTTGAGGAACAAATTAAGAAGTTTCAAGAATTTGCCGAAAAGTGTGAGATTTTTATTTGCTGCTTAGATTGTAAGAATATTGAGAAATCTTTTTATGAAAAACTTGTCTCTAACAAGCAATTATGTGTAAAGAAAATTTCAAAGCTCCAAAATGATTTCCTTCACTGGGAAAATTCATTCCAAGAAGAGAAGGATTGGATAATTACTTATGGGAAAAAGCAACAAGACTTGAATTTTGGTCTTTTACAAGGACATGATTTCTTGCCTCCCAAGGAGATAGCTTTATATAATAAACACCAATTAGATACCTCTCTTTGGGGTGTTCTAGGTGGTTATCTAGCAGACGAATTCCTTCCAATAAAAATTCCACAGATGTTTGGTGTACATAACCTAACTAATGCTTTAGGTTCTTTAGCCATATATAAAGCCTTAAGTGGAGCTTTCTGGAGCATTTACGAATCTGACGTTAATTTAGTAAAAGACTTTCCGGGTATTTATCGGCGTTTTGAAATAATCGGCACAACACAAAATAATATAACTGTCATTGATGATTATGCCCATCACCCAACCGAAGTAAAAGCTGCTATTCAAGCTGGCAAAGGATTTTTAAAAGAGAGAAATAAGAATGGTAAATTAATAGTTTGTTTTCAGCCACATTTACCGACCCGATTGCGTGATTTATGGCAAGAATTTACCGAATGTTTTACTGAAGCTGACCAATTATTTTTAGCGGATTTATATGTTGCCAGAGGGAAACCAATTGACGGAATTAATAGTGAAAACTTATTCAAACAAATTAAGCATAATCACAAAACTCATATTTTAGGCAAAGCGGAAAACCTCATAGAACCAGTTTGTCAAGCAGTTAATGCCCATGATTTAGTTTTGATTTTAGGTGCGGGCGATATAACTTTTATCCGAGAAAGACTATTTGAGAAATTAAAGTAAAATTCATCGTTTTTGCTGATTTTATGAGAAAGATTTTTACAGAGGGGTAATTACTCAGAAGCAGAGGGTTTATAAATAAAAAATGTCGTCGCCTCGTAATACAAATAATACACAAAATAATTCTCAAACCAGAGAATATCGGAAAAGTGGTAATCCATTGGGCGTTTTATTTGGATTATTACTTTTGGGTGGAGTTTGCTTTGGACTTTATTATTTATGGAAAGTGAAGAAAAATGGTGGAAATATTTCCTTACCTTTCAATCAAGCTTCTTCCTTGAATTTAAATTCTAATCCAAACCCAACTACTCCTAGTCAGCCTAATCAGGTTCAGTTAAATAATAATACAACGCCCACTACTCAGCCCACTAATTCTACCGATACAAATTCAAGCCAATTTCGACCGAATCAGCAGCCCTATTCTTATTCAAATACTAATCCAGACTACAATAATCCTCCTGGCCAAAGACAAAATAGGCAAATTAATAGAATAAAACCTCAAAAGCAAAATACCCAAAAGTTAATTTATCAAAGTAAAGACGGTCGGAAAAGAGTGCTTACTGGCTATGGTGGCGGAAATAGTAATCATTCTAGCCAATCGAGCAATCAGTCTTCAAGTTATATTTTTCCCAGTAAGGTTTTGCCAGCACGTGGCTTTATACCGGGCTCATTGCAAAGCTTGATTAGTGACGATAAATCTTTCGGAGGTGGACTACCACGCCCGCATCAATTAATATATTTTGCAACTAATTTTTATCAAAAAGAAAAAGCTTTAGCCTTTGCCACTAATAAACTTAAAGCTTTAGGTTTTTACCGTACTCATTTATCTTCAGACGAATATAGCCAGGGGGGGCAGACTATTGTGGAAGGATTAGATAAAAATAATAATCAGGCTTTTTTCTTTTTTAAACCTAATAATAATAAAACTATGTGGAAGGTTGAAATTTATGAAGCTAATTAACTAGCTCATAACTAAAAATTCAAGTGTAAAACAGATTTAATCTTATCTCATCAGTAGCTTAATCCCGTTTTATTAAGTAATTCTCCAATAGTTCGTTTTATAATATTTAAATTGTTTAAGTTTTAGAAATTATGTCAGCTCAAGCTTTATTTGAAAAAATTATTACTAGATTTTCAGCTGAATCCGCAGAAGGTTTAAATGCAGTTTATGGTTTTGAGCTAGAGGGAGAAGCTTTGCATGCTATCAAAATTGAGAATAATAAATGCCGTTTATTAACAGAAAGCGAAAATGCCTCGCCTGATGTAACTTTAAAAGCCAGCAAAGAAATTTGGGAGCAAATTATTAATGGAAGCATGCCAGCACAAATGGCTTTTATGATGGGAAAACTTCAAATTACTGGTGAATTTCCTTTAGCTTTAAAATTACCTAGTTTATTTTCTTTTTAGGTTTGATTGGTTGCTTAATTAATTGAATAAGAAAGTCTGATTAATTCTTGCAAGGATTCTTTGTCCAATACTAAGCCACTTAAGGAATTATTTTCGGGAATGGCATCAAAGGCAATGGCATCAATTTCTAGCTCCGAACAAGCCTTTAAGGAATCATCTATATCCGACCATTGGGCAATATACCAGCTAGTCGGGATGTCGAAAGCATTAGTTGCTTCAATGGCTAATTTTAAATTAGAATAAAGCAAAACAACGCTTATTTCTTGATTGTTTTGACGATTTTTAACCTCAAGGCAAAATATTTTGGACTGATTTTGAAATATCCCATAAATACAAGGTAAGTTTACAATTTGTCGGGTAATTTCCTCCTGAGAGATTATTCCACTATCAAGATTATCGGATGCACTTCTGAAATCCATTTTTATTAATGAGCTAATCCATGTTATATTTTCTTCTTTTTTCATTCCCTTTTAGTCTAACTATTTAGCAAAATCTAATATTAAAGTATTAAATTGACTGTTCTTTGATATCAAAAATATCTCTCAGCTGGTCTCCTAATGAATTAAAACACCAAGTTAGTAAAATTAAAATCAAACTAGACCCCACGGCTAACCACGGTCTTAAAAATAAATTACTTAATTCTCGGCCTTCCGACAAAATATTACCCAAACTGGCTTCTGGCTGGTTAATACCCAAACCCAAAAAACTTAAAGTGGTTTCCCCTAAAATATAAGATGGAAAAGACAAAGTTAAAGCAATAATCAAATAACTGCTTAATTGAGGAATTATGTCAAATACTATAATTTTCCAGGTTGGCTTGCCCGCCAAATAAGCTGACTGCACAAATTCTTTATTACGAATAGACAAAACTTGCCCTCGCACAATCCGTGCCAAACCCGCCCAGCCAATTAAAGCTAATAGCAGAGTAATTAATAGTAAACGTTGCATATTTGACAAGCTAGCTGGCAATAAAGCTGCCAAAGCCACCAATAAATATAAAGTTGGTAAACTTAAAATTATTTCAACCAAACGCATCATCAATTCACCGACAGCCCCTGATTTATAACCTGCAATGGTGCCATAAATAATACCTAACGGAAATGAAATTAAAATCCCAATTAAGCCGGCAAATAAGCCTGGTCTTAAGCCATGAATTAATCTCGATAAATAATCACGCCCTAATTTGTCTGTGCCTAATAAATTAAATGCATCGGGGCAATTAGGTGAATGAATAAAATGAATATTCAAATTAATTAAATTCCAAAGCTTATATCCTTTCTGAGAAACACTAGTCAAAAAACTTATTTTACAAATTACTCTCTGGTTAGGGCTGAAAACACGACTAAAGTCTTTTTCACTAATTTTTAAAGTTAAAGGATGAAAATAAAAACCTCTTTGCGGGGTAAAATTTACTTTAATGGGCGGAGCATAAGAAATTTTATTTTCAGGTGTTTCGGTCGGAGAAAGCGGGGTTATAAAATCAGCAAAAATAGCTAGAAAATATAAAACTGCGATTATTGCTAAATTTACGTATAAATTTTTTTTCATTTAAAATGAATTAATGAGAGCTTTAAATAAAATTCAAACTGAAAAAATTTTCCTGGAAAAATAATAGCAATAAACCAAGATAGTAAAATAATTCATTTTTTTGTTTAACTTAAAAAGACTAGTACACCTTGTTTAAATAATAATTTCCATACTGACCATTCAGAGCAGCAGTTTTATTTGAAAAGTTAAATTTAGAATCTGTAAATAAAAAGGTATAATTCAAACATAAGAGCATCAAGAATTTATAAAATGAAAATATTAGTCGATCCCACCATAACCATACAAATAAGCTTGGTAATTGGGATGATCGGTCTGTTTTTTACGATAATTAATCAGTCTAAGCGGATAGAAGATAAAGTTGATGAAAAAATTGAAAAATTAGAAAGTAAGCTAGATAAGCTAAAAGACGGGGTTGGTGAAATGAAATTGCAAATAAATTCTATAGAAAGCCAGATTGAAAGAATAGAAGAGCAAAATAAATTTTTGACTAATGAAGTTCTGCTCATTAAAAGTCACTTTTTTGTGCCCCGTTTTCCTCGACAAGAAATAAAGGACAATACGGAAGCTGCCTAATTGAAAATATACAAATCAAACCTGCTCTGAAAGAACGATTATCTTATTTTTGGAATAATTAATTAGCCGGAGCTTGCATATTAAAATTAAAATAAGTCTTGTTTATCTTAATCTTTTGATGATATATTGTTCTAGTCTTGTGGATCTGTAGCTCAATTGGTTAGAGCGTCGCCCTGTCACGGCGAAGGTTGCGGGTTCGAGTCCCGTCAGATCCGCCATTTTTTATTTTAAATAATATACTCATTCAAATAAATTATTTTAGCCTTTCGGTCATCATATAAGTCTCAGCTGGGTAAGTTTATTGTTATTAATTAATAATTCAGGCATAAAATAATAATTAATTATGAAAAACAGTTTTTTACGATTTACATTTTTACTATTAAGTATTTTTACTTTAAGCAGTTGTTCATCTGGTCCAGCTCCCGAAAATCTTGCTCCGCTTAGTTATCCTAATTTAGTTCATCCGACTTTAAGCATTAATGTTTTGAGTTATAAACTTATTAATGATAGTTCTCAAGTTCCTGCTTTAGGTAATCCGCCAAATGGGCGTAAGTTTTTAGCCATTCATTTGATTGTAGCCAATCCTGGAAAGCATAATGGTTTGCCAGCCTCTCAGTTTGCTTCTATCATTGACCAAATTGAAATTCGGCACCCTTCTAATCCAAGCGTTTCTTATGGTATTTCATCTGCCGCTCTCAGCGAACCTTTAGAATCTTATAATGGACAAGCTGGTTTGTCTGGCAGTGATATTGCTCCATCTAAAAGCATAAGTGGCTGGGTTATTGGCTCTCTGCCTAAAGATTTAAACCCACCTTTATTAGTTAAATTTATTCCATTTGAAAAATTGAAACCTTCCCGAGAATTTACAGTAAAGCTAGAATAAACAGCAAATTAATTGTTTATTGACTTTAGCTTAGTGATTTTGTCTAAATTTATAATTTCTTGGTTTTGGCTGATTTTAAGGTTAGTAAATTTTTTTTCTTTTAATTCGGCTAAATTAGGTGATTTATAAATCCAGAAAATACCTAAAATTTGTTCGGTAGAATCTTCGCTTTCGGGTAAAATGAGGCTAATTTTATTGTTTTTATTTTTAATTTGAAGATTATCCAGATTTTGTAATATTTGCCACTGAGAGTCTCTTGACATCATTCGAACGGATTGATCTTTTTCAGAATGGATAAATTTATAATCTTCAAATAATTTAATTACTTTTTTAGGTAATTTTGCCTGATTCAATAAAGCTTCGGCACGGAAGTTTAAACCACGATTTACTTGCTCTGAATGAGGAAAACCAAAAAGCAAAAAAGGTCCATTTGGCTTAATAGCTGGGCAAAAAACATTAGGGCTGAAGGTATAACCTTGTGAGTTCAATAAGCCAGTTAATTTTTGCTGAGCCGTTTGAGTTTTAGCCGCATCATTAGTAGGGTCAGTTAAAGTATCCATTCCACCGACTGAATTATTGAATGAATTATCCAATACCGACTGCTCAAGAATAGCTTTAATATTTTCATTTAATTGCGACCAAATTTCTTCTTTAATTGCCTTGTCGCCTATAAATTCATCGAAACGGACAAATTTTTTGTTTATAAAATCAAAAGTGCCAAAACGCCTTAAAGCAATTGGGTGAGCTCCTCCATAAAACTCATTTTGTAAATCTGAAACACAAACAAAATCTTTACTAAAGGCTTCTAAAAAAATATGATTACTAATATTCCATTGACAAGAAGGAGAATTTTCTTTTCGGTCATTACAAAGGGAAGAGAGAGTTTCGATAGCCGTGTCTTTTTGTTCTTGGTCAGGGGCAAAACGTATTAAAGCTGATTTCTCTCCTACTTTATAAAGCTCATCCCATTCCCAAACAATTTCCCAAGCAGTTTTAGAAAGTTTTTCTTTTTTATGTTTTATTTCAAAAAAATTAGCTTTTCCTTCACGGTCAAACCAACCATTTAATGGGCTTGACCAAATGCTAAATGACTTGGAATATTTGTCTTTTCCAATTAAGATACTGCCTTTGCTGGTTACAATTTGGACGCCAATTACCTTGTTAATGCTTCCGCCGCTAAAGAAAGAATATGCAAAGCTGACAAATAACAAAGCTATCAATAATGAAGAAAAAATTAATTTTTTATCTCTCCAATTAATTTTCATTACTTTATTTAGCTGGAAAGCCATGGCCAAAGAGTCTTAATTCAACTTTATGTTTAGAGTATCACAATTTCTTTTTAATTTGTTTATATTAACAATTCTAATCACTTTGCCTCTATAATTCTTTATTGAATGTTAAATGTTATATGAATAACTAATTAATGTCATCCAATTTAGTAGCTTCCCCTCTTACCGTCAGTCGGTACATTCCTGCAACTGCAAAAACTCCTGCAACTACAAAAACTTTTTCAACTTATTCTTGTCCTTTAGCATCAGCTTATTCTTTCCCGGACTCTTCTTTTTCAACATATGCAATCGGGACAACAGCTTCCGGAGCAGCTTCAGTATTACCTAAAGTGCCACTTAAACAAGTAAATAGTCAGACTGCTGACACCACAAACACTACTGGAACAACAAATTCAAGGATTCAACAAGCTAATAGGCAGCTAGATTCAAATACAGTTTTTACTAATCCTAATTTTTCTTTACTTGGGTTTGGCTCTCTTTTAGCCGGCCTCGTATTTGGTTTATTCCGTGGCAAAACAACTGCTCACGCTTAAATAAGTTAATAAAAAATTACTTTCTTAACCAAAACTTTACGACAATTTATCCAAAGGAAATCCCTAATAAAACCTTGGTTTAACCTAAAAGTTTTATGCTTTTAATACAGAGAGATAAAGGACTAACCGCACATTAGGCTTTTATCTGTAAGGGTAATTCAAATAATTTCTTATATAAATAGGGGTATTTATCATGAGCATCAAACCAACTGGTATTGGACCAACAACATCACTAGGTCAAATAGCTGGTGATCCAAAAGAGCTTCAAACAAAAGCTGCAAAAGCAACAAATGATACTGGAAACATTGCTAACGCCACTACCGGGCCAGGTGGAACAACAGGACAAACACCTCAAACACCTCAAATGAAGCCATTATTGCCGGAAGGAGTTGGAAACAAGCTAAACATTCCAGATTGTTAAATAAAAAAACAGTTTAACAAAAAAAGAGAGGTTGATTTGCTATGGCTGAAAATGGAATACCAGCTGGTTGGGGGAACGATAAGGTAGAAGAATTACAAAGAAGCTTTGCACAATTAAGTCCTGGCTCCGCAGCCTCTTCAGGTTTAACTGGCGGACTAGAGGGCTTACAAAATACTCTTAATAATTTTCAATCAGGTAACACGACAACGACAACCGTTACTTTGCCGCCACAAGGTAATGATAAATATGCTAGTACGGAAACTCCCGGAAGCGATCTAGATAAATTACAACAATCATTAAGAGGGTTTTCTGGTACGGGCAATACATCTTCTCGTACATCCTCTGGAACTAGCTCGGTTAGTAGCTCTTCTTCGGATAGTAGTCCGAATGGAAATAAAGTTGTTAGTAAGGCTTTAGAATGGGTTGGGAAAGATTTTAGACCAGGTGAACGAGAGCAGTGTGCAAATTTTGTAAATGATGTTTTAGGTTCTGCTGGAATTAAAACAGCAAGTACCAACAAGCCAATTGATGGTTTACCCACAGGCGAAAGTATGGCTAGTCACTTTTTTGGAGAGGATGTTGGCAGTATTATAAAAGATAAAAATCAATTGCAAGTTGGAGATCTGGTTTCTTGGGGTGGGACTTATGGTGGCTACTCAAAAGATACTATTACGCATGTTGGAATTTATGTTGGAAATGGAGAGGTTGTTGATAGATCAACTTCTGCTGGTCCAGTACAAAGACGTAAAATAGAATCGATTGGAGATTTTCTAGCGGGAGTAAGACCGTTTGCCTATAGTAAATCTTAAGTTTGCTCTATTGTCTGAAGCAGGATACCCAAGATTTCAAGACCGTTCCTTAAATCCTGCTTTAGAAAGCGAAAAAATCAAAACAAAAGGAAACTATTATGGCTGAAACAATATCAATAAGCGGAGATTTAAGTTCGGTTAATCTAAAAATAGTTTATGATAAATTACCTGATAATCCCAACCCATCGGTTTTGGCATCAACAAATTCCCCGAGTATAACGATAACTATTTCTGCGAGTGATAGTTATATTTCTGAAAATAAGGTTAATAATTCCAAACCGTTTTTTAAAGGATTTTCCGGCCATAATGCGGGTTATTTTAATTCTACTTCAGCTGCTAATTCAGCTAATTTGCTACCAATTCAAGACAGCCAAACCAGTAATAATATTGGGGATAAAATAGCAGACGAAGCTAATAAAATGGTGGATAAAGCTTTCAGACCTGGACAGAAATATCAATGTGCTAATTTTGTAAATCATATTTTAGAGGTACAAGGTGTAAAACTAAAAACTACCAAGCAAGCCATAGACGGTTTACCATCCGGTGAAAGTAGAGCAAGTCGCTTTTTTGGAGAAGATGTCGGCACTATTATAAGGGACAAAAATCAATTAAAAAAAGGTGATTTAGTTGCTTGGTATGATACGTATAAGCCAGCCTACAAGCAAAAAGATAATGTTATTACTCATGTTGGAATTTATGCTGGTAATGGACGAGTTATAGACCGACCTACAGCTAATAAACCTGTCAAAGAACGTTCAATAGACAGTATTGGTCAATTTGCTGCTGGGGTCAGGCCTTTTGCTTATAATAATTTATCTTAAATATCTTTGATTTATTAAAAAGTAAAATATGTTTTAGTAAATACTTCCTCTAAAGTTAATTTCATGAATTTTTATTAAAAAACTTTCCGTGTGAATAGTTAAAATAATTCTAATTTTGCCTACACGGATACGGTAAAATCCTTGCCAATCGCCTTTAAGAGCTTTCAAGTCTAACGCTATAGAGTTACCAGTTTCCAAATATTCTTTTAGAGTCCTAAGTTTATCTTTTATACTTTCTTGAAGCTTAGGTATTTGTTTTTCCAGGAACTTGCTAGATTCTTTGCTAATTTGAAATGTCCAACTCATAAATTAAATATTAAGAGAGTCATATTCTTGCTCATTATATTTAGCAGGAGAGCCGAAAGTTGAATTAATTTCTTCCATTTCCTTATCACTTACTGGCTTTATTAGTTGAACTTTAAACTGAGCTAGTTTTTCATCCATAACATTAGAAATAACTTGCCTAATCAAATTAGCTAATTTATTTTCATCAATATTTATATTCATACTTCCATTATTATCCAATTTTTAGGATTTTGTAAATAATTATCAAAAATCGTGTGAAATATCATTTATTCACATGAAGCGAGGAAACCTGTAATTCTTTGTTTTAATTATTTAAATAAATTTAGTTTATAAAGTTTTTATTTTAGCTACATAAATTCAGTCAATCCCAATTTATATATTTACTTAATTAATTATCATTTAAAAAAGGTTTTATAGGCAAATAAAGCCAAAATATTAATATGACATTACAGCGTATATACTAGCTAAAAATTGACAAAATTTAATTTTTGTTTTTCAATTGCCAAGTGATTAAAGTGGCAGCAATAAAACTTTGCGTATCACTAATTGAAAATATTCCGACTAAAGTATCTTATGATTTCAAGAGAAAAACTCTTAATAATTTTATTTCTAAATTTATTTGTTTTAAACTGGGTCGTTTTAAATCCAGTTCAGCAAAGTACATATTTTTCTAATATGAAAAATCATGATGAATTATTTTTAGATAATAATTTAAAAAATATAAAATATCTGAATATTCAAACTAAACAAAGTATTAAAAAAGGTATTTTATTTGCCGCCGCTGAGCATGACCTTTCGGTGCGTTTAATTTTTTCTTTAATTAAATCAGAATCATCTTTTAAACCAAATGTAGTTTCTCCAGTTGGAGCCAAAGGTTTAACGCAATTAATGCCCCAAACAGCCACTAAATTTTGCAAAATGCCTGAGAGTCAAATTTTCGAGATCAATAAAAATATTAGCTGTGGTTCTAAATATTTAAACCAGCTTTTGCATGATTTTAATGGAGATTTAAAATTAGCTTTGGCCGCTTATAATTCAGGTCCCTCTCGGATTCGTCGCTTGAAAAGGAGAAATTATACTGAAGCAAAACCTTATATTTCGCGTGAGACAAAAGCTTATGTCTTAGCAATTGAAAAAAGTTATTTACAAACAGTTTAATTTTTTGGCTGCTCAGACTCTTGAAAAAATTATGCACTGAAATTCAATTCACTACCGACTGGGTTTGCTCCTGAACCATTAGACAGAGGAGTATTAATTAAACCAATATTATTTTTTACTTTTTGTTGAGTATTTTCAATGTTTTTACTGTCATCTTGCTCTAAAAAAGAAGCTGGCCAATCACCAACGACGGGATCGGTTTCTGAGTCAGAGCTGGCTATTTCAGATGTATTTTCTGGGCTTTCTAAAGATTGTAATTTAGCTTTGTCTATTAATTGCTGAGCATCATCTGTCGGGGATTTCATGCCTAAAATAGCAAATCCTAAATTCCGAAGATAATCTGTTAATTTGCTAAAAACCGGAAAATCTTTGGAATTACTCGTATTAATTTGAATGAAAGGTTTTTTCTTATTCTCGGGGAAGCTTTGGGCAGCAGGAGACGAAGAAATAATATTAGAACTTAAAGAATTAGAATTGTTGAATTTTCCAATACTGCTCAATTTAGACATAAAAGATAAACTTATTTTTTTATTTGCTTAAGTAATTCCCCTAATTGCAAGAAAAAAATAATCTAAATATATGAATTTGATGAATAACTTGCCAACTGATTATAATTTCTGTTAAATTTACTAAAAATAGTGTGTTAAAAATAGGTTTTTGTAATGGCAAGTAAAAAAGCTGGTGGATCTAGTAGAAACGGAAGAGATAGTAATCCTAAATATCGTGGAGTCAAACGCTTTGGCGGCCAAAAAGTAAAGGCCGGAGAGATTCTAGTTCGTCAAGTTGGCACTAAGCTTAAACCAGGTAAAAACGTTGGTTTGGGACGGGATTATACAATTTTTGCTTTGATTGAAGGAACAGTTAAATTTACCGAAAAGCAAGGACGTAAGTATGTAAATATTGAGCCATTAGCTATTGTTGCTATTGCTGCTGCTGATTAAATACCCTTAATTTAAATAAGCAAAATGACAGAGACAAATCCATCAGAACTCAATAGAAGAGATTTCTTGAAATTTGGAGCTGGAGCTTTAGCTACTACTTTAATTCCTTTAGTTAATTCTCCCAATAGCTCTTTAGCCGAAGAAATTACAACTTTAAATAAAGTAAAGAATAGTATCCAAGCTAAGGATTTTTCGCCTTTAGTTACAATTCCACCTGCTGGCATGAGCTCTCGACAAATTAATGAGCATTTGGGGCTTTATAGAAAATATGTAAATTCTTTAAATAAAACCCAAGAAACTGAAAAAAAGACTGGCATTACGCATGATACTTTGATTAATAAAGGCTTTGCTTACGGTGGCACACTATTGCATGAATTGTATTTTGGTAATTTAAGTGCCAAGCCGGCTCAGCTAAACTATCAGTCACTATTAATGAAGGCTATTGAACGAGACTATGGGGCTTATGAAGGCTTAATTAATAATTTTAGAGAAGCTGGTTTAAACGCCAGAGGTTGGGCGATTTTTGGTTTGAATTTAATGGATGGAAAACTAAATATTTATGGAATGGATTCTCATAATGAAGGATCAGCTTTGATGTTTATTTGGCCTATTATAGTTTTAGATGTTTATGAGCATGCTTATATGATTGACCACGGAACTAATAAAGCCGCCTATTTAGAAAATTTCATGAAAAATATTGATTGGTCTATCGGTGAAGCTCGTTTTTTGCAAGGCTTGAAAACTATTACTAGCAATACTTTAATTATTTAAGAACTATCCTTTAGTTAATCCTTTGCTTTAAATTATAAGGAAAATGAATTTAATTAGTACTTATATTTACAAAATTCCTTCAAGATATCAACTTTTAAAGAATAGAATTCATCTTGTATTTCTTATATCATTTCAACTTATTATTATTTTTTTAGCAGCCTATCCATGAGAATTCCTCCAATAAAATTATCAAGTAGTTCTTCCAGTCTT
>JAAFJH010000110.1 GCA_013298875.1 Synechococcales cyanobacterium bin2.concoct.b11b12b14.033
TTAATAGTTTGATTAATTTGACTAGAATTATAAAGACTTTGAACTTGAAGAGAAGAGGCTGCTGATTTTATAGTCGGAAACATTAGGTTTAATTGAGAATAATTCGCAATAATTTTATATGCATTAATATTGCCTTAAATGAGAATTATTTGCAATAAGCTTTAATAAAATTTAATTTAGATTTCCAAAAAACTACAAAATTCAGCGGAACAGACTAAAATACTATTCATCCTATATTTGCCCCCTAAGCCCGAATAGATAAAATGAGTAAAATTAATTTAGCAAAAATAGCTTTTGTATTTCCAGGACAAGGCTCTCAGTTTGTGGGCATGGGGGAAGATATTTGTAAAGCTGAACAAAATGCTAAAAGTACTTTTTCTAAAGTGGGTGAGGCTTGTGATTTTGATTTGGCCAGAGTAGCTTGGGTTGGCCCTGAAGAAGCTTTAAGGCGTACTTGTTATACACAGCCAGCTTTACTTGCTACTTCTGCTGCGTGTTTACAGGTTTTAAGGTTAAATTGGCCGGACAATCCTTTATGCGTAGCGGGTCATAGCCTGGGAGAAATTAGTGCATTATGGGCGGCCGAAGCTATTAATTTGAAGCAGGCAGCGGAGATTACGGTTTTGCGTGGACAATTAATGGAAAATGCTCCGCCTGGATCAATGGCAGCAGTTTTAGGAATGGAAGCGGATAAATTAAAAGAAGTTTGCCAAGAATTTGATATTGTGATAGCTAATTTTAATACGCCTCAGCAGCAAGTCATTTCTGGAAGCACCGAAAATATTGAAAGCATAAAAATTAAATTAACGGAATTAAAAGCAAAAGTTATTTTATTGCCAGTTGGGGGAGCTTTTCATTCGCCTTTAATGAATTCAGCCAATCAAGTATTTGCCCAAAAACTTACTACAATTGATTTCCAAGATTCAATTTGTCCAGTCATTCAAAATATTACCGCTCAGCCACATTCTTTGGCAACGGAATTAAAACAAAATTTGCAAAAACAAATGACTTCTTCGGTTTACTGGACAGATACAATTATTAAAATGTTAGAAATGGGTACTGAAGGTTTTATTGAAATTGGGGCTGGTAAGGTTTTGAGTGGCCTAATTAAAAAAATTGAACGCAGTGCTTTAACTATGCAAGTATCTGATTCAGAAAGCTTAAAACAAACTTTAGAATTTTTAGTTTAATAATGACTTGAGCCAACTGCTTTTTTATTGGAAAGATAAAATTTTTCGAAAACACTTCGCTCACCAAATCATCTCAATGTTTTATAACTTAATTAAATTTAAGAATTAAAAGCAAAAAATTTATTGGATTTTTTTTTATGTGTCTGTTAACATGTAAACTTCATATTGGTACAAAATATCTTTAAACTCGCTTTATGTCATCAGTATCTAAAAAGAAAAAAACAAAGCAAAAAGTACAAAATGGCTTAGCTTTCATTCAATCAACTTTTAATAATACCATCATTACTCTAACTGACTCAAATGGTGATGTAGTCTGCTGGGCAAGTTCTGGTTCTTGTGGCTTTAAAGGTTCTCGAAAAGGAACTCCATTTGCCGCTCAATCTGCCGGAGCTAAAGCTGGCAAAGAAGCATTTACAACTTCGGGCATGCGTTTTGTCCATGTTATGGTAAGTGGGCCTGGAGCAGGAAGGGAATCTGCAATTCGTGCATTACAAGCAGCTGGAATAGAAGTTTCTTCGATTAAAGACATTACACCAGTTCCTCATAATGGTTGCAGAGCCCCAAAGAAAAGAAGAGTTTAAAAAAATTATTTACGATTTTTAATTACAAAGTTTATAGGAGAAATTATGGAAACGTCTATTAAGTGTATTGAGAGTAAAAAGCAGGAAGACGGTAGTATATTAGGCATTTTTGAAATTGAACCATTAGAACGGGGATTTGGCATAACTGTTGGTAATACTTTAAGGCGTATTTGTCTTTCCCACCTTGAAGGAACTGCTCTTACTAGCCTGAGAATTGAGGGAGCAACCCATGAGTTTTCAAGCATTAGGGGTGTGGCAGAAGATATTGTTGAAATTATTTTAAATCTAAAATCTTTAGTTTTTAATGCTGATTTAGAAGAAGATACTTTTTATGCCAAAATTGATTTTAAAGGTCCTGGCGACATAAAAGGCAAAGATATTTATTTGCCAGCTGGCATTGAAATTGTTAATCCGGATCAGCATATTGTGGCTATTTCGGAACCAATTAGCTTTTTTGCAGAATTAACTGGCCGTAAAGGAAAAGGTTATGTTTTGGCGGATGAGCATTATTTCCCAAATAGAACTATTGATATTATTCCTCTAGATGCATCTTTTATGCCAATCAAGAGATTTTCTTATAAAATAGAACAAATTAGAATTGGTGAATCTAGTGAGCCTTCTACTAATAAATTTGAAAAGTTAATTATTGAAATTGTTTCTAATGGCAGTATTGACCCTGAAAAAGCCATTTGCTTAGCCGCCAAATTGATGGTAAGAAATTTAAACTCTTTAGTTCTTCTTTCTGGCGAAACTATTCAACCAATTCAAGTTAAAGAAGAAGCTCCTGAAGTGGTTGAAGATTATTCAAGTGTTGGAATTGAAACATTGAATTTATCAGTCAGAGCTTACAATTGCTTAAAAAGAGCGGGCAAAAATTCTTTGCAAGACTTAATTGAAATGACTACTGATGAATTAATGAGTATTAAAAACTTTGGTAAAAAATCAGCCGAAGAAGTAATTGAAACTTTAAATGGCAAAGGATTTTTCTTATCAGATGATCCTCGCAAATCAATACAATCCCCACCAGCTCCCAGCAGAGCTAATAATCCCGCCCAGAATTCTTTTAGACCACCATTTGGTATTATATTAAGATAATAAAAAGGACTATAAAATATCATGAGACATCATTGCAAAAGAAATAATTTAAACAGAGCTAAAGATCAAAAAACTGCTTTACTTAGGTCATTAGCTCGTGAATTAGTAAAATACGGACATATCGAAACAACTTTATCGAAAGCCAAAGTTTTAAGGACTTACGTCGAAAAATTAATTACCAAAGCGATTAAGTCGATAAAAACCGAAGAAGTCAGTCAAAAAGTTCATTATTTAAGATTAATTAGAAGAGAATTAGCTCCGGAAATATTGCCTATTTTGGTTAAAGCTGCTGAAAATTTAAAAGAAAGACCAGGCGGCTATACTAGAATTATTAAGCAAGGTTCCAGACGAGGAGATAATACTCAAATGTCTATTATTCAAATATTAGATAATTAGAGATTTTTTATGGGGTTTAACTCAAAAGACACTAGCACAAAGCAAATTGTGGGAGCCCCTTTGCCAAAAAACGAGCAGACTGGAAATAATAAATCAGCACTCGAAAAAAATTCTATTATTGGCAAAACCTCGCCTATTTCTCTTTCAGATGAATTTTTACTTTTTTGGGGTAATAATTTAGATTCTGCTTGGTTTCAGGGCAAACGAAAAATATCACCTTTTTTAATTGTAATTTTTTTATTAATTGCCACGATTCTTTATTTATGTTTTAACCTTTTATTTTCACCCAGCGAAATTGAACAAATTTTCTTTGAAGGAAATAATTCAAAAGTAGAAGAGCCTAAGCAAAATAATAAAAGCCAGAAGCAGTTTGAAAAAACGCCAATGGTTCAGAAAAATATAAAAAACAAATAATTATGAATATTTTGACTAAGATAATTGATTTTTTTCGATTTAGACTGCCCATTACCATTTTGGATCGTTATATTGTAAATGAGTGCTGGCTACCCTTTTCATCGGGTGCAGGAATTGTAACGGGCGTTTGGCTTGGAGCGGATCAAGTTAGAGAAGCTTTTAAATTATTAGCCAATACAACAGTTGGCTTTCCGATTGTATTATCAATTATTTTATTAAATATACCGACTATTCTTTTGGTTACCATTCCAGTTGGAGTTTTATGGGCAGCTTTTTTAGTTTTTAATCGCTTGTCGTCTGATTCAGAAATTATAGCTATGAGAGCTAGTGGCATTAGTTTAATACGAATTACAGTCCCAGCTTTACTATTTGGGCTAATTATGACAATTATTTGTTTTATTATAAGCGAAGTAATTGTGCCCAGAGCTGAATTTATGGCGAAAAGGCTAGAATTTGCAGCCACCTATAGCATTCCTTTTGTGCCTTCGATGGACGATTTTGCTTATTTTGAGAGATCGGGTGGAAAAAGAATTGGTCAAGGCTCTTTAAAGCGGATTTTTCACGTCCAAAATGTTGACCCAAATGCAAATATTTTAAGGAAAATAACTATTCTAGATTTTAGTGATAAATCAGTCCAATCTATTTATATTGCTAATTCTGGCCGTTGGAA
>JAAFJH010000111.1:0-2334 GCA_013298875.1 Synechococcales cyanobacterium bin2.concoct.b11b12b14.033
CCACTACCGCCAGCCAAAATAATACCTTTACGAGAATTAGAATTATTAGTTTTGCTCAATTGATTTACTAGTAAATTAAACTTCTGGAATTAATATATTACCACTTTCCATATAAGACTTTATGCCACCTAAGTCTCTTATGTTTGGATTTTCTTCTATTCCGTCAGGTAAAACAACTTTACTAATACCTATATGTTTTGCGTATTCGTTTGTTAAAGCTTGCTCAAATCCTTGAACTTTAGATTTATTGTTTCCATATGTATACTGAGAGCCAATTAAAAGTGAGCCATTCATCAATATTCTCCCATCGAAGCCAGTCATTTTATTATTTTCTTTGTCAAATATTTCAAACCATAAATTATTCATATTTGCTAATGTTCCTAAAGTTAAATGCTGATTAAATTGCCCAAGAACAGTACACATAAACGAATTCACATCTTGACCATTCATTATATATTCTAAAGTATTGGCAGCTTTGATTGTATATTCACCAAATTTCATTTCAAAATTTCCTCTTAAATTAGCTTGATTGAAGTTTGGATGAAGTTGTTTTATTGTTTCTAGCCAAGAATATTTATGCGTAGTTTTAAATCTTTGATCAAAATTTTCTATTAAAGTTTTATCAATTAAAGATAATCTTGCTTCGGTTGGTTTTGACAATTCGTCTAAAAGAGGTTTTATTATCGGTGATATTTCAGTAATAATTTTAGGATTTTGATGTACTGTTGCCGTTAAATAACCTAATATTTCATACTTATATTCTAAATATTCTGGACTAATAGTATTTGAAATATTATTTTTAGTTACTTCGTCTAAATAAGGTATAGAAGACAAGACTTGTTTGTACAAATCAGACTTTAAATTAGTTAATATTTCTGGTAAGTATTGTGTTAATAATTTCTGTTTTAATGAATCACTGATTGATAGTTTTTTAGAATTAATAAAATTTTGTAATAGCTGATAATCTAGTTTTCCTTCTTGTATTTTAGTATTTAAAGCTTTCGGTAATAATGCTCTATAAGCAGTTTCTTCAGAAGAATATTTAATATTATCAATTCTAAGCTCTAAGTTTAATTCACTTTCTAAAATTTTTAAAGTATCAAAATCTAGTTTAGGAATATTACTAGCTATAATTTGATAAAGTAGCTTGGAATCTTGAGAATTATCTATTATTTCTGTTAATTTATTAGTAATAGTATTTATCGATAAATATTTAGTTAGAATTTCGGCCGGATTAGTTGAAAGCTTTGAACCAATATTAAAAGAAGCTAAATTACTAACTATATTATTTCTTTCTTCATTTTTTGATTGACTAAGTATATTGAAATATATTTCTTGACTTTCTTTTGGCAATAACTTTAGTATATTTAGAGCATTTATTGAGCGATTTCTACTTAGCTTATTTGAATCAGTAATAGTACTAATTACATAATTTAAGACATTGTTTTGAGAATTTTCTTTTCTAATTTGAGATAAAACTTTTTCTATTTGTGGAAACTCTTTACTTTGCTTGCCAGTCTCTGGGTTTATTTCAGAATTGATATATAATTTTTCTAAAATATTTAAGGTTTTTAAATCTGTTTGATCTGTACTAATATAATCAAACAGTATATTTTGTACAATTTGTTTTAAGCCTTCGGTATTAGTATTTTTTTGCAAAACCTGTTTATAAGCTTTGTATTGATCTTCCGTTTCTAATGCAGATTGTAAAAATTTTAGTATAAGTTCGGTATTACTAGGATGTAAAAAATCAATTATATTTATACTTTCAGAACTAATAATTGCATTCTGTAAATTAAGATTTTTTAAGTTCGGAGTATCTTTTATACTAAAGTTTTTCGGTAATTTTGCACGAGACAAATCAACTGTTTCTAAGTTAGGTAAGTTTTTCAAGCTAAAACCTTCTGGTATTTCTGAACAATATAAATTAATTGTGTGTAATTTTGGTAGATTTTCTAAGCTAAAATCTTCTGGCAATTTTGCATCCCGTAAAACAATCGTTATTAAATTAGATAAATTTTTTAAGTTAAAACCTTCTGGCAATTTTGCATTCTGTAAATCAATTTTTAGTAAGCTAAGTAAATTTTCTAAGCTAAAATCTTCTGGTAATTTTGCATTCTTTAAATTAATTATTTCTAAGCGAGGTAAATTTTTTAAGTTAAAACCTTCTGGCAATTCTGTATTATTTAAATTAATGTTCCCTAAATTAGATAAATCTTCTAAGCTAAAACCTATTGGCAATTCCATACTAGATAAATTAATACTTTTTAAACTAGGTAAGTTTTGAATATTAACTTCCCCTTTTAAAACAGTACCTTCTAAATTGACGCTTCT
>JAAFJH010000111.1:2344-4210 GCA_013298875.1 Synechococcales cyanobacterium bin2.concoct.b11b12b14.033
CAAGTTATTTAAAGTAAGGTCTTCTGCAATTGTTATATTAGATAAATCAAGAACTTCGCCACCAACTAATTTATCAGAAGAATTTTTTATTACTTTTATTAATAAACCTTTTATAAAATTATTTAATCCAGTACTTTTATAAGTATCAAAATTATCACTAAATAAATTAAAAAACCTATTTGGATTATTAATAGAATATTGCTCTAAGCCATTTTTTATAATTCCATCCAGGCCTGAAAAAGCTTTACTCAAAATAGGATAGTCATCATTTCTTATTGTTTCTAAGACATGAGTTTTAGCTTTTTCTAATAAGTCTGGATTATATTTAACAAATAATTTTTCGGTCAATGGTTGTAATTTACTTATAAGCTCTATATCTTTAGCTTTTTTATAAATATGTTTGAAATTATCGTATAAGATTTCTGATTGCTCATCGTTGAAGTTTTCTGGATCAAGGTTTTCGGGTTTTAAATAATCTAAGGTTCTTATATTT
The DNA here is from genome assembly GCA_013298875.1 of Synechococcales cyanobacterium bin2.concoct.b11b12b14.033. Lineage (GTDB taxonomy): Bacteria > Cyanobacteriota > Vampirovibrionia > Caenarcaniphilales > Caenarcanaceae > JAAFJH01. Next base: position 2,838 of record JAAFJH010000111.1, read on the forward strand.
CTAGATATTAATTCTCCTAATTTAATACAACCTAATGGATGCAATTTATCAAAAATTAATTCTTTTAAATATGCTCCATTACTTTCTGTTACTAAAATTGAGAAAGTACTACTAGCAACAAGTTTTATTCTTTCGTTAGAAACTAGATCCACCGAAGAAAGTTTAATAAAATCATCTAATTCATATTTTAGCGTCCTTATAAACATACGATCAACCAACCCTAACTCAGAAATTAATTTATCTTTGAACATTGTTTTTAAATTATGATTTTCTATTGAATTAGTTGTTCTCTCTTCAAGTAATATATTTAATACTTCTTTTTTACCTAGTTTAGTAATTATTTTTTGTAAAAATACTTTATTTAATTCAAAATTATGTTCATCAGTTACAGAGATTACCCGATTAGCAAAGGATTTTAAAGTATTATTATCAAAAGAATTAAAGTGTTTTGAAGCTATTAAATTTCCGGATTCTGGATAATAAGAAACTAATTCTAAAAGTACTTCTGGAGTAATATTTTCAGTTTCTATAATTCTTTGAGAGAGGTTTTCTTTTAATGACTTAATTTTAATCCTCTCTTCTTCTTTTAAGCGAGAACTCCCAAATTTCTGAAAAAAGTAATTAGTAATATCTTTGTATTTTTCAACTTTTAATGTGTTTATATTATTTTCTAGCTTACTAAATAATTCATCTCTAAATAAATAAGTTTCATGAATATTGTATACATTATTTAGAACTAAACTCCATAAATTTTCCGCGGAGCAATTTTCTATTAATTTTGCAAATTGATTCTTCTGATCAGGGTGTCCATATTTAAAATAATCATTTAATATAGTTTCACTTATAATTTTTTGAGCATATTCTTCTTGTGGATTTCTCAAAGCAATTTCTAGGGCAATTTCTCGAATTTGTTTTTTATGTATATATTGCAAATTGTCGCCAAAATTATTATTGTATAATTCTTTGAATACTAGTTCTGAGTCAATTTCTGTTAACTTTGCATACAAATTAATGTCTGGAGAATGAGAGTACTGTAAATCATTAGCAAATAAATTTAGTACTTCTTTATTTCTAATCTGTTCAGCTTGTGTTTTTTTTAAAAGTTCTTGTAAATAGTTTTTTCTTTCTTTCCAGCAAGAATTATGCTGTCCAATTAATACTTTCAGAGCTTCAAAATATTTATTATTCTTATTGTCTTTTCTAACTCCATATTCAAATAAAGTATTAATAAAATCTTCTGTTTTATTGTCATATTGAGCATTATAATAATCCAAATTTTTACTCAAAGTTAGTACTATATCTGCTTTTATGTCAGGAGATAATTTATCTTTTTCTTGATAATTTGCAAATTTATAATCTAATTTTCTTTCTAT
>JAAFJH010000112.1 GCA_013298875.1 Synechococcales cyanobacterium bin2.concoct.b11b12b14.033
ATATACTCTCTTATATCCCGCAATAGCAATTCTTTTTCCTTCTTCTATAAATTCTTCTTTCCATTTTTCGTTACAGTTATTACATTTGACTGTATAGGATACCATTCTTTTCTCTGGCTTTGATAATTCTTGCTCTAGTGATTTAGGTTTAAAATATCCTTTATTAGTATTAGATTCCATTATTTGGCATATCCTCTATTATGGGGTATATTAGGTTAATGCCTTCCAAAGAACACCAAAGTTCTCCACCTACATCCAATGATTTAAAACAATATCTCCAAGGGTTATCTAAATATCCGGGTTCTGTCTCTTGTCTTTTAATAAACATAAAGGATCTTCCTTCCTTGTTTTTATATATTTTATTTTTTGAGGGTAGCATCATGACGGTTTTGTTTAAGGTGTTTTAATATATTCGGTTTTTGGTGAGTAAGGGAACTGTATTCGGACACCACTAAATTCGTTAGTGTAGGAATTTCCTTCTTGATCTGTAAATATTTTACCTTGGATGTCCCATGCTTCATTTTTATTATTTTTAAATACATGAGATGCTCTTTTGTTTTGATATAAATCCTCTCCTACTTGTACCCATTCTGACTCTTCACCTGTTAAAGGGAGCAAGGGAGTATAATTGGCTAGTTTTGAAAACAAACTAATTACCTGATGACTTGATGTACCTGAATGCCCTTGAGACGAAAATATTGCTATAAGTTCCATTACATCTTTATGTATTGATGAATCCCATAGATCATCAATATTTGTAATATTTTTGTTCTCTATGCCAATTTTCTCTAATTCAGTTTTGGCATATGCTATTAAATTTGTCATATTTGGTTTTTAACTTATTATTTAAAAGATTATACAGTTTTTTATTCTTTTTAATATTCAGTTTGAATTATTTCCGGTTTAGTACTTAGATGATAACCACAGCAGTAAGAACAATAATAGTATCTCCAAAATTTCTCTGTAGTGGTTTTTAGTCTCTGTACAGCATCTTTGGCTTGTCTTTTCTCCCTAAATCTTCTTTTTCTAAGACATGATTTCAACCAGGTTTGAGTATTTCCTATATTTGTCATATCTGTATTACCATTTTTGAAGACATTTAACTAGTGACTTCTTTATATTTCTTGCTGTAATTAATAGCCTGTTTAATCAAATCCAAAGCAGCTTTTTTTAAAAACTCAGGATCGTCTCCCGAACCATAATAGTTGTTAGGGTCTTCTTTATCGATCTGATATTTTGTTTCGGACTCTTCTTCCAAGATAGTGATTAAATCATTCTCTATTTTAATACTTTCAAATTTAGTGGGTTTTTTATTTTGGGAATTTAAAAGTAAATCTAATGTCTTCTCAAATTTTGTCTTGGGCATCTGTCATGTATTTGTTAACTTCCCCTACTATATACGATCTATATCTAAAATTTCAATACCTTTTTAGTTTCGATTACGACTAATGGATTTTGGTACAAACAAATGAGTTACTTCGTTATATTCGATAATTAGTGAGCCTGGGTTTTTATCTCTGTAATTAAACACAAAGGTTAAAATAGATTTTGGATCGTACTGAGATAAAACATTGTACAAATCCTCTTTAAATAAATAGAACTTAGTATCCTGTACATTAAGATTAGAAGTTGAAGCAATATTTACAGCCTCTAGTAAGTTAAAGCTCAGAGATTCAATGCAAAATTTTAATGGTTTAGCTCCCACACTAACATCAAAGTAAATTGATTTAGCTTCTATTGTATTTGAATTTGAAAATAGACCTAATATAGGCAATAAACTTTCCAGTGGAATACCTATTTTATCCCATTGTTTTTGATGGTTTGATTCAATATAATCTAAATATTTAACAGAAACCCCTTCAAGTAAATCTGAAACTAGAAAGATAACTTGTTTGGTTCTCGAATTTTGTAATTTAATGAGCAATGAAGATTCTGTTTTTGCTAATTGGAATTGCATTCCCCAACCAGATGAGGTAAAAGAGGCAAGTACTCTAATTAATTCACTAGGTAATATTATTCCGTTATTATTTAATTTATCTAATATAGGATTACAAATAACCTCAAATTTATCTTGTTGGATAGCTATAGTGGTTATGGCTGTCCCGTTAGTGGATCCTATATATAGAGTTCCATTTTTAACAAACAAGCAAACGCTATTCATGAACTCACTATTTATATCTATAGTGGTTAATAGTAGCTGAATAGGTATATTTGATAAATCTAATTTAAATACCCCTAAAAAATACTCTCTTTCTTTCTGGATATATTCAATCTCATCAATACATGTAAATCTATCTAGTTTAAGTCCTTTTTCTAAAAAAGCATCTTTTACCTGCTCAAAGGAGTAACTTTCTATTACTTGTTTAAGACATTCTCCACGGTAATTTGATAAATCTATTTCTATATTAAGTTCGGACATAAATAATTTCAATAAGTTAATATATTTATTGTACCTACTAACAACCTAAATTAACAAATAATCAACATCCTATTGTTAATTGTGATAAGATATTTTTCCTCTATTGCTTTGTGTGTGGACTTTTAAATTTACAAAATATGAACAAAGAATTATTACAACAAATGATAAGTGAAAAACTAGTATCGGTGCAAAAACATCCGACTGCCGAACTATTCATTTACAACTATTCTCCAAAGGTGCAATACGATAAACTTTGGAATGAGATTACCTTGCAAACAAGAGGGCTGATACTTGATGCAGAAATGAATGTAGTTGCAAGACCTTTTGGTAAGTTCTTTAATTTAGAAGAACACCAACCCAACGAAATACCACAAACATCTTTTGATGTGTTTGAAAAACTTGATGGATCATTAGGTATTTTATACTGGCTGAATGACAAGCCGTATATTGCCACAAGGGGGAGTTTTGAAAGTGTGCAATCTAAAAAAGCAACTGAAATTTTATACTCAAAATATTCAGACACTTTCATTAAGTTGGATAGAAATAGCACATACTTGTTTGAAATTATTTATCCAGAAAATAGAATTGTAGTTGATTACGGAAATGTAAATGATTTGATTTTATTGACACGAATAGATAATGTGACTGGATTGGATTTACCAATTGATGAAAGTACAGGATTCCCGATAGTAAAAAAATTTGACGGAATAAATGATTTGAAGTATTTAAAAACTTTGGAACAAGATAATAAAGAGGGTTTTGTTGTTCGTTTTCAAAATGGTTTTCGTGTAAAAATGAAATTTGCGGAGTATGTGAGATTGCACCGAATAATTACAGGTATTTCAAATATTACCATTTGGGAGTATTTGAAAGAAGGAAAAAATTTTGATGAACTGATTAGCAAAGTGCCAGACGAATTTTATGACTGGCTTACCTTGACAAAGGATAAGATTGAAAAGAACTTTATGATGATTTATGAAAATGCAAAAAAACGCTATCAAGAGTTATACCACGAAGATAAAAAAACATTTGCGTTGAGAGTAATGACAGAAGCAAAAGAAATTTCATCAATACTTTTTAATATGTATACTAAAAAGAAAGTTGAACCTCTGATTTGGAAGATGGTAAGACCTACATTTAGTAAAGCATTTAAAACTGATGGGGATTGTTAACTAAAAAATTTTATCGGAAAAATTATGTTTTAAAATCTTGGGCATTCTTGTTTTTTAATTTGTTTATCTATAGTTTACCTTTTTTTAAATATGATAAAATTAAGTCCCATATTAGCACTCACATAAAATAGAATGACAGCACAGAAAAAAATATTAGAAGTAAAGAAAAGAAATGGCACGTTAGAGGGTTTTGATGCTGATAAGATTAATAAAATATTAATTTGGGCAACTACCGGAATACATGGAGTTTCAGCTTCCGATATAGCGATGAATGCTGAGTTACAATTTTATTCAGGTATATCGACTATTGATATACATAAAGTATTGATACATTCAGCTGTAAATTTAATATCTGACAAAAATCCTAATTACCAATATGTTGCGAGCAGGTTATCGAATTATTTATTGAGGAAAGAAGTATTTGAGGTACGACAGGAAATGCCTGACTTGCTAGATGTAATTACAAAAAACACATCCCTGAAAGTATATGATCCTATAATCTTAAAAAAATATACCGAAGAAGAAATACATGAAATTAATAAATTTATCCATCATAACAGAGATGAAAATTTTACCTATGC
>JAAFJH010000113.1 GCA_013298875.1 Synechococcales cyanobacterium bin2.concoct.b11b12b14.033
GGTTTATTTGCGGCTTTTTTCATTTTTTCTTTTCCTTAGATTTAGGAGATTGGGATTTCTCATTCTGCTTTCCTCCAGCTTTAGATCTTTTATCCTGCATCTTAAAAGGTACAATTCCTGCACCTATCGTGACAGCCCCTCCAGGCATTTCTTGAAATGGTTTTCCTCTTTTTGGGGTTTTAGAGAAATCCTGTACATATGATTCTTTGAAATCTAATTTTGGCATATAGTATCCTTAAGTCAACTATTAATTGATATACTGTCTAATTTTAAAGTCTTCCCAAACTTAATCAAGAAGACTTTAAAGTATCGATTGTTAAAATGCTAGGGATCTATCTATTAATAGTTGTAGATAGAAGCCGTAATAGCAGTAGCAGGAGTACCTTTCAATACGTAAGTACCATTCGGATCATTGACATCAATTTTGACATCTTGTCCTAAACCAATCTTACCATACTCTACAGTTTTGGTAGGCTCTGAGAACTCCTCAAAAGAACCAATTTCAAATCCAATAATACCGATTTCTAATTCAATTTCAGTATCTTGAACAGCAGTTCCACCCACAACATCCAATCCAATTTCTGCAAATACATTACCTAATAATGGATTGGAGAAAATAGATACATTTGTTGCACCTCCCGCTACAGAGGTAACATCATCTATTTTATCAGGCAATACTTTCCCGGTTGCCGCTGGTCTAGCATTACTTAAAACAAACCATTGTGGAGTTGTATCTCCAGGTTTAATTAAATTACCCACCAACTGGATGGTTGCGGTGGTTGAAGCTGCATTATTTGTATTTAATTTCTTAATATAAAATGCAGAAGGTTTTAAAATAGCCCCCGGACGTGCAGCTGCCAAGATATATCTTGTATTACTGATCACGCCAGTAAATTTAATGTTTATAGGAATAACTAAATTTACAGGTCGCAATACTTCTTTTCTAATTGACCCTTTTATATATGTGTCTACCATTGTTGTTTATATCCTTTCAAAATATTCAGTTAATTTTAGTTGTTTTTAAATTAAAAAGTGTAATTATGATATGAGAACTCATATACTAATTGAATTTCTAACTGTCCTTTATTTATGTCATTTGCTGACAATTTAAATCTTAAAGGCACTTTCTCACTATCTCCATTAAATCTTGTCAATCCAATATTGAAAAATGCAGGATCTGCGACTCTAGAGACATAGGTGTTGTCCGCTACTGTACCGGCAGCTAATGTAATTAAAGGAGCGGCAGTCAAATCTGTAAATGCACCTAAACGTGGATGATTTACTTGCAATTCTATCGTTTCTGTACCAGATGCTGTGCCGGTTAAAGCCTTAACTACTTTAATATGTACTTCTTTAAACCTAATAGTAGCGGGCAGACTTAATAAATTAGACCAACTATCTAGACCTTTATTGTTCGGGTATAAAGAAGCCGCTAATATTGAAGAAACTGTTGGGTTTTTCTCAAAGTCTATAAGAAAAGCTCTTGTGCACTCGCTTGTAGTTAATGTTCCATGTACTGGCCCGGATCCTAATCCTGTATTATTCATTTTTCTTTTATAGTAAAGACGGTATCTGATTAATTATAAAAAAGTTAGTTTAAAAAGTTAGATTTCTGGGTAATATCTATTTATACACAAAAACTTAAATTAAAAATGAAAACTAACGATAACCAAATCAAACTAGCAGTTCTAGCAGGTAAAACTTGTATGTTAATGCGTATAGGCTCTTTACTCCCTACTGAAACCCTAAACAATGAATTGACAGATATAAGAACTGAACTTCTACCTATTGTGGGGGAATCATCTGAAGAAATTGCTCAAGTTGATTCTCTATTTATTTAATTTCTCAACTTTATTTACTTTAATTTGATTACCACTAAAAGGTAGTGCCCAGTCACCTGAGGATTGGTGAACTATTCTGGTATCTAATCCCGTTAAGTTTTTAAGTAAATCTTTATATATTGTTGACTTTTCTGGATTAGATTCTTTTAATAGTCGATAGAATCCAGTTATATCGCCTCTTTTATTGGCTTGCTCTATTGAGCTTTTAAATTCTTCAACTATTGGTTTTAACTTTTCATTTTGTTTTATATCTTTGGTTTTCAGTAAGGTACTTACGTTTTTTAATAATGAAGGATTATCTTTTAGAAAATCTTTAACATTCCACATAGATCGATCACTATCTATATTTAAATGATATAATTGATTTCCATATCCTTTAGCTTCATGGGGATTATTAGTAGTGTAATTATAATTTCCGTATCTTCTTGCTGTACTTATAGGGGATTTTTCTGCATCTAAAAATTTATCTAGTTTTTGAGATGACCCATGATAATAATCTCTATTTTGGACTTCATTTGGTTTATCAGTGTAGGCTTTAATTTCCTCTGGTGTTAAATCTAATTGAAAGTTTTTTGGTATTATACTAGATTGTTTATCATTAACTAAGCTTGCTATTTTGGTTTGTTTTTTTGATGATGGGGGCTTCACAATAGACTTATCTACATCAGGGAATAAAGAAGAAAGTTTAGCTATATTTTGACCTTCATATTTTGCTAAAGACTTCAGATTAGGTTGTTGATCTGTACTTAAATTATATCCCGCTACTGATTCTAACTCGGTCTCATAATTTGCTATGTTGTCTAAAAAATGATTACCTTCACCTAATGGACTTTTATCTTTTCTTGTTAAATATATATCGACCATATTCTTTAATAATGGTTGATTTTGTATAACGCTATTTAAATTAGGATCTTTATAAATATCCTTGCCAGCTTTTTGCAATATTGGCTCTATCTCTTTTAAAGCCGCTATATTAGCACCTAATTCTCTAGGTACAGCAGCTTCATCCTGATAACCCTTCAACGCATTTTTATATAAATCTGTTAATTGATTTTGTTGATTTTTATCTTTTATATTAAAACCTATTGTATGTCGATAGCCTCCCACATAATCATCTAATTGTTGCTTTGCTGCACCTACTAATTTCTTATTCCTATCTGTACTTATTATATCTTTTAGTTTTTGTACAGTTGGTAATTCTCCCGCTAAATTCTGTAATCCATGTTGTGATTCATGTTTTATAGCTAATTTTTTATATAGGGGGTTATCTAGTAAAGGTGAATCCCCTATGTAAGTTGTCCCGAATTTATACTGATCTTCAGGATTTAACAGTAATTTATCATTATGTAAGTAACTTGTATATGGAATTCTTGGTATTTCCTGTGCCGCAACTGTCTTGGCTATATTACTTAATCTAGATATATTAGAATCATTTACATCCAATTCCTGACCGGCATCCTCCATCAAGCTAGGAGAATTACCTACATTATTTGAGTTCTTTTTTAAGTCATTCCAATTAGTTTGATTAGTTGCCCTTTGTGTTAAAGGAAGTCTTGAAATAGTTCCGTCTTTATTAGGTGTCGCTATAATAGGTAATCCTGAATCCTCCTGAATACCCACTACATCAAAATCTTTGCCCATATAATTTACCTTTTCAGGGAATGGAGGTGTTGTATCTTTTATAGTCTGATCTTGAACTGTAGGATTTTCTTGGGTAGTTGGTGTTTTTATCTCTTGATCTACTAATGAAGGATTAACTGCATTTTGTTTGTCATATTTAGCTAAGGGTCTTAAAGAGTAAGGGTTGGCTAAAGTCATTCCATCAGATAGTTTGTGTGTATTTAAATTAGAATCTGCTACCGATTCTAACTCGTTCTCATAGTTTGCTATGTTATCTAAGAAATGATTACCTTCACCTAATGGACTTTTATCTTTTCTTGTTAAATATATATCGACCATATTCTTTAATAATGGATCATTTTCTAACATGTGATTTAAATTAGGATCTTTATAAATATCTTTACCAACTTTTTGTAATAAAGGCTCAATCTCTTTTAAAGATGCTATATTAGCACCTAATTCAGAAGGAATATGTACTTTGTCAGTATAGTATTTTGAAAAGTTTTTATATAAATCCGTTAATTGATTTTGTTGGTTTTTATCTTTTATATTGAAACCTATTGTATGTCGATACCCTTCAACATAATCATCTAATTGCTGTTTTGCCGCATTTACTAATTTTGTATCTGTACTTGAACCTATTATCCTCTGGAGTTCCCATACTGTTTGTGGTTCCCCT
>JAAFJH010000114.1 GCA_013298875.1 Synechococcales cyanobacterium bin2.concoct.b11b12b14.033
TTGCTTAGGCAGCTTGATTATTATCTTTTATTTCTGAGCGAGGAAAACGTGGTACAAAAAAGTGACTTTTAATAATAGAAACTTCACTAGCTAAAAACTCATTTTGCTCTTGCATTCTTTCCATTTTGTCTTGGATTCTTTCCATTCGATTTTCTATTGAATTTATTTTTAATTTAATTCCATCGACTTCTTCTTTCACCTTATCAAACTTACCTTCTAGCTTGTCAATTTTTCCTTCTAACTTGTCAATTTTTTCATCTAGTCTTCCTTCTAATTTTTCAATTTTTTCGTCCAGTCTTTCTTCTAATTTTTCAATTTTTTCATCAACTTTATCTTCTATTCGTTTGGACTGATTAATTATGGTAAAAAACAATCCAATCATTCCTAAGACAAGGGTTACTTGTATCGTTAAACTTGGATCAACCAATATTTTCATTTTTATTAGTTTTTTTACTTAATGCTTAAATTATACCTAATTATTTACATATCTTAATTTTTTAGCTTGCCCTCAAACAGTTAAACAAATATTATTCATGGCTTTATTTAAGTTTAATTTGGCCTTTATTTAAGCCTAATAATCAAGGGCTAACATTAAATCTAAGAACAAATGAATTTAGTTAAGTTATGGCCGACGCAATTTCTAATACTGCAACCAAATCAGCAACTACCACCACCGTTGTTAAAACTAACTCGCCGCCTAAAAATCCGAAAGCTGCTGCAATGCTTGAACTAGCAAAAGCAAGAGTGGCAAGACAGAATGAATGGCAAAATTTTGAAAGTGAATTTATTGGTACTCGCTCAACTTGGGAGGAATTGTCTCAAGGCTATAAAGATACACTTTTTGAAAATCTTGAAACAACTCAGAAACATGGAGTTTTTAGCCAAGAAGCTTTGTCACAAAATCTTAATATATTTGACCAAGCTAAACGGGTAGGAAGGCATTTAACTCCAACTAGCCCAAGCATGAGATTTATTCATGAAGAACTTTATCCAGCATATTTTAATAGATTAGATGAATTAGATAAGGCTATCGATCAAGGTGCTGATCCCGCCGAAGTAAAAAAATATTTCCACAAACTTGAAGCTGAACTTGATAAAACTCTGGGTGAATCATATAGCAAAACGGGCGATGAATTAATTGGTCTTCGGGATAGAATTGGAGGTCTTTTAATTATGACTCCAGTTGCGATAGTAGCACCTCAATTGTTTGCTAAAGCCGCTGCTGATAGATTTGCTTTATCAACAGTCGCTAGTACCGCTGGACAAGCTGGCTTATTGACTTTTGGAACTGGTCAGATTGTACGTACTGTTTCTGATGATGACTTAGCCATTTCTAATGCTATTACTGAAGGTTTTAAATCTGGCAATTGGCATAAACTGGAAGAGGCTTTAAAACAAGCTGGGTTGGAATCTGGACAAGGTGCGGCTCAACCAGTTTTTGGTGTATTGGGAACTAAAGTTTTCAATGCTTCTTTAGTTTTTGCTCTTGGCTTAAAAGGTTTAAATGGAACTCCTTTACTATCAGCTGGTGCGGCTCAAATCTTTGCTTCAACCGCTTCGTCTACCTTTATTGGTGGTGGAACTTCTTCTTTGGCAGCTTACTATAAGTATTCACAAATATATTTTGATCCTAATTTAACTGAAGACCAAAAAGTTGAAAAATTTAATGCAGTCCGAGAAGAGCTTTTCACCAATATACTTTTCAGTGCGTTCTTAGGTGGGGTTTTGGGAAGTGGCTCAGCTTTATTATCAAGTCAATTGCAAGCTTTAGGAAAACAGTTGGGAGAAGCAGCTCGCAGAAAAGCCCCAAAACAAGAATTACTTGAAATATATGAAAAATCTGGCATTTCGAAATTCCTAACTTCCGAGCAGAAAAAACAGTTTTTAGCTTTGCTTGAACACTATGAAAAAGCCTGGATTCAAAATTCAAAAGGGGAAGCTTATAAAGCCTTTAAATTATTGCTTGATACAAATTCTTCCGCCTCAGCCGCTTCGGGGTTAGTGAAAGTACCAAACGCCCCATCACTATCTTTACAAGCAGTTCCTCAGTCAGCAAGTTTAGTGGCTACAACGACACCAGTTCTACCAATGGCAGAGAAACCTTTAGTTAGTCCCTGGTTAACACCTCAACCGCCGGCTGGTAGCAATAATGTTATGCCTTTGCCTTCAAACGTTACTCTAAGAAAAGACTTAGCCTCTAAATTGGGTGGAAAAATAATTATTTCAGGGAATGTAAGACCTGAAGAGGAAGCAAAAATCTTAAATGCCTTAAAGGCAAATATTGAAAAATTAAGAGAATCTGGAATAACTAAGATTGTAATCGCTCATGGAGAAGGACAAATAAAAGATGAAACTTGGCGAATGTCTGATATTGAGCAAAATGGAATAAAGGTAACTGGCGATCTAAGTCAAGTAGGGGAAACACACTCAAGAAATAATGCTGGAAAGGTTTTAATTATTGCTTGTAGTAATAATAACCCAACAATAGCAGATGGTACAGAAGGAGTTATTTTTGAAAATGGTAATCGGGGCGGCACCTTTGCATTAAAAGATGGAGTTAAAGCTGAAAATGGGGTTGCAATGGCTAGATCTAGCGGTAAAGCCAAACCTACTTTATTTTCTAATTTACTTGAAAACATTACTGAAAAAGGTTTAGAAGTAGGGGATGCAACAGTATTTAAGATTGGAGAAAATAAATATAGTGTTGAAATTAAATCACCACCAAATGAAAATGGGATATCAATCCATAAAGCAGCGGAAATTTTTGATTTAACTGGGCAAACTAAACTACCAAAAACAATTCAAGTTGGTGAATTTGAGTATGAAATAATTTTTACTTCTGGAAAAAAAGGCCAAATAATCGTTAAGAGAAGTCCTAGTTCAGCGACAGCCTCTTCCTCACATATACAAGCAGCGGTAACAGGAACTCCAATAGTTGCTCCTCAAGTTGTTATAGCAACTCCCCAAATTTTAAGCCGTCAAGAAATTAGAAATATAGAAAATAATGAACTTATAAGGATTTATGGATTATCAAACCAACAAATTGCTGCTATTGGAAAATTAGATCACGATGACCGAGTCGAGTCTTATACTTTATTTAAAAACGGTGTAATGACTGTTACTATACGCCATGATGGTGTTTCTTGGTTGACGCCAGATGGCACAGTAGTAGCTGAATTCTCTAGTATTAATCTGCAAGCACCAGTAAACCCAATTGGAACAGTAGTAAATCCAAGGCAAATTCCACCTCCTAATGCTTCTTTTACTAAACAACTAACACCTAATGAAGAAAGTTTACTAAATAGCAAGGGGATTCAAACTAGTGATGTGAAAGAAGTAACAAGCCATAATAATTTGATCACGAAAACAGATCAGGAGTTAGTATCGCTTGGCTTAAACTCAGCTCAAATTAAATTTTTCAAGACTAAAATTCAGGTTAGCAATGTCATTAATCCTAACCGAACCTGGGTTTTAACCAATGATGGAAAAGCTTATTTTATTGCTTCCAATAATTTGTGGGAAGTGAAACCTGACGGGAAAATTACTCAAATTAATAATATGATTTCTCAGCCACAAGCTCCATCAGCCTCATCTCCTCAATTACCCCTAACGCAAAACAAGACTACTCAGACAAATAGACTTTTTATAATAGGACTTGGTTTAACTGGAGCTGGAATAATTGGAGCAGGAGTTTTGTATCTTTATAAACTGTCTAAAACTAATCCGAAAGTGGCGGATGAGCTAAGCAAATTATCTGATAAAGAATTAAGTCAATTAATGTCAGAGTTAGAAGAAGGCATTAAAATTGGTGATAAACAGCTCACTTCTAAATTAGTTGACCAGGAAGGTAATATCTTTGAAGATTCCGGCGATACAAATATCAAAATTAGTGGCTTACCAATAAAAATAAAAAATGGAGAAGTTATCATGCCTTCTGGCATACAAGAAGATGAAAAAAACTTATTGCTAATAATAAATAATCTAGAAAATGGTTTGAAAGTAGGTGACAAGCAGCTTACTTCTAAATTAGTTGATCAGGAAGGTAATATATTTGAAAATTCTGGCTCTGATTTAATTAATATTGGCTCTAAAAAAATTGAACTGACGGTTCAAGATGGAAATATAAAAAAT
>JAAFJH010000115.1 GCA_013298875.1 Synechococcales cyanobacterium bin2.concoct.b11b12b14.033
TTATCAGCCCTTTTTCATTATTTTAGAAAATATAGAATTGCTTTCGACCCAAGATTTAGCTATTTTATACAATTTAAATTTAGGAGTTTCCAAAATATTATTAATTAGCAGTTCTTTATCAGCTCGCTCAATTTGTCAGGCTCAGCCAACACTCAAAAAAAATATAATTCAAATTTCTGACATAGACACTGATTCTATTCAAAATTACTTTTTAGAGAAAATCCCTTTAGCTCACAAATTGAGTCCAGCAGTTATTTCTCGTATGCAAAGATTTGTTAAAGGTAATCCACTGGCTTTAAAGCTTTTGTGCCACACGGTTAAGACTCAAGCCCAGCAAAATCCAGATTTAAACCTCGAAGATTTTTTTAAAAGCCTGGAGAATTTGCGTGTTTCGAGTGACCGAAGAATTCCTTTGAATTTATATAAAACTTTAGCTTTGGGCTTCAAATTATTAACTAATATTGAAAAGGAAATTTTATTATTTGCTTCTTATTTGCCGACTGAGAGCTTTTCAAATGGTTTAATTGAATTTGTTTTTGAATTATCGTCTAATCAGGCTATTCAGATTTTAGATAATTTAAATCAGGGCGGTTTAATTTTGCGTTTTAGCTTCGAGCCTTTTCAGGAGCCTTGTTTTAAAGTGCATGGTTTAGTAAGAGATTTTGTTTTTACCGAATTTAAAATTGATACCGAGCATTTTAAGCATTTATCGCAAAAGTTAATTTATTTTTTCGCTAATTTATTACAAGATAAAGACAAATTGAGCCGGGAAAATGCTTTATTTTTAATTCCGAGCTTAACTTATGCGATACGTTTAATTAATCAGGAAAACTTTCAAGAAGCTTCCGACTTGATGGTGTTTTTTGAAAAAATTACGGCTTATTTTGATTCAATGGGCTTTGAAGAAAGACTGCAAACCAAAATACTACCTTTATACGAAGAAAACCTACAAAATGCTAATGGATTAGGGAAAAAAGCTTTTTGGCAACGTTTAATCGGTTTAAGTAATATTATGCTCGCCAGGCAAAAAGCAACTGAAGCGGAAAGACTTAAAAGCATTCAGCAAGGCATTGATTTATTGACGCAAGCTTTAAACAATTATTCAAATAATTTTGCTCAATTAGCTTGTATTCAAATTAATTATGATTTAGGCAAAGCTTATTTTCAGTTAGCGGAAGCAGAGTTTAAAGACCGTGAAAATAATTTGATTAAAGCGGTAGAGCATTTTAAAAAGTCAATTCAAATGCAGTCAAACAAATATGCTTTGGAATATATTTTGGTGCATGTTAGTTTGGGAAATACTTATTTAAAGCTTTATGAAACCAGTCCTAATGTTTTAACCTTGCATTTGGCCATTCAAATTTTGATGAAGGTGATTAAATCTTTTAGTGAAAGTTTATCTTTGGATTTAAAGTCATCAATTCATCATAATATTGGTAATGCTTTTCGTAGTTTAGCTTTGCACGAAGATGCTTTTAATAATTTGCAAAATGCAGTGGCTGAGTACAAGCAAGCTTTAAATGGAGCTTCTGATTTACAGGAAAAGTCTTTAATTTATAATAGTTTGGGTTGTTGTTTTTGGAGCTTGGCTAAATATACTAATACGGTTCATCATCTGGAGACAGCCATTACTGCTTATAAAAGATCATTAACTTTTATTGTCAGCCAAGCCGATCCTTTAAATAAAAATAATAGTTATTTGCCCGATTCAATTGAGTATGCTGTCACCCTGAATAATTTGGGTACTTCTTATAAAACTTTAGGTCAATTTAAAGAATATGGTGAAAATATATCTTTGGCGAGTAAGGCTTTTAAGGAAGCTCTGCGTATTACCGAAAAAAGAGCCGATCTTGAATTGAAAAAAGTAATTACACGCCATTTAATTGAATTAAGCCAATCGTCAGCTCCGAAAAGGTTAAGCGAAAAAAATTAATAATCAGGAATTTTAACTTTAATAACTTTCACTTTCACTTTTAATTTTTAATTTAAACAGTAGCGGTTTTTTTGCCCCGCAAAAATGAAACAAGTCTATTTGCTGGTTTTTGAGCTGGTGAATTCGTTAAGCTGGGCTGTACTCCCGTCCAGGCAATTCCTTCTTTACTAGTTCTATTACGCAGAGCATAAATTGTGCCGCCCCCACCACCTAAAACATTGAAAGCCGAAGCCGCTAAAGCCGAAGCTGCAAATAAATTATATAAACTCTGAGATATATTTAAGACTAAGGCATTATTATTACCAAATGCACCAAGCCCCGCTGCACCACTAACTAAAGAAGATAAACCTTGAAGACAAGCTGAAACTGCCAAACCTGTACCGATGGCATTTGGTCTATATCTAATTTCTTTACCAGCTGGATCAGTCCAAGTAGCACGTGTGGCCATGGCATTTTGCCTAATTAGTAAACCTTGCGTCAAAAATACTAAAGCCGGTATAAACGAGCCTAATGTACTAATTATTGAAGCGGCTTTCGATAAATTATTGGTTTCTACACTGCTTGGGTCTAGATTTTCACCGATTTGATTTTTTTTAGGTATTTTATATAAATCAGCCTTTGGATCAAGTAAGAAAGGAGCATTACTTAAAGGAGTTTTATCATTTTTTAGGAATTGTATTAAATTAACTTTGTTTATACTTTTAGCTTGTTTGTCTTGTTCAAGAGCTTTTTGAGCTTTATCTTTTTCGTGGTTAAAATAATTAAAAGCTTGCAAACCAGCGCTAATACCTAATAAACCTAAAATTGAAAATCCAGCTGTATTTAGGAAATGAGGCATGCTATGAGGGGCACCTTTATATTTCATACCATTAGTAGCTGAATCTTTGTCTAAAAATTGTAATAAACGAGGCTCTTGAAAGGTTTGCTGCAACATTTTTAAATTACCCGCAAAATCGGCAATTGGTTTAGTGGCAAAGCCCGCTACTTTTGGATTGACTTTTAAATTATCGTATAACCAACGAATCATTTTTTCGTGTAATTTACCAGTCATTAAATTAACTTGACTAGCTGGCACTTTCGGATCAAAGTAATTTGGATGACCAGAACCATTTGATCCAGAAGACAAGCTGCTATCTTTAAAACCTAAACTTGCTTCAAAATCTTTGGCCTGAGATGAATTAATACCATCAATAAAAGAGCCATAACCAAATGTAGTCTGGGTTGCATTACCCAATAAAGCAAAAGCCATAGAGCTAAGAGCTAAATATTGCTGCGTATTACCACTAGGCAAAAAACCTGACCCAATACCAAGTGCTGAACCTAAAACCTGAAAAGGAAAAAACTGAGTTTGTATAAAAGTGCTACCCATCGCCAAACCCAAATTAGCTAAACTAAAGCCTTTGGCCAGCAAATCACTAAAAGAATCTTCCCACTTATTATTATGGGTAATATTATCGTAAAACTTACCTCCAACGCCGAGTCCAGCCATTAAAGCACCAACCAAAGCCATATAAGAACCAATTGTGGGCGTATTATAAATTAACTTAGCTTGCAGAGAACGAGGATTTTTTTGAGCTTCTATACCAAAAAACTTCAAAATAGCTGGTTCATTAGCCTGTTTTAAATTAAAATAACCACCTTGATAAGGATCTAAGCGATATTCTTCAGGTACTACTTGATTGAACAAATGCTCTGAATCAATTTTGCTAGAATCCTGTCCGAATAAATCAAGTAAAATATTTCTCCATAATTGTAAATGAGAATGCACATCTCCAGGACGAACTAATACTTTGGTAAAATGAGGCACAGCTTTTTCTTTTAAAGCTTTATATAAAATATTAGATTCATCAGCTTTTTGGTTTGTAACTTGCTTCAATTGAGCTTCAGTAATAGATTTGCCTTTATATTCATTACCAAATAATTCTCCTTCTAAAGTGTAGCCTCCAGAGCCGTCTTTCTTAATATAAAATGGACCATCTTTATTATCGTTATTTTTGTCAGTTTGAACACTTTCTTCAGCATATGCTTTAATAGCAGCTTTACTCGATGGATCTATTTGTCCACGAGGTGATACACCAATACCCATTGAGACTTGGTCAATTAAATCTTTCTTCTGTTCAGCAGTTAAATTGATATTAGTGTTTGTGTTTAAAGCCTTTTCCAGAGCGTTTTGAGCTTCTTCTC
>JAAFJH010000116.1 GCA_013298875.1 Synechococcales cyanobacterium bin2.concoct.b11b12b14.033
CTGTTTTTCCTATATTAGCTATATTCCCAGCACTCTGAACATCTTCCATTTACTTACATTTACACCTCTCTAAGAGAGCTTGACATCTTTTAAATTCATCTTGCCAAATAAATACTGCTTTATTTAAAGAATTGATTTGCAGATTTTGACTTTCAATGAAGGTTTTAAATATCTCATTGTTACTTTTAATTAAATCGTTTCTAATTAAATCCTTTCTACCGAATTTTATTTCTTTGATTTCCGTTGTGTCCGCCCTCGAAGGCTGTAAACAATAATTTAAACAAATGCTGGCTGTTAATAGTATTAAGTATAATTTGGTTTCAGTTTTATTTAATAAATCAATCATTTTCTCTTTGCTTTTTTGGTAGGTACGGTGTTTTACCCTGAGCAAAACTTCCTTGTATACATAAAATTCTTGTTTTAAATAGATTAATTTGTTAATCATTAATATAAATGGGTAAAATGTCAGTATCGTGAATATTTAAGGGATCTTAAAATGAAATTACCAACTTTATACAAAAAAACAAAAACTGGTGCTATACAGGAATGGGACTGTTTGGTTGTAAATAATCAAATTCTCATTAAATACGGACAATTAAATGGAATTAAGACACCCAGTGCTAAAACATGTTTTGGGAAAAATAAAGGCAAAACAAATGAGACTTCAGATCATGAACAAGCCCAACTGGAAGCCAAATCACTCTGGACTAAGAAAAAAGAAAGAGAAAGATATTGTGAAGATATTAATACTTGTGAGGATGTCAAGGTAGCCCCTATGTTGGCTCAAGATATCACTAAAAACTGGAAACTTATAGATAACCAATTCATGCAAGGTAAGGCAGTATATACCTCATCTAAACTAGACGGAAATCGATTGATGGTACATGTTTTCCAGAATGACACAGGAGAAGTTCAATTAGAATATTACAGTAGAAAATTAGTCAAGATAGATACTTTACATCACTTAGATGACCAAATATTGAATTATATTAAAAACTCAGGATGGAATCTCCCTTTACATTTGGATGGGGAAGCTTATATTCATGGAGTTAGTTTACAGACTATAAATTCATATTTAAAAAAACTACAACCAGAAACATCTCAAATTAAATATCAAATATATGATGTATATCTTGATAATTCACCTGAAATCACTTTCTCTGCAAGATTTAAAAATAACATTTTAGAAGGGTATACTGAAATAAAACAATCAAATCAATCAATAGTCCCTCTTGAATCTTATATTTGCAGATCAAGACAAGAAATAGATAAATTATTAAACAAATTTGAGAGTTTAGGTTATGAGGGTGCTATGGTGAGATTAGATAAAGAATACCAACCTGGAGCCAGATCAAAGTATTTATTGAAGTATAAAAGATTTGAAGATGGGGAGTTTAAAATAATTGGTTTTTCTTATGGTAAAGATAGTTTTTCTAGTTGTGTTATATGGAAATGTATTACAGAAAAGCAGGTGGAGTTTGACATATTAGCAAATGGTACTTTAGAAGAAAAAAGAATTAAAAACCCTGAGAGTTTTATTGGTAGGTATGTAACTATCAAGTATAAAGATAAGACAGATGAGGGAATCCCTAAATTCGGTCAAATAAAGTGTTTTAAGGAGGATATTTAATTGTCATTTTTGTTAATATCAGATGTACATGGAAAATGGAAAGAACTTCACAAAGTAATTGAAAGTCATAAAAACATTCCAATAATTCAATTAGGTGATTTGGGTATTGGATTTTCAAATTTCCATTACCCTGAGTCTTTTGTCAATAACTTCAAGTTTATTAGAGGCAATCACGATAATCCTAAAGTTTGTCGTGAACATCCTAATTATCTAGGTGATTATGGAGTATGTGGAGATATATTTTATATTTCAGGGGCATATTCAATTGATCATTCTATGAGAACTGAAGGTATTGATTGGTGGCAAGAAGAACAACTTTTATATCAAGAACTCCAAAACATGATAGACCTCTATATAGAGGTTAAACCTAAATATGTTATTAGTCATGATTGTCCTGATAGTGTCTGTTTAGATATCTATAAAAGAAATAGATTCCCGAATAGAACCCAACAAGCCTTACAGGTTTGTTTTGAAGCTCATAAACCCCTTAAATGGATATTTGGACATCATCATATTAATTATCGACATATCTATCAAGGAACTGAATTTATTTGCATGGAAGAATTAGGGACTTATATATTAAGTTCTGTTGGAACTTTGTAGTCTGAATGTTCTATCTTCAACTGAATACGATTCCTTACATTCACCTCTATCCACAAAATACTCAATGTTCTCCTTGAAAACCCCATGTTTATCTATTGTTTTTTTCCAGATTTTCTCTGTAGGGTGATACCTATCATGTAGCAGAAAAGGATCTACTTTTTCTGGTTCTACGCACTCCAGCACAACCGCACGATCTATAATTTCTGTTAAAAAACCGATTTTTCTTTTCCGGCTCTCAGGGTAATAAAAATTCTCAATAGTAAATGGATTATAATTACATTCTGGTGCCGAGACTACTAAGTCAGACTCTGGATTACATTCTTGGAGGATTTTAATCATATCTTTAACTTTCATTGGTCTTGTTGTGGTTAATTTTTCTAGTTAAATCATAAAGGACTTTATTAATTTAACCATGCTTCAGATTATATTTCAACAATTGACAACATAAAGAAATTTAATTTAAGATTTGAACAACCCCAAAAACATATTATATTATGAATCAAAAACATAGCTTTGAAATAACTCATAAAGCCACAATTGAACGATTAACCAAACAAGCAGAATGGAGTCGACAAAAAAGCTCGCTTGATTCTTGTTTTAGTACTATAGGTACTTTAGCGGACAATTTTAAGCAATCTTTAAGTTTGGAACTAAATAAAAATAAACAGGAATTAATAGAATCTCCTGAATTTAACTTTTATAAAAACAAAACAGTACATATAAGCCCTGAAGAGTTTAAACCTGATGTTATGAGTATTTTTAACTTTAAACAAGGTCAAGCATTTATAAGAAAAATACAAAAAACTTTAGGATTAAAGACAATAAGTTGCCGAAGAAGTCTCTTAGGGGAGATCCTTAATGCTTTTTGTAGGATGAAAAATAAAGTATGCACAGCAAGCAATAAAGTTATTTTAAAAATACTAAATGGTTTTGGGTTTGAGATTTCGGAAACAACCTTAAATAAAGATTTGAAATTCTTAGAGAAAATAAAAATATTGAATCGAAATACTAAATTCGATTTCAAAAAAAGAATCGATACTAGAAAAATACAAACTAACCTAGTAAAGACATTTATTTCAAGTACTTTAGAGGAAGAATTTAATTATATATCTTCTCTATTAAAGAATAATGTATATGTAAGATCTTCCTCTAAGTATACAAAACAAATGTCTTTACAGAAACGATTGGAAGTTAAAAAAGAAGAATGTGTTGATTTCTTCATTAAAGTATTAAAGAAAACAGGAACCGAAGCAGTTAGATTCTTTAACTATTGGGAAAAGTTAAACTGGCTTGATAGAAAAGGAAAGAAGATTTTCAATTGGGGGAAATTAGCAGAGAGTTGGGTTTCTTTCCATAATATACAGGAGGATATTAAAAGGAAACTTTAATGTTAGAAATTTATATTAAAAGGGAAGAATTTGAAAATAAGCTAAATAAAGAGTGAATATAAAAGTAATGCCTAAGAAAAAACAGTTCTTTGCTCAAAACAATAAGTTAGATGCTTTTAATCACAAAGCAAAACACTTCTGGAACATAAAGGAAGCAGAAGAGTGGTTAAAGAGTGTAGGTGGAGGTACAATTAAAAAACGTAATGCAGGTGTTGTGTATATTTTTGGAGAGTCTATTAGAGTTTGGAAGGATATAAAAGATGTTTAGCTTCAATACAATTAAAACTATGAACAAAAAAGATGAAATAAACTTATTGATTAAAAACTTAGAATCAATAATCAACAG
>JAAFJH010000117.1 GCA_013298875.1 Synechococcales cyanobacterium bin2.concoct.b11b12b14.033
AATAAAAAATAAATACAACTTGACTTATAATGTACAAACTGAAATAATAAAAGTTAAGAGAATAATAAAACTCGATTAAATTTCAATTTAAAAATCCAACTATAAAAAAACGGAGTATCTAAACTTTATTATGCGTTTATCCTCAGCCAATCAGTCAGCCAGTACAATTTCCGCTAATTGTACACCAGAGAGTAAAAAGAATAGAGCTGGTTCGCACCCAGCAAGTGATAAAAAAAATAAAGCGGGGAAATTACCTGACGTACCTGTTAAATTAATGTCAGTTCATTCAAAGTCTGTTCCTTCAGCGGGATTTAATTCACCGACAGAATTATCTGCCGAAGAGAGAAATGAATTAACTAAAATAATGGCCTCATTTACTAAGAATGATGAAGAAAAAACAAAAATAACAAGCTCTTATTCTGATTATTTAGATGGTTTCAACGCAAGTATAAATACCATAAAAAACAATGACTTGGATGATAGCGACTTTAATGCAGCTTCTGGAGAGCTAGCGAGAAAAAACGCTGAGCTTTATCATGAAGTACAACCAGTCCATAAGCAAATAATTCAGCTCGAGAGCGCAAAACAAAGACTTGTGAGAATCAATAGTAAAAGACCCGTAGATGTAAAGGAACAAAGAAATGTAGAAGCTTTAATCATTGTCTATGAGAGAGAACTTTACAATGAACTAAAAAAATGGGAAAGTAAAGTTAAACCTCAAACTGTAGATGTTAAAGCCGAAACGGTAGTAGAAAGTCCAGCCGTTGAAGTCAAACCTGCCGAACCATTAGAAGTTACCCCTCCTCAACTACCACGAACTATTAATATTAGTGGTGAAGACGTAACAGTTGCTCCTATCACAGAAAAACTTTTAACATATCAACTAACTTGGCCAGGTGACAGCAAAGCCGGAGTTATTGCTGAATTCACAAATGATGGAACATATAAAATAAGCAATGCAAATGGTACCGAAAGAAATGCTTCAGACGTTGATTCCGAGATAAATACAGCCTTAAATAGTTTATTTTCCTCAGAAGTAGCTAAACCAGAGGCAATTGCAGACAGGTCTGAATCAAGCGAGGTAGTAGTTGCAGCTGGAACAGTAATAACGCCCGCAGTTAATTTAATAGATAATGAATCATGTAAAAATTTAGAAATAGCACCTAAGACTTATCTGCAAAACCCAGCCGATTCAGCTAATACTCGTAAATTAGACGATGAATTAAATGCTCTGAAGAATGATTCATCAATTCCTGAAGAGACTCAGAGTAGAATAGATAAAATAGCTACTGCTGCAAAAAAACTTGGAAACGCCAGAAAAATATTAACTGAACAGGAGAAAGCGGTCTCCGATTATAATTCGGCTCATAATCATGAAGCAAGTAATATGTTTGTAAGAACAGTAGAGGAGAAATATTATAAAAACGTAAGAAAAGAAGAAAATAATTTGGCTGCTCTTCTACTTAATGCTCCCGAGGAAAAGAGTCGTGGGTTTGCGTGGAATGATTATGTAGCTAGATTAGAAACTAGTAGTCCTAATTACAGCTTCTCTATAAAAGAATTTGAGTCATCCCTTCTTGAATTGTCTGAGTTTAAGAGAAGACTTGAAGTATCTTTAAATGAAGCTAAATCTGAATATGGAGAGAATTCACCTTTAGTTACAACCATAGAAAATGTTATAAAGCAAAGAGCAGGAGAACTAAGAACAGAACAGGCTAAATATGTAGAATACTCAAAACTTTTATTAACAGATAATGTTGTAGATTCGTATTTAAAGAGTAGAGTAACAGAAGATAGTAGATTAGGTGGAGGTTCTCTTAGCTTGAATGAAAAACTTGCGGTTTTTGTGAGACTTAAAAATAAACTAGAAAAAGCAATTAATTATACTAAACTAGTTGAAGGAGAAGATAGTACTTCTGTAAATCAATTAAAACAAGCTTTAACAGAGGGTCTAAGTTCATATAGAGCAAAGTTGGTTAGTTTTTATCCCGAATTTGGTAATAAAGAAGAGACTTTTGAGCTTTTATTACAATTAGGTGAAACACAGAGTCAATTAGAAGTAGTAAATAGGGCTAATTTCAACGAAGCTAATAAAAACCGCAGCAAGATTACTGAACTTGAAAGTGAAATAGCTAGACTAACTACAGATTTAAATTCTAGACTATCTAATGAAATATCAGCTAGAGAGAGTTTAGAAAAAGATGCAGGCGATGCTTATGGTCGATTAGAGACAAAAGTTGATACTTTGGGAAACACCGTAGCTTCAGGAATAGGTACACTAGGAAGAACAGTAGCTGACGAACTAGAGAAAATTAGGACTGAATCAAGAGAAGCTAAAAGCAAAGTGACTGGACTAGAAACTGAATTAGGTAAAAGAGTAACTATGCCAGTGGTTGGGTTGATTGCGGCAGGTGCTTCAATTATTACGACAGCGGCAGCAGCTCTAGGATTTAAGTTCTCTTTTGATAAAGCCGTTAGTGAGGCAATAGCAAAAACAAAAGAAGACGAATTAAAGAAAAAGAAAGTAATGGTCTGAATCAGGATACCCAAGATTTTAAGATTTTCAGGATATTTATGTGAAGTTCATCCTCTTGAATTAAAACTTTCCAAATGTTAATTTAGACAAAAATTGCAAAATTTAAGATAATTTTTTCGGTAATATGTTAATCTGATTAAACTTTATGACTTATTTGTTTTATTAAAAAATGCGTAATAAATTAATTTTAGCAGTTGAAGAATTGTATTTAAAAAGCGATATTCCAGAGCTTCATGTCGGTGATACTTTAAGTGTTTCCGTCAAAATTAAAGAAGGCACAAAGGAAAGAACACAAAAATTTGATGGAGTTCTTTTAGCCAAAAGAGGCACTGGTACTAATAGCACAATTACAGTCCGCAAAATATCATCTGGTATTGGCGTTGAGCGGAATTTTTTAATTCACAGTCCTCAAATTGAATCAATTAAAGTAACTTCTTCTGGTAGAGCAAAAGTTAGACGTGCAAAACTTTATTATTTACGTAAATTACAAGGTAAAAAAGCACGCTTAACTTATTCAATGCCTATTAAATAGTTTTTTATATTTAAAAATTCAAATCTTACTTAATTAATCTAATACAAATGTCTCGTCATCCGTCTCCTGAAGAAGTTTTTGAAGCTCATAAAGGTGGAAAAATTGAAATAAAAAGTAAATTTGAAGTTAAAACTAAAGATGATTTAGCCTTAGTTTATACACCGGGCGTTGCTTTAGTTTGTGAAGAAATTGCCAAAAATCCAGCTAAAGTTTTTGATTTAACGATTAAAAAAAATACGATAGCAGTTTTTACGGATGGCTCAGCTATTTTGGGGCTTGGAAATTTAGGACCAGAGGCAGCTTTACCAGTTATGGAAGGTAAGGCTATGTTATTTAAAGCTTTAGCGAATGTAGATGCTTTTCCAATTTGTATTCATGGCCAGACTGTCGATGAAATTGTAAATATTGCCAGAGCCTTAGAGCCAACTTTTGGTGGTTTTAATCTTGAAGATATAAGTGCTCCACGTTGTTTTGAAATTGAAAGAAAATTACAAGAATTGGTAAATGTGCCTGTTTTTCACGATGATCAGCATGGCACTGCGGTTGTTACTTTAGCTGCTTTGTATAATTCATTAAGATTAACTGGCAAAAAGATTGATCAAATTAAAGTGGTAGTTTCTGGTTCTGGGGCAGCTGGAATTGCTTGTAGTAAAATATTTTTATTAGCGGGAGTTAAAAACTTAATTATTTGCGATCGTATCGGTGCTATTTATGAAGGCCGCATTGAAGGTATGAATTCAGCTAAAGAAGAATTTGCTTTAATTTCTAATCCGAATAA
>JAAFJH010000118.1 GCA_013298875.1 Synechococcales cyanobacterium bin2.concoct.b11b12b14.033
ATCTATACAATTTATCTATTTGTTCTTCGGATAAATCTAAATTTGGAACGTTATTTTTAAAGAAAATATGGAAAAACTGCCGGAATTCAATTGGGCTTGCTTGAAATAAAGTTTGATTTTCGGCTACTGACATAAACTCTACAAATTCAGTCCAAGAACTAACTTTTCCTTCAGTTAACTGTGGTTGTCTTTCTTTGTCTCTTTGATTAATCTCTAAATTGGCAATAAAGGTTTCAACCACCTCACTTGAATAGTTAAATGGTTTCTTGCTTCTATCTATGTGATTAGTCCAAGCACCTTCATCTTCATTGATAAACCTTTCTAAAGCTTTTTTAAGAGCAGCTGGAGATGAATAATATTCATGAAGAAAATCGTAAGTATTATAAATTTCTATAGAACTTAAACCATCCTTTAACCCTGAACCTTTACTCTGAAAACTAGCAACAAAGGCTTGAATCAGCTTATCAGAGTATCGATGGACTTGTGTATGTTTATCCACATGATCAATCCAAGCCTCTGGACTTCTACCCATAAACTTCTTTAAAGCTGCCTGCATATTTTGTGGAGATGAATAATATTCACGAAGAAAATCGTAAGTATCATAAATTTCTAGAGAACTTAAACTATTCTCTAGACCTTGTAAACTAGCAACAAAGGCTTCCACAACATCAAGAGAGTACTCATGTGGTTGTTTACTTCTATCCACATGATTAGTCCAAGCATCACTTCTATTAATAAACTTATTTAAACTTTCCAACATAGAAGATGGAGATGAATAGTGGTCACTAAGAAAACTGTAAGTATTGTAAATTTCTGAAAAACTTAAACCATTCTCCAACCCTGCATTTTTACTCTGTAAATTAGCAGTAAAGGCTTCTACAATATCAGGAGAGTATTTAAATGGTTGTCTACTTTTATCCACATAATTAGCCCAAACCTCTGGATTTTCATTAATAAACCGTTCTAAAGCGTTTCTCAGAATACCTGCAGATAAATAATATCCACGAAGAAAATCGTTGGCAGCATGAATTTCTGTAGCAGTTAAACTACCCTCTGTACCTTGTAAGCTAGAAATAAAGGCTTTAACAAGCTCAGGAAAGTATCTAAATTGTCGTTTACTTCTATCTACATGAGTATCCCAAATCTCTAGATTCTCCTTAACAAACTTGTTTAGAAGCATCGACAGAACCTTTTCATTTAAATAACGTCCACTCAAAGCAGGATAAGCATTATAAATTTCTGGAGCAGTTAAAGAACTATTCTTTGAACTTAGTTTATTTATTTCTTCTTTTTCAATAAAAGCTTCAACAAGTTCGCTGGAGTATTTAAATACTCTTGGGGTTGTTTTGTCAAGATCATTATTCCGTCCGCTGCTGTTGGCAAAGTTTCTTAAAGCCAATCCCAGATCTTTAGCAGTATAATCTTCTTCGAGGTTAGGATAATTTTCCAAAATCTGTAAAAGATTCAAAAAGTTTTTTTCAGCTACTGGTTTGGCTAATTCTTCAATAATTTGATTAAGCGTAATTTCATCATTAGGATTTAATAGCAATAAATTATCTAATAATTCTTGGGGTAAAGATTTTGCTAAATCCCTCCTAAAGCTTGAATTTTTTAAATTATCTATAAAAGCTTTAAGAGTACCCGAATCATTACCCGCTCTAAAAGCTAAATCTCTTCTTTCGTCTGAGGTTAAACTTGGCAAACTATTCATCACAACAGAAGGTAAATTATTTCTATGTAATATTATTTTTTCTTCAATGCTAGTTTTTAGGCTATTAATATCATCGCTAGTCAATTTTATTAATTTTTCTAGCAGTTTTCTTGGAATACCCATTAAATTTATTTCCGATAGTCGTCGCTCAACTTCTTGTTTGGAAATAGTCTGTAAACTCTTGATCACTTGGCCTTCTCGGAAATTAAATACACGCATAAACTTAAGAAGCTCATTCAGAGAGGATTCATTGATATCCTTTTCTAATGAAGCAATTAGGTTCTCATATTCTGTTAACTCTGGATAAGTATCTTTTGGAGCCTTAACCGAAATAGCTTTTTGGACTGAAGCCGCTGAACCTGGAGTAGTGCTTTGTTGTTCTGCAGTTCTTTCTTGTAAAGCATCATTACTATAACTAAGTTTATTTTCCTCTGATTGTAAAGCTTCTATAATCGAAGAGAATCTGAAATCTTCACTGTATCCATCTTTTGCTAATTTTTTGTCGAAAGGTAAGTTCGTTAATAATCTTCTTAATTTATCTGATATTCCGGCAGTCTCGCAAGTATCTCTAAATGAGGGATTTCTTAAAGATTGCTCTAATTGATCTTTACTCCCGCTCGGACAAAGTGTTTCTAGGAGAAGTGATCGTTCTGCCGAACTTAATTCATTTATTGCTCTTGCAAATATAGCCTGAAAGACAGCAGGGCTGAATCGACCTAGTTTAATGCTCGGATCTAAGAAAGCCTCAAATTGCTCCCCGCTCAACTCCAAAATGTCAATAGCACGTAAATCATATAAACTCTCGTAAACATTCGCTAAATTTCTTAATTCGTTTAGTGTCAGGTCTTTCAGCACTCTTTCACTTAAAAAAGCATAACTTCTTGGCTTACCAGTTACTGTACTCCAAACATTTTGAAAAAAGCCTAATACTGGATCAAGTGGTTTACTATCAGGTTCTAGCAGTAAATTATTGTAATGTTGGAGAACTTCCTTTACTAATCCTTCTGGAGCCTTTGAACCCGTATCTTTAAAAGGTGAGTTGGGAGTTAGAGGAGAATTTACCCCTTCCTGTTGAATTTGGGAAAATTTAACAAAAACCTTTTTTTGATTGACCGAAAAACCTGTTTTTAATAAATTAGAGCTATTTATAAGCATTTAATACAATTCAAAATTACAAGGATTAAAATTATACTAAACTTTTAATGTAATTACGTGCTGAGAATTGTATTTTATTTTTATTTAAGCTTAGGAACTCTTAAGCGAAGATTGTCTTGAACTATGGTTTTTCTCCCTGCTGAATCAGGATACCCAAGATGTTAGGATCTTAAGGATATTTATGTAAAGTTTATCCTTTCAAATTAAAACTTTCCAAACGTGAATCCTGTTTATCCTTTAATCCGGTAAATCCTGATTCAGACTATTTTTTCGGATGAAAGACTTTTTAAATTGAAGATTTACTGCACCAAAATTAAGAAGCAAACCAATTTCGAAGTTATAAGCAACAACATAATTCTTTACTTGAGCCAAATGGACATTTTCAAGATTAGTTAATGCTTTTAATTCAACAATCACTTTATTTTCTACAATAAAATCAGCTCTCCTAGTACCGACGTTTATATTTTCGTAGAATATTGGCTGATCTACTTCTCTTTGAAAGTTGATTTTTGACTTCTGTAATTCTATGGCTAAACATCTTTGGTAAATAACTTCTTGGAATCCATTTCCTAAACTATTATGCACTTTCATTGCACAGCCATTTATTTTATAAGTTATCTCATCTAATTTCATACACTTTTCGAATCAGGATACCCAAGATTTTAAGATTTTCAGGATATTTATGCAAAGTTTATCCTTCTCAAATTAAAACTTCCCAAACGTGAATCCTGCTTATCCTTTAATCCGGTTAATCCTGATTCAGACAGTACAAAATTTACTTTCAATAAACACAATATCGTCTAGTTTATATTTTAGAACAAAATAAAATTGTTTTCTTAATGGCTGGCAAAAGAGAAAGTTTTTATCAAGCTCTTAAGCGAAGATTGTCTTGAACTGGGATTACACTGATTAAAATGACAAACTATGATTTATACTTCTATAATTTTACTCTAAAGTACTTAATCATATT
>JAAFJH010000119.1 GCA_013298875.1 Synechococcales cyanobacterium bin2.concoct.b11b12b14.033
AACATTGGTATATCCAAAATTAAAATTTCTGCCTTATTTAAAGCTTTTATTTCTAAATTTTCGATTTCCCAAATTCCCATTGCATCACGCTCAGAAAGTTTGTTTTCATTAATTTCTACTTGTCCGCTAATCACAAAAACATAAATGCCATTAGCAGAATTACTAATTTTATATTCTATTTTTTCATTGGTTAAAATATTTGTAAGCCACAGCTGGGCATTTTGATTGATTTTTAAACTATTTTCCCCAACAATTTTTTGTAATTTATTTTGTCTGTCTTCTGCCTTAAAAAAAGCTTGGGCATAATTGGGCGGAATATTTTTTTCTTGGGTTTTAATCCAAATTTGCAGGAATTTTACTGCTTCCGTTTTTGAATAATTATATTCCGAATGGCTAATTCCACTGCCAGCTGACATAACTTGAACGTCGCCCTTTTTGATCAAAAAATGATTACCCATACTATCTTTATGTTCCAAAATGCCTTCTAGCGGGATTGAAATGATTTCCATATCCTGGTGCGAATGAGTATCAAAGCCATGGCCAGCTTCCACTGTATCATCATTAATTACTCTCAGTAATCCAAAACCCATCATTTCTGGATTATGATAATTCGCAAAACTAAAGCTATGTTTGCTTTTAAGCCAGCCATGGTCAGCAAATCCACGGTTTTCAGCTTTGTGTACAACTGTTTTCATTTTAATTACTCAATAAAACTTTAGTCTAAATTTTACTGCTGGAACTAAAAATTAATTTAATAGTCTTAATTGTTTTAACTAAATAGCTAAGTAAATTTATAGTGAGAAAGCTAGGACTCTTTTTTCAGAGATTAAAATTATTTATATATTTTCATTATATTCATCCATTCAAAGGTTTAAGCTTTAAAGATTTTTGCATAAAAGTTTATCAAAAAATAGATTTTTTCAGCTCAAAAATAGGACACAGAGCTAAGTTTCAATTAATTGTTCCGATTTTAATTATTTTATGTTTGTCACCTTTATTATTGAAAGCCACTTTTTATTTTCTCAATTTAAATTCAATTTTTTTATCTCCAAATCCAGCTGACAAAAAGAGTAAAACAGTCTTAAAAGAAATTTATGAGTTAATTGAAAAGCGTGAATTTGGTGAGGCCGATAATTTATTATTAAATAACCATGAAAAGCTTGAAGTCAGCGATTATTTGGCTATTAAAGGTTTTTATTTTTTACACAAAGGCGAATATAAACAAGCAGAAGACTTATTAGACGAAGCTAAGCAAGAAAGTATTAATAGTAATGGGTGGTTAAATAAAGCTTTGGCAATTAGTGCTTTAGCTAATAATAAAACTACCAAAATTGCTTACCTTGCTGGTTGGCCAGATGATTGCCAAGCTAATTTTGTTTCACATGCTTATTGTATGCACCAAATTGCTGATTGGCACGGAGAAATTGTTAAAATAGAAAAAAGCCTAAAAAGATGTTTAGTCGATTCCAATAAAGCCTTGTATCATCAAAAAAGACAAATTATTTTTCTGGGAGAGTCTCTGAAAACCCTTTTAAAAGGAATTGAGGAAAATGAAGGCTTATACAAAGAACAACTTTTAATTAAATATAAACAGGACAAACAAAATTTAGATTTTCTGCTGGCACATTATGAAAGAGATCTGTTTTTGGACAAACAGAAAGCCATATCCGAGCAGGAATTGACTAAAGAAGAAAAAGCCTTGAAAAATGGGAATTATCAAATTATTCAATAATCAATAAATGTATTTAACTTGTTTTATAATTAAGCCAAATTATTCATTCGATATTTAAATTTTTTATGTTATTAACTTTTCAAATCATTCAAATTTTAGCGGCCTTTTTCACGATTGTGCTGATTTTATTACATGCCGCCAAAAGCGAAGGAATTGGTAGTATTGGTAGCCCAGCCCAAATGTTTAGCAGTGTTAGCAGTATTGAAAAGGGGCTTAATATTATTACTTGGATTTGCGGAATTATATTTATGCTTTGCTCGGCTTGCTTGTCGTGGGGATTAATTAAATAGTTTTTACCACGTCAAAATTAACTTAATCTTAGTCAAAATATTGTGTTTCCAAGCTGGGTTAGTCATAGACCCAGATTTAGAAAAGAATGGGCTTTCGCAAAAATGAAAAGTACAAATCTTAAGATTCAATTAGCCAATAATTAGGCTAAAACTTCTACTTGTTGTTTTTCTGATTGTAAGTCTTTTAGTGGGATTTGTACTATTGGTCGATTAACACCAGCTGAGGAGCCATTAGTATCCCCTACTTCTTCTCCGGTTAAAACAGGTGTATCTGTTACTACTTCTTTCCCGGTAAGAACACGTGCATCTGTGAATGGAATAGGTGGCTCTTCTGTTTCACTTACTACGCCAGCTATTCCGTCAGCTCTTGTTAGAGTTCTTTTCTTGAAGCTCTTCCAATCTACTTCTGTAGGCGTATCAATATTAGTGGGTGAATTACTTACTTGAGGTGTAGTAGGTGTATCGGCTGTAGATATTTCTGATGAGTCCAATGGTGTCTCCGGCTCAGCGTTAGATATTCCGTTAGCGTTAGCTTTCAACATTCGTTGCGTTCTCTTCGCTAAGTTCGCCCAATTTACTTCTCCAGGCTTATTACTATTAGTAGTTGAATTATTTACTTTAGGATTACTATCAATAACTGAATGACCTGAATCGGCTGTGTTTTCTTTAGCCTTGTCTCCAGCTCTTCCTGTTGGTTTTTCTTTTATTGCTTCCCCTCCAGTATCACCACCTGAATTTGGGTTAGTTGGTTGAGGTTTTGGCGAGCCTCCTTGACCTCCTTGAGGATTTATATCATTTTCATCTTGCTTATCAATTTGTTCTTGCTCGGGACTTGTGTCGGGATTTTGCTCGGTGGAAATATCTGGATTTAAAGTTGGTTTTGCTTCAGCTATATCAGTTGCATTTCCCAAATTTTCCATCGTTTTTAATATCTCCGAATGAAGCTCTGGAGCGTCGTCTTCTAAATCTTGAAATTCTGTTGTTAAAAGTTCTTTTATCTCGGGGTTTTGGTGAAATTCAGCCAAAGCACTAATAGTTTCTTGTCTTAAATTTAAAAGGCTTTGTTTGGTTATATTATTGTTGATTAAAAGCTGATTTGCAGTTTTTGTACGTTGCTCTTCAGGTCCACCTGGGATAAATATCTGATGGTCTAATCCTCTGCTAAAGGTGGAGTTTATATCTTCTAGTGCTTTTTGAATAGAATTCCAACTACTCCTTTCATTAGTTAACCAAGCAATCATATCCTCTGCCATATACTTAATATTATCGGGATCAAAATTTTCCAGGTCAAAATTTTCCAGGTCATTTTTCAGAGTGGTAAAATCATTAACGGGGGCCGACAACTTGCCGGAATACATAAGAAGTAAATTAGCTACAAATGCTTCATGCAACTTCTTAATTTCTTTAGACTCTGGGTTTTCATCAATAATTCCGTCAAACCAACCTAATTTTTCAACTATATTTTGATCAGGTAAGTCACTCTTAATGTTAAAACTGACTTTTTTCCCTGCTAAAAGTTGTTGAATTGGCTTTTCAAATAAAGGATCTTGGCTTGCTTCTGCCAATAATTTGTTAAGTTTTTCTTGTTCACCTAAAGAAACCTGTGCTTGCCTATTGGGTCTCGCACTATCTAAGACATCATGTCTAGCTTTTAGATCTACAAATAAAGTATTAGCTTGTTCGGGGAATTCTTGTAGCTGTTTTAAAATTTCTAATTGAGATTGAAGTTCCTTTTTGATCTCATATAAGGTTTTTTCTGAATTTATTGCGGAAGAACCCTCTGAATATGTAATTTTTCTTGGAT
>JAAFJH010000012.1:0-12906 GCA_013298875.1 Synechococcales cyanobacterium bin2.concoct.b11b12b14.033
TTCCATAAAGATTAAAGAAGATTAAACCTTTTTCAGAGTAGCTTTTAGCCAATTAAATTTTTGTATATTTTCAAGTAAGAGCTGGTCTTTACTAACCCACAAAGACTGATTAATTGAGGCTAATTTGTCTTGAACTTTTAAAACAACTGGCAAATCTCCATTATATTTTTTTAGTATATTACGCAATTCCATAAAACGACTTTGCCAATCAGTTGAACTATTTTCTACTGTATTATCAAAAAATTCTAATTCAAAATAACTTAAATCATTAATGGCTTTCAGCGATTCGACCGTTAAAGAAACTTCTCCCTCACTTTTAATTTGAACTTTTCCTTTTAATAAAAGCTTTTGGTCTTCCTGTAATAAATGTCCATAATTTTCTAATATTTTACTGAAAAAAACTAATTCCATTTTGCTGGTTAAGTCTTCAATTAAGCCAATTCCAATTAATTTGTTAGACTTAGTCATTCTTTTAGTAATTTGGCCTAATAAAGCTGGAATTATTACTTCAGTGCCATCTTTTAAGTCGGCTAAATCGCCAATTGTATGAGTTGCAAAACAATTTATTTTTTCCATGAAATCACCTAGTGGATGACTGCTAACATAAAATCCCAATAGTGTTTTTTCTAATTTTTGTATTTCTTCCTTGGCATATTCTTCTTTTATTTGTTCCGCATCAATGCTGGATTTTAAGTCATTTTCTTCTTCCTGATTTTCGGTATTATTTCCTAAGCCACCAAATAAAGTAGTTTGTCCATTACTGGTTCTCTCTTTTTGCTTTTGGGCTTGGCTTAAAATTCCTTCGAGCGATTCCAACATTCCTTTCCGCGAATTATTTGAAATACCAGTAAAACCGCCACAAGAAATTAAGCTCTCTAAAGCTCTTCTATTCACTGTTCTTAGGTCTACACGTTGGCACAAATCACTTAAAGACTTAAATA
Source organism: Synechococcales cyanobacterium bin2.concoct.b11b12b14.033 (assembly GCA_013298875.1). Classification (GTDB taxonomy): domain Bacteria; phylum Cyanobacteriota; class Vampirovibrionia; order Caenarcaniphilales; family Caenarcanaceae; genus JAAFJH01. The sequence goes on from JAAFJH010000012.1 coordinate 942, forward strand.
AACCTTTTTCATCTCTCTCACGTATAATCTCAGCCACGGCATTTTCCCCGACATTTTTAACAGCCGATAAACCAAATAAAATCTGATTCGCTTCCGGACGAGCGGTAAAATCAAAACCCGAAATATTTATATCTGGTGGTAGCACTTGTATTCCCATACGCTGAGCTTCTGCAATATATAAACGCACTTTGTCTTGATCAGAACTAACTGAAGACATTAAAGCCGTTAAATACTGCACCGGATAATTCGCTTTCAGCCAAGCTGTTTGATAGCTAACCATTGCATAAGCAGCTGAGTGAGACTTATTAAAACAATATTCCGCAAAACCAACCATTGTATCAAAAAGCTCTTCCGCCACTTTTGTATCGATACTTTTTGCTGAACAACCATCCAAGAAAATTTCTTTATATTTATTCATTTCTTCAGGCTTTTTCTTACCCATGGCACGGCGTAATAAGTCTGCTTGTCCTAAAGTAAAGTCCGCCAAATACTGAGCAATTTGCATAATCTGCTCTTGATAAACAATAGTTCCATAAGTATCTTTAAGAATTGGCTCTAGCTGAGGAGTTTTATATTCAACTTTTTTGCGTCCATGTTTCCTGTCAATAAATTCGTCAATCATACCGCAATCTAATGGACCCGGACGGTAAAGTGCAATAATAGCCGATATGTCTTCAATCGAACTTGGCTTCATATCACGAGCTACCTGACGCATTCCGGTTGAAGTTTCTAATTGAAAAATACCAACTAATTCACCCCGAGAAAGCATTTCATAAACTTTCGGATCATCAAATGAAACATTATCAATATCAATTCTCTCTTGGCCAGTAGTTTGAGCAATAATATCAATGGCACGGTAAATCATGGTTAGGTTGCGCAACCCCAAAAAGTCCATTTTCAATAAGCCCAAAGTAGCCATATGATCCATCGAATATTGAGTAATAATTCCTCCCTCTTTGCTTCTAGCTAATGGCACAATTTCCGTCAGTGGAATATCCCCAATAATGACACCCGCTGCATGAACTCCATAACTTTTATTAGTACCTTCAATTTTCATGGCCAAATCCACTACTTCTTGGGCGGAAGAATCAGTTTGATATATTTTTTTAAATTCCGGATGATTATCGACCATCCAATCTAAAGTGCGAGGCTTGCCTCTGACAACCGGAATCGCTTTTGCCAAAATCTCTGATTTTTGATAAGGATAATTCATTACTCGTGACACATCCTTAACCACTGCTTTAGAAGTTAACCGGTTAAAAGTAATAATTTGAGCAACTTTATCTTCGCCATATAATTTTCGGACATATTCAATTACTTCTCCACGCCTTTCAATACAAAAATCGGTATCAATATCAGGCATAGACTTTCTTTCCGGATTCAAAAACCTTTCAAAAAGTAAATTAAAACGCAAAGGATCAATATTGGTAATGCCCAAAACATATGCAATTAGCGAACCAGCTGCCGAACCACGCCCCGGACCAACCGGAATCTTAGAACGTCTGGCATAAGCAATAAAATCAGCCACAATTAAAAAATAACCCGCAAAACCCGAATCTTCAATCACTTTCAATTCATACTCAAGCCTTTCTAAAACAACCGGATTAATTTCTCCGTAGCGGTCTTCAGCCCTAGCAAAAGATAATTTACGTAAATAAGATTCATTGGTTTCACCTTCAGGTACTGGGCATTGAGGCATACGTGGCTGAGTATTTTCCAGAATTGGATAACCTTGAATTTTCTCCATAATTTCAAAGGTATAATCTTCAATTGATTCACGGATTAATTTGCGGTTTTCAATGTGGGTAAATCTATCATTTAGCTCAGACCCAGACTTTAAATATTCATGCCCCGAAAATCGCATACGTGGAAAATCAGTAATTAATTTATTAGTTTGCAAGCACAAAATTGCATCGTGGGCAATCGCATCTTGTTTAGTTGTATAATGGCTATCATTGGTGGTTATGACTTTTACGCCAATTTCTTCGGCTAATTTGACCATTTGAGCATTGACTTTTCGCTCTTCAGGTATATCGTGGTCTTGAATTTCAAGGTAAAAATCATCGCCAAATAAATTTTTGTAAAATAAAGCGGCTGACTTGGCTTCTTCATGTTTTTCATTTAATAATAAATTCGGAACTTCTCCTCCTAAACAAGCAGTTAAGCAAATGATTCCTTCGGCTTTATTTTTTAAGTAATCTTTTGAAATTCGAGGTTTATAATAAAAACCATTTATGCTGGCTTCGCTAACTATTTCAGTTAAATTGCGGTAACCAATATCATTTTTGGCCAATAAAACTAAATGATAAAGTGGAACTCTTTTCTTTTTATCGGTATGATCGCCGTTTATAACATAAATTTCAGAGCCTAAAATTGGCTTAATGCCTTGTTTTTTGCATTCCTGAAACATTTCAAAACAGCCAAACATAACTCCATGATCGCTTATTCCAAGAGCGGGCATATTTAAATCTCTGGCTCTTTTAACTAATTCTTTAATGCGGCTGGCACCGTCTAAAAGAGAATATTCAGTATGAACATGCAAAGGAACGTGAGGAATTATTAAATTACTGCTCATAAAATTTATATAACTTTTTTTTGATAATTAATTTTAATCCTCTTTAGCCTGATTTACAGAATTAAAATTTTATTCAATCCATTCATAATTTGACTTGTTTGTTTGAGGCTAACTATAATTTTTAAATAGTGAAAAAGCTCATCAGAACTTAAGATTGTATTTTTATGATCGCTCAACCATTTGTCTAAGACTTGATAACCGTCAATCATTATATACAAAGATGATTTTCAGCTATTTATAATTTATCTTTATCAAAATCAAATAATCAAGATTATAGGTCAAATTATTAATACTAAATTAAGTAAAGATTAAGTAAATATTAGGTTGAGTTTTATTTTTTAATTTAGTCTTTATAGTTTTCTACAGAAAAAAGTTAAATAAGATATAAATCGTGAAATCATCCAAATTGCTTACTCAGGGAGCTAGATTATTGCAAAAACAACTTCCTCAATTTAGAACAAATAAGCCACCGAATAAACAGCAAGCATTAATAGCGGCCGAACAGCGAATAAACGAATTACATCTTTTACTAGGACTAGGCAATAAAGCTAAATTAGGCAAAGATGATTTTAAAAAAGAACACATAAATGCTTTGAATCAGGAGTTAGAAGATCTAAAATCTTCAAATCAACAATATAACCCAGAAGATGCTAAAAAAAGAAAGGCAAGAAGACAAGAATTAGAAGTTTTGATGCCCCTGATATCCCGATTAAAAGACGGAAATGGACAATTAACACATGGGCAATCTGCTCAGATTAATCAATTGGAGAGAGCGAAAGCTGTAACATGGTCAACAGAATTGCAAGAATTACTATTTCCGAATCCTTTGGATAATAAGTTGCCTTTTCAGCCTTCAATAAGAGAGGAAGTTGGTACAGTGAGAGAGGAAGTTGGTACAGTGAGAGAGAAAGTGGATACAGGGAAAGATTGGTTTGATGGAGTGAAAGATTGGGTTGAGTCATTCTCCGAGTTATTTTGTGAAGTGCTTGACAAAGTAGGTAATCGCGTTTCCACAGTAGGTTTGATAAGTGCAGCCGTTACTTTAACTGGCTTGAGCATGTGTAGTAGACCAGCGATAGAGAATTCTCAGGAAAGAGGAAAACCAATTTCTGAGAATAATAGCGTTTTCCATATCCCAAATAAGTAACTGAGAGCTTTGCGACAAGCACAAATTCAAATGATTAGTTAGATCTTTATTTTGTGCTTTTTAACTTATCTGGTTATTACTTATTGAATTTTACTTTTGATACTGGATAGTAATCTCGAGGTCTTTTCAATATCTCGCAGTGCAAAATATTAAGAAAAACTAAACTTAAGCTGTATATAGCTAAAATGTATTAATATTATATTGGAAAAATATTTGAATATCCAATGCAAACAATAGTTGCACTACGTGCAGTAGGAATTTAACTTAAAAATTAACTTTAACAATAATTACTTTGAATAGAAATGAAAATAAATTTTTTACCATCAGCTGCTAAATCATCACTTAATAAATTAAAACCAGCCTCGCACTCAACGGTCAAAAGTACTAATGCCCAAGGTTTGACTCCCTCTTCTGTTAGAGTTAGTCCGTTGAGATCCCATATTTCTAGGGAGAATTCACAGCCCATTCCTCGTAAAGAAATATATGAAGGTAATAAATTTCCGGAACGTTTAACTGTAAAAGAGTTAGAAGAATTATTGGGAGACCCGAAAAATAAAGACCTTATAAAGGAAGTTTTTGAACGTAAAAATGAATTTCCTGATAAGCATACTCCAACTATAATTCGTAAAAGTTCCAATTGGCTTTTGAGATTGGATCCCGATCCTGGTAATTTAAAAAAAATGCTTGAAATTATTGGTAGCAGAATAAAGGTTTCTTTAGATCGCGTTTATTTATCAGGTCGTGATTTATCAGGTGCTGATTTAAGTGGTATTACCTTATTTAACGCCAATTTAAGAAAAGCTAACTTGGCTGGTTCTAACTTGAGTGGAGCTAATTTAACTAGGGTCGACTTAGTAAATGCCAATTTAAGTGATGCTAATTTAACCAATACTAGTATACGTAGTGTTTTAGGAGGAGCTAACTTAGCAAGAGCTGATTTAAGCTATGCCGATTTATCAGAGTCTTACGTGGCAGGAGCTAATCTAAGTGGTGCGAATTTAGGTAATGCTGTGCTGGAAGGAACCGATTTGGCTAAAGCGGATTTATCGAGAGCTAACTTAGTAGGAGCTAAGCTGAACAAAGCCAATTTCTATCAAGCTAATTCAACAGAAGCTAATTTCTGCGGAGCGGATTTAAGCGGTGCTAACCTTCTGGAAGCTAATTTCGATAAAGCTAAATTGGTGGGTGCGGACTTGAGTATGGCTAATTTAATGAATGTTAGTTTGAAAGATGCCAATTTACTAGGTGCTGATTTAGAAGGAGCTAATTTGAGAAATGCTGACTTAGAAGGAGCTAACTTAGCAAATAGTAATTTAACAGAGGCTAAGCTAGAAAGAACTATTATGAGAGGAGCTAATTTAGCAGGGGCTTGCCTATTTGAAGCGTCTGGGCAAGTAGTTGATTTAAGAGGAGCCAATTTAAGAGGAGCTGATTTACAAAGTGCTAATTTTTCTAAAGCATCAAACCCACCAGTTATAGTTAGATTTTCCGAGGAATCAAATTTCTCGGGAGCTAATTTAACAGATGCTAATTTAACAAATGCTAATTTAACAAATACTAATTTACAAGATACCAACTTCTCGGGAGCTAATTTAACCGATGCTAATTTTTCAGGTGCTAATTTAACAAATGTTAACTTCTCAGGGGCTAACTTAGAGACAATTGAAGAACCAAGCAATTTATCAGCTCATCAAGTCAATAAATTTATAGATTCTGCCAGAGCATTTCTTGCAAGCTATGACAATCTTCAATCTAATAAAGAGTCATTAAATCCGCCAAATTTAGATAAAGCAATAGATATTATCTATACCAGGGATTTTCAAAATTTGCCAAGTGAACAACTTAAGGAGATTAAAGAAGTATTAGACCCATTATCGCTTATATATGAAGATGCTCCTCAATCTCATCAAAACTACTATATGATGAGGTATTGCGTTATGACTAGCAACTTACTTAGGGAAGTAAACAATAGAATAAAACAATTAGAATCTGAAACAGAGCAACTTCAAGTTCAAGAACAGCATATATCAGAAGGAGATGAACGACCAGGCGAAGACCAAAGTGATGGTTTAGGCGGTTTACCAATTCCAGATAGAAACCCACAACCAAATAATAATCCTCAAGGCGATGGTGGAGCGGAAGCAGGCATCGAACCTCAAGCTCCAGCAAGGGAACAGCATACTCAAGATCTGCAAGCGGCAACAGGGAATGACGACCTAGCAACTTTAACTGATTCGCCACTCGCTTCTTCTAATACTTTATTCGATGATTTAGCGGTTAACTTCTTGCGTTTAAGAGGAGAAATTCCAGCTAGTGTAGGAATCAACGAATTAAATTTTGACGAGCCAACTTTAATAGAAGAAGAACCAATTGTTTTACTAGGTGAAGATAAGGTAGTTGAAGTTCCTGCTCAAGAAAAAGGGGCGGTTGAACAATTGACTTCTTATGAATTGCCAGCAAGACAAATAGAAAGCGTTCCCGTTTCTAGCTAAGTTTGGTATTATGAGCGGCTCTTTTGAGTAATTTCACAATAGAAAATATTAAGGAAACCTAAACTTAAGTTGTAGGCAGCTAAAATGTATTAATATTGACTGGTGAAAGTAATTAATTTTTTTGTTTTATAAATGAGAATAGTAAATAAATTGCCTCAAATTCCACTGGCTTCCGGCAAAGCAAATACAAAAAAGACTTTGATTGTTTGTAGTGGAATAAAAAGAAAGGGAAATGATGGCGAGGGGAAATTACCCGCACCAATTCAAAAAAGCACGCTAGAAAGATTGTTTCCAACATTTACAGCAGCCTTTAAAGGAAAGGAAGAACCATCGGCAAGCCAAGCTCTTGAAGAAGCAGAAATAATTAGCCCTTCTGTTTCCGGAAAAAGTACTGAACAAAATATAATTAGCCTTTGTGTAGATGAAAAAGACCAGCCATTAATTGAAGGTTTTCTGCGAGATTTGCAAGTAAGTAACCTAAATGTTTATGCAGCTTTACAATCAATTTTAAAAAATAATTTAAGTCTAGTTCCAGAATTATTAAAACCAGAAATTAGAGAAATTATAAGTAGTTTAAATATAAATCAGGCTTTGGAAGACGAAACTGAGCAAACAAATGCTTTGAATAAAGTTAAACTTAATTTGCTTGGAATTAATGAAGAAAGCCAAACATTAGTTGAAAGCTTCCTTGAGAATTTAAAAACAAATAATCCAGAAATTCATTTATGTTTGAAATTAATTTTAGAAAGAAATCCACATTTTAGCAGAGAATTATTAAAAGCAGAAATTAGAGAAAATATAAATGAATTAAATATAGTCTCTTTGGGAACGGAAACCGAACAAAGAAATGCTTTAGTTAAAGTAAAAAATACTCTACGTGGAATTAAAGAAGAAAATACTGAAATAATTAATGATGAGAAGTCAATTGATAATTTTAGAAAAGTAATAATACCAAGTTTACAATTTACCCGCGAGGAACAAGCCGCTTTTGGAGCATTAGATCCAGATTTTCAGCTTGAATTAATGGAAGGTTATTATGCTTTAAAAAAACTAGAAGATAGTAATAAACAATTCCCATTATCAAGTAATCAATTTCTTGAATTAGGAATAGAAGAAGCTGGTTCACCATTTATACTCAACCTTAAAGAAAATACTTCTGATGAGGAAAAATTCCATATAAAATTAATTAAGTATTTTGCAAATAATTTAGAAATCCTTTCAACTAAAGACCAGGCCAAGTTTATTGATGCAATCACCAGAAAACTAGTTGATAGCAGAGAAAAGTTTAGAGAATTAGAAAATATTATCGGTATACTTGCTCGCCCGGCTGAATTCTGGTTGTTAAGGAGTAAAGAGTATGGAGAAGCGGACGGAGTATTAACTAAAATTAGGTTTTTAGTCAATCACTATTTATTTCCGCTTGATTCTACTCTTCTCTACGATAGATATAGTTACCAATTTCCTTTCTTAATAAATAAATTTTTTGAAGATTATTTAACACTTAAACCAAAAGAAGGAAGATTTGAGTCGATTGTTATTCGTCCAGGAAAGTCAATAGTTTTGGATTATTCAAATTTAGATGATTTGCAAGCCTTAACCACAATTTTAAGCCAAGAAATAAGGAATAGAACCCAAAATATAAATTATTTAATTCAATTAATTGAAGACTCTACAAACGAATTTTATAAAGTTTTTCCCGCTGTAGCCAAAACTCTTAAGGCAGTCAGCTTATTTGATAAGTTAACAATATCTGATACCAACTCTGAATTGGAATTTATTAACTTAAAAAAAATAGTAGATGAAATGATAACAACTGTAAAGCTTAACCCAGAAATTGACGATTGGACACGCAATCAAATAAGTTTATATGAAAAATCTTGGACAACCGACCCACCAGATTTTAGAAGACTTGTACAACATGGAAGTATCATTAGACCTGGAATTATAAGCTTGAATACTCAAAGAAGTGCCTTGAGATTTTATCAAATGCTAAATAAAGTTATTGAACGAGAATTTGATTTAAAAAATAGTCAAACTTTAGAAGAATCACTTGAAAAGTCATTAAATTCCTTAAATGAAAAAAATCAACGCTTAATGAAAATAGCTAAAGATAATGGTACTTTCAATTCAACTACTATTCCTCTCAATGATGAAATTGGAGTAGCGGATAGATTTACGGCTGAAACCGAAGATATATTAAAAGGCTATCAAGAATTTGCTATGTCGGGAGAAGCTACTAGACAAGCTTTAGAAGAAATTGATAATCGTATTAAATGTATTCCTTTTAGATTAAAACAATTAGAAGAACTGGTGGTGAGTCCTAAAGATCAAGAATTTAAAGAAACTATTTTCAAACTATTTTTTGACTCTAATATTCTAAAAGATGACTATGATGCAGATTGGGTAGGTGCGGAAGATACCAGCAAACCTACAGCAGAAATAATAGAACTTCTTAAATCGGCTGCTGAAGAAATTAAAACTAGTCTGAGTGAAGTAACCACCGATTCTTCAGTTAATACGAATAATGGAATTCAAATAGATTTGATTAATTGTTATTTAACAATAATTTGTGATGACAATCAGAGTATTAATTCTCTATTTCCTTCTGGAAGGACTTTAACTCAAAGAAAAAGTCTAGTTGACCTTATCGAGACATTTTTGGATAAAGCTTATTTAAAATTAACAAATCAGGATTTAAATACTCCGCTGTATTGGGAAATGGGAATAGAAAACTATAAAATAGAAAAAGAATTAGAAAAAAAAGAAACAGCAAAAAGCCTGGAAAGAGCGAAAGAAGTAATAAGTAAAAATATTCAGGAAAGACAAAAAGTTATCAATCTGGGCAAATGTTCTGAACAATCTAAAGAAATTTTTGAAGAAGATGTGAAAAAATTAGAACAATTACTGTCAGAGCTAAAGCCTGATTCAAAAGCTTGGGAAAATAATAGAAATACTATAATTCATGAAATTGAAACCATTACTGGTATTTCATTTGGAAATTACTTAACTAACAGTGAAATTCTGCAAGGTATAGCTTTCAGAGAGTCAAAAATGAATGAATTAAAAAAGTATGCCGAAAATGCAAATAATCTTCCACCACAGAGAACAGACGAGTTCAATTCATTAATGGAACAATTGAAAGCTGATCAGAAATTTATTTTATTAAATCTCAAGCCCACTGAATACTTAGAATTTTTCAAATTTTTTGATAATACTTTTTCTCGAATAAAAACTTTAGTTCCGGAATTCCAAGATAATGAAAAAGCTAAAGATGAGATAATATTAACTGATTTGCAGAGTCAAGCCAAAGCTTTAATGAGACAAGCTCAATTTAAGGTGCATCCTGATTACCATCCAACTAAACCTGACGAATCACGTGAATTAAATAATGCTTATAGTGAATTGGAAACTATACTAACCAACCCAAATTCTCCTATTATTGATCAATACAGTAAATTTATTGAGTTCAAACGAACCGTCCAGGAAATTAGTGGCTTAAACCCAGATGAAATAAAAAAAGAACTTCCCGCAGAAGTAAACGACCAAGATAATGATTCAAAAAATATTGAGCCGGAAGAAGATCAAGACGAAGATCAAAGTGATGGTTTGGGCGGCTTACCAGTTCCAGATAGAAACCCACAACCAAATAATAATCCTCAAGGCGATGGTGGAGCAGCGGAAGCAATAGCAGTCCCGGAAGCTCCAGCAAATACACAAGATACTCAATTTCAGCAAGTAGAACCAACACCAATAAATGATAGAGAGACTTTAACTAATCAGTCAGCTCTTTCTCCTGAGGTTAATTTGAGTGAGCTGGCAAGTAAATACACTAATCCAGCAATCACAGCAGGAGATTCAACTGGCAGTGGGACAACCTTACCAGAAAGCGGAAAACTTGTGGATAATCAATATACTGGCGGAACTACTGTTGAACCAAAAACTTTTCAAGGTGGTGGGGAATCATTATCAGCTTCAACTGAAGCTCTAAAATCCTCAAAACAACCTACTATTGGGGTCGCGGAAAAAACAAGCGATGATCCAGTTACCGATAATCCTTTAAAGCCTACTTGTGAGGTTAAGCTAGCAGAAGAACCTACTCAGCTTTGGAATGAGCTAAGGAGAAATCGTACAGTAACAACATCAGCAACACCTCCAGCTAGCGTAGGACTTGACGCACCAAATTTTGAGGAGCCAGAAACAATACCAGGAGACTCGCCTGTTAAAGTCGTCGATAAACGAAAGGTAGTTGAAGTTCCTGCTAATCAAGAAGAGAATTCTCAACAATTGACTTCTGATAAATTGCCAGCAAGACAAGCAGAAAGCGTTCCTGTTCTTAGTAATTAATTAGATTAACCAAAGGTATTTATTTAGCTAAATTAAAATAACTTCTCTGTTTAAAAGCCTAATTTGGTCAATAGTGCTTTCATAAATTATATATTTTTTAACTTCATGAGCATATTTATAAGGTAAGTTCAAAGCAAATTTGTGTATAAATAAACTATAATTTTGGGTAATTGTGACAGCAGAATTTGCTTAATTTAATATAATGTTTTCAAATAAATATTTTCCTCTTTCTTTTATATTTTTTACTGCTTTAATAACTTTATTACCAGCCAAAGCAATTGTACCGACACCCGGCGATATTCCAGTAAATGTTACTCCTGGAGCTGTTAACCAAAGTGAACAAACCCGATTAGAAAATCAAACTAGATTTAAACAAAGAAAGAACAATGATGAAGATTCTTTTAAAGAAGAGAAAAAAGAAGACAAACCTATTGAAGAATCAAAAGAAGATAAAAGTAAAATTTTTGTCAAAGAAATTGTTGTAGACGATGCAACTATTATCAGCCCAGCCATGCTGAAAAAATTAGTTTCTCCTTACGAAGAACGGGAAGTTACTTTTCAGGAATTGCAAGAATTAAGCACCGAAATAACTAATTTATATAAAGAAAAAGGCTTTGTAACTAGTCGAGTTTATATTCCGCCGCAAAAAATTAAAGATGGATTAGTGCATTTACAAGCCACCGAAGGGATAATTAAACCTATAACTTTAGAGGAAGGGCGTTATTTTAAATCCAGAGCGATTTTTCCTCGTTTGAGAATGGATCAATATGACAAGTTAAATATTGAAAAAGTCAAAAATGAATTAGCTCGTTTCAATGAAAATCCTGATATTGGCTTAATTGCCACTTTAAAGCCAGGTGAAGAAACCGGCACCACTGAAGTAAGATTACAATCAAAAGATCGTTTTCCCGTGCATTTAACTCCTTTTGTGGATAATTTAGGCCGTGAATTAATTGGTCGTGAAAGAGTAGGAGTTGGTTTAACGCATAATAATGTTTTTGGTTTTGGCGATCGTAATACTTCTACTTTTAGCTTGAGTCGTTCATCCCTCGGAGTCGGAAATAATTATGAAATTCCAGTTGGAAAATATGGAACCAAACTTGGTTTTAACTATTCTCACAGTCGTTTATATTTGAGTAAAGGTGATTTAAAAGATAGAGTAAATGCCTTTGCAACCGTTTATTCACCTTATATTTCCCAAGAGCTTTACCGAGGAAAACACTTATTAGCCACAGCAGATTTAGCTTTAGATTTTAAAAACTTAGGTACTAATTTCGGGGATAATTTGGGAGATTATGGAACTTATTATGATAAAAACTCTAATAAAACCCTTTACCGTGACAGACTAAGAGTTTTAAGACCGGGTTTGAATTTAGATGAATTTGATAAATATGGACGGACTTATTT
>JAAFJH010000012.1:12944-41776 GCA_013298875.1 Synechococcales cyanobacterium bin2.concoct.b11b12b14.033
TTATTTGCGTAATGAATTAGGAATAGGTTTAGATATTTTAGATGCAAGCGGGAAATACAGGCCTTTATCCAGCCGGCAAGGTGCAGGAGATGGATTTTTCCGTTATACCGCTTTTGGTACACGTATTACTCAGCTACCTTTTGGTATGCAAGATATAGTTAGAGTTAATGGACAATATTCTAATAGTTTATTGAACTCGGCTGAACAAATACAAGTTGGGGGAGCTTTTACAGTTCGTGGCTATCAAGAAGGTCAATTAATTGGAGATAGCGGCTATGTAATTAGTAATGAGCTGAGAGTGCCTTTTTATATTTTTCCAAAAAGCTGGAAATTCCCGATTACTAGAAGTGGCTTGCCCAAAGCTTTAAGCCCTAATAGCCGAGAAGCAACTTATGATTATGTTTTTAGAGATAATTTTCAACTAGTGGGTTTTACTGATTTTGGAGCCACCTTTGTGAATGGTAATCCAGTCGTCAATTCACCTAAACAACATAATTATGCTTTTGGTACTGGTTTAGGTTTAAGGGTAAGATTAACAAGATTTTTAACTGCCCGCTTAGACTTAGGTTTTCCAATTATTAGAAATTTGCCAGAAAGACATGATATGCTATTACACTTTGGCCTTCAAAGCGAATTATTTTAGGTAGTATTAAAGTGAAAATATCAAAAATAAGTTTTCTATAGCCAGCCAATGATTTAGCTCTCAATATGAAACAAATACAAATTTACGATACAACTTTAAGAGATGGCTCCCAGATGCACGGAATTTCTTTTTCGGTGGCAGATAAATTAAAAATTGTACATATTTTAGATGATTTAGGGGTTTCTTATATTGAAGGTGGTTGGCCAGGTGCTAACCCAAAAGACATTGAGTTTTTTGAACAAGCCGCCAAATTAAAATTAAAAAATGCAAAACTAACTGCTTTTGGTAGCACGAGAAGAGCTGATACGCAAAATTGCAAAGATGACATAATTTTGGCAGCCTTATTAAAAGCTAATACACAAGTTATAACTATTGTCGGGAAAACTTGGGACTTGCACGTTACAGACGCGCTGCGTACGACTTTAGACAATAACTTATTAATGATTTCTGATAGCATTAAATACTTAAAATCCGAAGGTCGAGAAATTATTTTTGACGCCGAACATTTTTTTGATGCTTATATAAATAATCCAAATTATGCTTTAGAAGTGATTAAAACTGCATTTGAAGATGGTGCCGAAACAATAATACTTTGCGATACTAATGGAGGTACTCTTCCAGAAACAGTTTTTAGCATTACGGAAGAAGTATTAAAACAAATTCCAGACATAAAACTAGGAATTCATGCTCATAATGATGGTTTTTTAGCAGTTGCCAATTCGTTAGCTTCCATTAGAGCAGGAGCAATACAAGTGCAAGGTACAATTAATGGTTATGGTGAGCGTTGCGGAAATGCCGATTTAATTAGTGTTATTGCCAATTTAGAATTAAAAATGCCTAATTTTAAAGCTTTACCAGAAGGCCATTTGGGCAAACTGAGTGAAACAAGCCATTTAATTAGTGAAATTGCCAATTTAAACCTTAGCGGCCAGCATCCTTTTGTCGGGAGATTTGCTTTTACACATAAAGGTGGCCTCCACGCCAGTGCTATGCAGAGGAATAAACTTACTTATGAACATATTGACCCAGACTTAGTTGGTAATAAAAGCCGTATTATTGTCAGTGAACAAGCAGGCGTGAGCAATATACTTGACTTTGCCAAAAACCAAGATATAAATTTGGGTTCCGGCGATGAAGCAAATAAAATAGCCAAACAATTATTAGCTGAAATAAAAGAAAAGGAACATGAAGGCTATCAATTTGAGCAAGCGGGTGCAAGTTTAGAATTATTATTTTTGAAAAAAACTGATCAAAGGCTTAAATTTTTTGAAGTAATTGATTTCAAAGTTTTTGCAAGTGCTGACTCTTGTGCGGAAGCAACAGTGCAAGTAAGAGTTGGAGATAAAATTTTGCATACTGCCAGTTTAGGAGTTGGGCCGGGACATGCTTTAGACAATGCTTTGAGAAAGGCCTTAATTAATTATTATGAAGTTATTGAAAACTTTAAGCTAACTGACTTCAAAGTAAGAGTTGTAGATAGTCATTCTGGGACAGCTGCCAAAACCCGAGTGAATGCTGAAATGGATAATCGGGGACGTAAATGGAATACGGTTGGCTTACATGAAAATATTATTCAAGCTACTTTTATTGCAATTACTGAATGTATTGAATATGGTTTATATATAAACAAAATATCGAGTAAATATTAATTAAAAATAAAACAAAAGTCTTGAGGGTCTTTTTTGGTGTTTAATTAAGGAATACGCAATTTTTCAAGACCTTTAATGACTATAAGAATCAATACAACTGTATATCCCAGAATATTCAAGGCTTACTCTCCGCCTAAAACCTCTCAGCCTGAGCCTGAAAAGAAGCCTGAAGCTCCTGAGAAGGCTACATATACTGGTAAAGAATTAAATCAAGATTTAAATGCAGGAGAACCCAGCCCTAAAACAGTATTCGAAGGAACTGGTTATGGGCCGACGTCAGAGCAAGAGAGAAGGGAGAATGCGAGAAGAGAAGGCGGTTAAAGCTATCAGGAAGGTAGGTGTTAAAGGGAGCTAAGTTAAATCCTTTAACACCATCTAATATGATTCATCTACTAGTCATCAATAAAGAAATATCAGTTTATTATTTCATATAATTTTTATTTATTTCTCTTTTTAGGTGGTCTGCCACGCCACCTTGAGGACGAAATATCAAATCTAGTTCATGACAGACCAAAGAAAATAAATTAGCCAAGCATTGAATTTAATTTTTCGATATTAACTTTTACGTCTTCAGCTGATTTGTGAAGTTCGGCTTTTTCAGAGTCAGTCAATTGAATTTCAATAATTTCTTCAACTCCATTACAACCTAATTTAATTGGCACTCCAACAAAAATATCTTTTAAGCCATATTGTCCATTTAACTCAACACAGCAAGGTAAAATACGTTTTCGGTCTCTGATAATTGATTCAACCATTTCGGCAGTTGAGCTAGCTGGTGCATAAAAAGCACTACCAGTTTGCAAATGATTAACTATTTCAATACCACCATTACGCGTTCTTTTATTAATTTCTTCAATTTTTTCCGCTGACAAAAGAGCAGAAAGAGGAATACCTGCAACCGATGAATAACGGGCTAAAGGCACCATTGAATCACCATGTCCACCCAAAACAAAAGCTGTTACATCCTGCACAGAAACTTTTAAAGCTTCAGCAATAAAAAACCTCATGCGTGCTGAATCAAGCACACCAGCCATACCGACAACTTTATTACTTGGCAAACCGGTTACTTTTTTGGTTAAATAAGTCATAATGTCTAATGGATTTGACACAACCACAAAAACCGCATCCGGTGAATATTTAAGGGCTTGTTTAGCTACCGAAGAAACAATTTCAGCATTAGTTTTTAATAAATCATCACGGCTCATACCCGGTTTGCGTGCAATACCCGCTGTAATTACTACAACGTCTGAATCTTTTGATAATTCATAATCACTTCCGCCAACAATTCCTCGATCATGGGATTCAACAGGGGCAGCTTCCGCTAAGTCAAGGGCTTTACCAGTTGCAATGCCACCAGCCACATCAACCAAAACCACGCTTGCAATATTTTTTTCAATTACTCTTTGAGCAGTAGTTGCTCCGACATTACCAGCACCAATAATAGTTACTTTGGGTTGTTTAAATTTAGGCATAATTAATTCTCACTTTTTAATATTAGAATTTTTTATTTGAATGAATGAGTCAAGTTTAAGACTCTTAACCGAAAAATGCAAGCCACAAAGCTCTCTACTTAAGTTTTTTCCAAGTAAGAGAGTAAATTGTTTTGGGCGTATAAGAATTATTAATAATTTTTTGTTCTTCTAGACTAAAAGACTCAAGATTTTCTTTAAGAGCCAGTTTTTTAATATCAATAAAATCATGTCCATTATCTAATTGGCGAATTATTTCCCAAAGCCCAATAGGTGCATAATTTCCTCTTTCCTGAGGTTGAAGCTTGGCATTTTCCAAATTCATCACATTATTTTCCAACATAAAAGATTTTATTTGATTTTTCAGCTCTGTCAGCTCGGTTTCAATTTCTTTTTTCTGTTCATTCAATTTATAGGCTCTCTCTACCATTTCCTTAATTTCGTCTTTATTGGAATTTTCTTTTTCATGCCAATACTCATGCGTATATTCAGGACATTTACTTCGATAGCCACAAAAATCACAAAAACCCGTGCTGGGAGAGTATTTATATAAGTTTTTGTTTAATCCTCTGTTCTCAATAGCTGTATCCATTTCTAATAAAGCAGATAAAATCTCAGATTGAGCTTCGGTAGACGGTTCATTGAAAACATCAAGTTGTTTAGTCGGATAAAACCAGCCAACTTTATTTACTTTTCGGTGCAAAATATCCTGTTCACAGCCATAAGCATAAACCGCGAGCTGAGCATCGGATTGAGCTTGTTGAGCTGTTTTAAGATAATCGGTAATTTTATAATCTATAATTGTAATTGTTCCGTCTAATTCCTCATCAATTCGGTCTATTGAGCCTTTAATTTTAAATAAACCGTCAATATTTACGCTAAAGCTTTTTTCGGTAAATAAAGGTAATTTGAAATCCCGCTTTTGCTCACGTTTATGAAAATTTTCCAAACATAAAAGACCTTTATCCAATTTAATGGCAATATCTTTGGCGGTCGCAATTTCTATTACTGCAGCTTCTTCTTGCCATTTATCCGCAAAAGAATTTTTCCAATCATCTAAAGTAATAATTCCTTTTTTAAACTGCAATGTCGTTTCAGATTTGGCATAAAAATTCTTGAAAAAAGTATGAATTAAACGTCCTAAAATATTTTCTAAAGTAGTTTCACTTTCCCAAAATTCCCTCTCCAGATGATGGCTATAATACTTTAATTGACATTGATTCCATTCATTAAGCTTACTAACCGTATAAGTTTTCATTATTTGTTTTGAGGTTTATTGAGTTAATTATTTTAAGAATATATTTTACTTTCAAGTTAGTGATTTAGAGAGTTTAAAGCAATTTATTTATAATATTTATTCCATAGTTTATTGGTGAATTTATTAGTTGGATCAAGTTGTTTTTTAAGCTTAAAGAAATCTGCAGCACGGGGATAGGCTTGAAAAAACTGATTATTTGTTGCGTGAATTTGATAAGGCAAATAATAGGTTCCGTTAAATAAAATAGCTGCATTAATGAGTTGCCGCGTCCATTTTTGTACTTCTTGATTATCTTTTTGTTTTTTTCCTTGTTTATAATAAATTACAAATGCAAATACTTCTCTCTGAGCCCATGCTAGCAATGAACCTGAATCTGGTTTAGCGTGCCTAATAGATATATTTATTACATTTACCTTATTTTTCTTCAAAATATTTATCATTAGCGGATAGAAATTATCAAATTGCTCGATAGGAATAAAATATTCTTGAAGGACATAAGTCGATTCTTTCCTAGAGATAGGTTCTAATTCATTTAGATCTTGGCTTGCTTCGTAATTTCTCCATTCGACAATTTTGTCTTTGTATAAAATCGGATCAATTAAATATTGACGAAGCCATTTTCCCTTTGGAAACGCTGAAATTACTTCAATCATAAATTCACGTAATATATTTTTTTTACCCGGAGGTTTTAATCTTTGATTGATAGTAAGGTTTTTTGATGTTTTACGATATGAAATTTCTCTTACTTTTTCGTATTGATAGGGATAAATATTCGCATTATGAAAAATAACCGTTGAATCGTCTCGGATATTATCCAGAAAGAATTGTTTATACTTTTTAAGAGGAAATACTGTATTTGTACGTTCAATTTTAATATTGTCAGTTAATGATAAAGTCGCTTCGGTAATGACTCCCAATCCACCATAGCCGCCAATAGCACCATAAAAAATCTCTTGGTTTTGAGTTGGGCTAGCTGTCAATAATTTACCGTCTGCCAATATAATTTTTATTTGCTTTACCGATAAAATAATTGATCCTTGTCCAATATATCTACCATGAACATTGACGCTTAATGAGCCTCCTACCGTAAAATTAGAATACGATTGCATTATTTTGAGTGATAAATTATAAGGATCGATGAATTCTTGAATTTTTCTCCAAGTTATACCTGTCTGAACCGTGATTTCCTTATTTGATGAAGAAAAATGTAAAATACGGTCAAACTTTCTCATATCAATTTGAAAGGCTCCGTCTATCGCAGTTTGTCCCCCCATACTATAATGTCCACCTCCAATCGAAATAGGTGAACTATGCATTCTAATAGCTTTCACGATTTCTTCAGTACTTGTGGGTTGAATTATTTCTCTAACTTTAATAGGATTTAATTGTGTTATATCATTAACAATATCTTCTGCTGATAATTCACCAGAAGGGAAAACTATAAATAGAATGACAAAAATAATTTGGCACAGTATATAGTGCTTTTCTTTTCTCTTCTGAGAATTGTTCATTATTTTTTACATAGTTCTCTTTTGAAAATACAGATGAATTGTTCAGTTGTAATATTATTAATAAATTCAATATTTGGATAATTATAAATAGCCCTTTTTATGCCACTACCCAATCTACTATACGGTAAAACATATTGAGCCAATGAATTTAAGACTGGGTTTCGGTGTATTGAAATTCCATTTTTAATTTTTTCAATATTTAATGAATTAGGTAATTTACCAGGGCTAATTATTTCAATGCGGTTCTCAAAAACAAAAACTTTAATAGAAGAATTTATATAATAATCACGATGAATTAAAGCATTAATAAATAGCTCAGACAAGCTTTCTTCGGGGATTTCTAACTGGCCTAATGAATTAAAATCTTTATTTATTTGTACTTTTTTTAGGCTACTTTTCAGGAAAATTATTATATGTTTGTATATTTCACTAAAAGTCCCTTCTACTCTTTCTTTATGAATAAAATTATTATCTGCCAGCTCTGAGCCATTAAATAAAACACAATCTACATAAAACGATTTATTGAATTTTTGAGGAGTTTTTCCGAATAATAAGTTTCCTGCCAAGGTCAAATTATCTCCGTTCATCAAATCAAGGTTTTGTAATATTGTCTTTAGTTCAAGTTTTCCTAATTTTAATTCATCGTAAACTGCTTTATTTATTTTCAAAAGAGTAGTATAAAAAATTTCTGTATTTAAATCAGTAATATTACTTTTTAAAATTATTTCTTCGTCAGCATATAAATTATTCGATTCGGCAAAAAGTCTTTTTAACTCATCTTGAGACATTTTACGCTTATCACTACCCGACTTTGTTAAATATAAACCATTAGATGTTTGATACGGTTTATTAATGCCTTTTTTTATATTAATAACTAAAATATTTTTATCATTAATACAATGAGTTTCCACCAAAGTATAAACAGGAGGTTTAATATTTTCATTCGATACATTAGAAATTAGCTGATTTAAACTATTTATTTCAGAATCGCTTAAACCTTTAATATCACCATTATCCGCAATACCGACCAAAATACTTCCACCTTCTGCATTAGAGAAAGCTACTATTTCTTCGGCAAGTTGTTGAGGATTAATTATTTTTTCTTTAAATTGAGTATAACTATTTTCTCTTTTTTGTATTAGTTGGGCTAAATCATTAATATCCATATACTTTTTAATTTATGGATATTAAAGTATTAATCCTAATTAATTTCCATTAAAAGAACCTGCACAATTGGATTTTGCTTTAAAGTCTCAAATTGGGCTTTGACAAACTTCTCAAGGCTTTTTTCGGAAGCTTTCAAGTCATTGGATTTTAAAACTTCTGCTTTAATGCTATTTGTCATTTCTTGCTGTTGTTGGGCATCTCCAAAAATACAACCTTTAAACAATATATCTGGCCCAGCAATAATTTTATTTTGGTCAAGAGTTACGACAATATTCACTATTCCATCTGACGATAATTTTGCTCTGTCTTGAATGACTGATTTCTCGATGGTGCCTTCCCGCGAATTATCAATCATAATTATACCAGCTGGTACTTCGCCTACTACCGCACAAGTTTCAGTGGTCAATTCCAAAACATCTCCATTTTCCATAATAAAAATATTTTCCGTTGGCATGGCACAAACTTCTTCCGCTAATTTTCCATGTCTTACAAGCATTCTATACTCACCATGAGCAGGCATAAAATATTTTGGCCTTACTAAGTTTAACATCATTTTTTGCTCTTCTTGGCTACAATGACCTGATACATGCACCCCTGAATCACGACCATAAACAACTTCCGCTCCTCGAGCAAATAAAGCATTAATCGTAGCCGCTACCGATCTTTCATTACCCGGAATAGGAGTGGCACTGACAATAACTGTGTCGCCTGGAATAATGGACACCTGCTTATGACTTCCATTGGCAATTCTGGTCAAAGCTGACAAAGGCTCTCCTTGGCTTCCGGTTGTTAAAATACAAACTTTTTGCATCGGAAAGTTCATGGCTTCTTCGGATCTTATTAAAAGACCGTCCGGAAAATTCATATAACCTAATTGCCGAGAAACTAAAGCAATATTCAGCATTGAGCGGCCTAAAATAGCTACTTTGCGTCCGTATTTTTGGGCAATTTCAAGTATCTGCTTGATGCGGTGAACCTGTGATGCAAAAGTTGTAATAATAATTCGTTTGGTGGCTTTGGCAAAGGTTTCTTCAATTTTCGGGTAAACTGCTCTCTCCGAAGGGGTAAAACCAGCTTTTTCAGCATTGGTTGAATCCGAAATTAATAATTTAACGCCTTTAGCGCCTGCTTCCGCTAAAGCAGCAATATCAAATAATTCACCATCTACCGGTGTATGATCAAATTTAAAGTCTCCTGAATGGACAATTAAACCAGCTGGGGTTTGAATGACTAAACTAAATGAATCGGGGATAGAATGATTATTACGAACAAAAGTTAAAGCAAAAGATCCTATTTGTATAGTTTCACGGGGTTTTGTACGTTTAAAAACAGTTTTTTGTAAAAGTCCATGTTCTTTTAATTTGCCTTCCAATAAGCCAATTGCCAAAGGCGGACCATAAATAATTGGAATATTAACCGACTTAAGCATGTTTGCAACGCCACCAATATGGTCTTCGTGGCCATGAGTGATGAACATTCCCAATATTTTATCTTTATTCTCAATTAAATAAGTTAGCTCAGGAAGTACTAGGTCTACTCCATGCATATCTTCACTAGGAAAAGCTAAACCAGCGTCAATAATGATAATTTTGTCATCACAACGTATAACCCAAGTATTTTTGCCAATCTCGCAAAGCCCACCAATGGGTATAACTTGAACTTTTTTATTTGGATCTTCTTGAACTAATTCCGGAATAATAGGTCCTTGAGTCACTTGAGGTTTAAGATTTAAGCTTGGATTAGCAGCAAGTGGTTTATTAATGGTAGCCGTCGAGTTTTGAGGATAATCATCATAAGGTCTATTTTGTTGATTCATTTCTGTTTCGGGTGAATTAAAATTTGTCCCTCTAGAAATTGGACGATTATAATTGGGTGAATTGTACATAAATAAAAGTTGAGGAAAAGTTTAACAGTTTAAATGCCGATGAATTCTGCTTATTTAAAAACAAAGCTCATTAAAGATCTGCTTTAGAGAATTTCGGACAGTTTCGGTTGGGGGAGTGAGAGGCAACCTTAGATAATCTTCACAAATACCCATTTCTTTTAATAAATATTTTACAGGGCCTGGGCTTGGAGAACTAAAAAGAATTTTGAATAAATTAAATAATTTAGAATGTATTTTAACAGCTTCTTGGTTATTTCCGTTTAAAAACTTTTCAATTAAATTATTAAGCATCAGTCCTGCAATATGACTTGTAACACTTACTGCTCCTACAGCACCTACCGATAAAGCTGGTAAAATTAAATTATCATCGCCACAGTAAATTTCTACTTTTTCAGTTTTCAGCTTTAATTGAGTAATAGCATCCAATGAACCGCTTGATTCTTTAATGGCACAAATACTAGTAAATTTTTCATTTAATTTAAAAACAGTTGTAGCCTCAAGGGAAGAACAAGTACGGCCTGGATTATTATAAAGAATAATAGGTAATTTAACCGAACTTGCAATGGCTGAAAAATGAGCAAAAATGCCTTCCTGATTAGGTTTATTATAATAAGGACAAATTGATAAAATAGCATCCGCACCCAACTCTTCTGCTTTGCAAGAAGTTTCGCAGGCAGTTTGAGTAGAATTAGATCCAGCCCCAAATATAATAGGAATTCTTCCCTTCACAATTGATTTGGTGGTTTTCAATAATTCCCATTCTTCCGCATAAGTTAGTGTCGGATTTTCACCTGTGGTGCCAGTAATTAATAAAGAAGTAGTTTTATTTTGTATTAAATGTTCAATTAACCTTTCCAAAGAATCAAAATCCAAGCTCAGGTCTTTTTGGAAAGGAGTTACCATTGCGGTAATTAGGCGGCCAAATTTTGCAGAAAACATTTGTATTTAAGCAAGTTAATCGAAAATAAAAATATAATTTAGCATTAAATCAGCATTATTTATATTATTTCGTTTTAAGCGAAGCAGCCAAAAGTTAAAGCTTGAAATATTTCTGTCATATTTAAATTTGTGTTTTTTTGTGACTCAGATAGCCAAAAGTAAAATAAACGAAAAATCATTTTTTGCCCCAAGGTAATTGTTTATTCAAACTTTCACGGTTTTTTTGCCTTAAAGTTTCTAGGTAATTATAGGCTTCAAACAAAGTACCTCCTTGTCCACGAGCTTTACAATAAGTATAAGAAATTGCTGACTGAGCTAATAAGCTGTAAGCCATTAAATTTCCAAATGAGATTTTTTGCATTTTTAAGCCTTTTGCAAAAATTATTAAATTTAAAATTAAAAGCGGCACCCAAATAATGACATCAATATCTTTTCCCCAATCCATTATATTTAAGCTTCTGGGCGAGCGTAAACCCAAAAATATTATCGATAATAAAGCCATTAAGCCTCCACCTAATAAATAAATAAAGGTTTTGGGTAATTCTTTTTGTGAATTTTGTAATATGTGAGAACTTTGCAGAGCGATTTGTTGAGATTCTTCGGGTAAAGTCTTTTTTTGATCCAATCTTTGTATTAACTCTTTACAAATTTCTTTTTCATAGTCTTTTTTATCTTTTTTAATTAAGGTATTCCACCAACGCTTAAATAAATTCAAATCTTTTTTACGACTGTCGACGCACTTATTAGCAATAATTAGCCAATCATTTAAATTAATTTTTACTTTTTTGGGTTTGCTTTTGATCTCTTTATTTTTCATTTTGCATAATAATTTAAAAACTTTAGTAGAAAAAAATGATTTTACTTGTTATTCTATTACTTCTCAGGAAAATAAGCCAAGATAGCTCAGTCGGTAGAGCAGAGGACTGAAAATCCTCGTGTCGCCAGTTCGATTCTGGCTCTTGGCACCTCTTTTTAAAGATTTCAAGACTGTTTAAATTAACTTTGTAATTATAGACGACATATTGATTGTTCCTAATCCTTAAATTAATTCTAGTTAATATTTATTTCCGGCAACTCCCTAATAAAAATTATTTAAATTAAGGGCATAGATTTTATACGAAGGAAATTTTTCAGGAGTTTGAAGTCTTGTTTATAAAATTACCGATTAAATTAAGGTTAATTATTGGTTTTTTAAGTTTAACCATAATGGTATCAAGCTTAGTTTGGTTCAGCTTTATGAGCTATGAAAAAGCTATTTTAACCCAAACTTATTTAATTAAAGTTTCTGATTTAAGAAGACAAATTTCCGAGGTAAATTATGCAGTACCACTTGTTTTAATTGGAAATCTTAGTAATGCAGCTTTTGAAGAACGAATTAGTAGAGTAAAGGATTCTTTGCGTAGCTTGGATAATTTGGATGAAAAAAATAAAGTTTTAAAAGACCGACTAATCGACTTAAATGAAAGCTGGAATTATTTAAAAAAAGTTTGTTATCAATATTTGCCGAATGAAATTAATATGCAAAATAATGATAAATCTAGTAAAAATAGTTATAAAAATTGGAATTTACAAGACTTTAATAAAGTAATGGTTGTTTTAGGACAAGCCCGTCAAACACCGAATCGGCAAATTGAACAAATACTTTTGGAACTTGAAGTAGATAATGCCAAGCAAATTGAAGTTGCCAAAAAAGTGCAAATTATAGCCGCTATTACCGCCGTAATTTTGAACTTTTTAGTTTTTTATTGGATTGGTTTTTCAATTAACAGTTCTATCAAATCTTTGCAAAACGCTATTAATGAATTGGCCAGCTTACAAGGTGATTTAAACCGTAGACTACCTGAAAACAATAATGATGAAACTGATCAACTAGCAATTGCTTTTAATAGGTTGATTGAGCAAATTAGTATGATTGTAAAACAAATTACCGTTCAGTCGCATGAATTAGCTACTAAAGCCGAAATTCTAGCTGCTTCTTCTCAGCAAGCTTCTAGCAGTGTAGAGGTAATCGCCCAAACTATCAGTGAGGTTTCTCAGCGGTCGGGTACCCAAAAAGAATTGGCCGATCGTACTTCTTCTTCAATTAGCAGATTAGATTTATTAATTAATGAATCCAAACAACAAGCTAATCGGGCAGTTGAAGAGTCCAAAGCTGTTCAAGATTTTATTGAAACTGGCTCTAGTATGGTTAATGAAATAAGAAAGAATATGGCTTATATCAAAAGCAGTATGGAAGGCTTATCTTCAACTATGGAAAATTTAGGCACTGAATCACAAAAAATTAATCGAATTGTAGACTTAATTAGTTCCGTGGCTTCGCAAACCAATTTATTAGCTTTAAATGCTGCTATTGAAGCTGCCCGTGCCGGAGAACATGGACGAGGATTTGCAGTTGTGGCGGAAGAAGTTAGAAAATTAGCTGAAGAATCTGCCATTGCGGCCAAAAATATTGCTAGTTTAATTAGTCAAATTCAAATGAGTGTTTCGGATATGACTGAGCAAATGGACACAAGTATGCAAAATGTTGCACTCGGGAATGATGCTTCAATTAAAACCGAAGAAGTTTTTAGACGAATTCAAAAAGCAGTTTTAAGTGCCCAAGAATCAGTGCGGGAAGTTGAAAAAGTAATTGACCAAGAAGTTGATACCTCTAGCCAAATCCTTAATTTAACTTATTCAGTGGCGGATCAAGCTAATTTGGTGCAACAAGATGCAGAATTAGTAACTGCTAGCATTGAAGAACATACTGCCGCCAGCGAGGAAGTTGCCGCTACTGCTACCGACTTCTCTAATATTGCTAATCGACTTGACCAATTAATTAATAAATTAAAAGTGTAAAGCTATAAAATACTAACAAATATTAGAATTGGCTTAAAAACCTTAAATCTCCCGCATAAAGCTCTCTAATATCTGAAAGACCATATTTAAGCATGGCAAACCTTTCTAAGCCCAATCCAGCAGCAAAACCTGAATATTCTTTTGAATTAATACCAGCCATTTCTAAGACATTTGGGTCTACCAATCCGCAACCTAAAAGCTCAAGCCAGCCCCGATTGCCACAAGTAGAACAACCTTTACCTTTGCAAAAAGGACATTGGGCATCTACTTCTGCGGAAGGCTCAGTAAAAGGAAAAAAATCTGGACGAAGACGAATTGAAGTATTTTGGACAAAAAGCTGATTTAAAAAAGTTTGCAAAGTCCATTTCAAATGGGAAAAGTTAATGTTTTTCTCGACGCATAAAATCTCAAATTGATGGAAAAAAGGTAATTTTCGGGCATTTGTCTCTTCATTTCTAAAAACTCGTCCAGCTGACATAATTCTTAAGGGAATTCCATATTTTTCTAAAGCCCGAATTTGTACTGGTGAGGTCTGAGACCTTAAAAGAATATGCGGTGCAATATTAGTATAAAAAGTATCTTGCTCATCACGTGCTGGATGATTTTCAGGGGTATTTAAAGCCGTAAAATTATAATATTCCGTCTCTATTTCGGGGCCATCTAATAAACTAAAACCTAATCTTTTAAAAATTTCAATAATGTCTTTGGTGATTAAACTTAAAGGATGCAAATTAGCTTTGGGAAAAGGACTAAGGCCTGGCAAGCTAATATCTATTTTTTCGGCATTTAATTTTTGATTTAGCAATTCCGCTTCAATTTTATGTTTTGCTTTTTTGAAAAAACTGTCAATTTCATTTTTAGCCGTATTAATAATTTTGCCTAACTTTGGCTTATCTTCGGCCGAAACTTGAGAAAGCTCTTTTTGTTTTTGTTTAATTTCACTTTTGTCGCCTAAAAACTTAATTCTTAACTGCTCCAATTCATTACTATTATCAACTTGTTCAAAAGAAATTTCGGCTTTTTTTATTAAATCAGCCAAATCAAAATCATTAACTGGCATTTTGAGAATTTTTATTTTTAAATGAGTTTTCTGAACTGCTAATTCTAACATAGTCAAAGCCCAATGCAACAAAGCACACTCCATGAACCAAATTAAAAATATTTTTAACCTACAATATATAAAAAGCTTCCACTTATGACTTAATCGGAGAAATTGTGAAATGATTGAAGTTTGATTTTGTGATTTAAAATAAATTAATGGAAAATTCTAAATTAGTTATTAGCAGCCGGCAAAACAGCTCAGTGCAATTATGTTTTGATCTTTTGTCTAGTTTTCCTAATAAAGAAAAAAAACAATATTTTATTGCTGAAGGTTTTAAATTAATAAAAACATTAATGCCGAAGTATAAGCCTTTTTTATTATTAACCAGTGAAAGATTTTGGCCTGAATTAAGCGGTTTGGGAGAGGAATCAGACAAAATTCAAATTGTTTCTGATAAATTATGGACAAGTCTTAATCAAAATCTACTCAGCCCAAGCAAATTAATCGGTATTTTTCCTAAGCCAATTACTGAATTTACTTCAGGGACTGAATTGAAAAATGGTTTTTATTTAATTTTGGATCGCATACAAGATCCGGGTAATATGGGAAGTTTGCTTCGTACCGCAGCGGCAGCCAATTGGCAAAATATAATTTCTTTAAAAGGATCAGTTGATATTTTTTCTCCAAAAGTAATTAGATCATGTGCTGGGTCAATTGCTCATTTAAATATTATAAATAATCTGGAGCTAGAAACTTTAACCAAAATTTTAACTTCTCCGCAAAATAATTTTGGGGTGATTTGTAGTTCCTCTCATGCAAAAAAAGAGATAAATCAAATTAACTTAAAAACAAATAATAATTCAAAAACTGCTTTAATTTTGGGTAATGAGGGTGGTGGCATAAATGAAGAATTAATGAGCTTACCAAATACTGAATTAGTTAAAATTTCGATTAATGAAAGAATTGAATCTTTAAATGTTTCGGTGGCTGGGGCTTTATTAATGTTTAAATTAAGTAATTTGATTTGATAAAACCATAATTACCCTACTCTAAAGTGTATTTTAAGAAATTTTTGGCATATAAATATTATCGGAATTAAGTTCCGAAGGCAAAAATAAACTAATCTGAGTAATTAAACTTGCCATTTCAAATTGATAATCTATTTTGTTAAGAGGCTCCATTCATTTGTGAGTCTCTTTTTTATTTAAGCGAAAGCCTGAAAAAAAATATATAATGCATTTAACTGCTTTTCATAAATTTAGTAAATAATGGAATCTAATTCTATTCCAGTCCGAGAAAGTAATTTATTTGTTTGGGGACCAATTTATATAACTTTAAACCTCGAAAAAAACGAGACGTCAAATGCTAAAGAAAATCAGGGCTTTGAAGCACAAAATAATCAAGAAAAAGAATCAAATTTAGTTGCTCAAACAGCTGCCAGAAATCAAAATAATGAAAATCAAGAAGAAAAAGCTGACTCTTCTTCGAACATTATGGTTCAAAGCAAAAAAAATAAAAGTGTCAATATTTTAAGCCCAGCCCCGGCTCAGGTCAATAACAATAATAATTCAAATAATCCGGAAAATTCCAAAAAAATTACTTATATTTATAATTTAATTGACCACGGTATGGATTGTGAATGTATTGATTTGAAAGGTGAATTACTGATTCGAAGTGCTTTGCCAACTTATCGTAAAATTTCGCAAGGTATAGAATATGAACAAATAACCACTAATCAGGTCAAAATTATTATTACCAGCCGCGTCTTGGATAATTATCAAGAAATTTTTCAGGGCTTTACCTTGCCCAAAGCAACTTTTAGAATTTGGATTTTAGGTTATAAATTTAAAAATCGTTAAGAGTTTTTTTATATGCCAGTTTTACCTTTTAAAGATAAATGTCCAATTATTCCTGACAATGTTTATATTGCTCCAAATGCTTATTTAATCGGGGATTTAGAAATTGGAGAGAATTCCTCTTTTTGGTTTAATGTAACTGTTAGAGCAGACGTTAATTATATAAGAATCGGTCAAAATACAAATGTACAAGACGGCTCAGTTATTCATGTAACTACTAAAACTCATCCAACTTTGATTGGTAATTCAGTAACAGTGGGTCATAGCGTTAATTTGCATGGTTGCACAATTGGAGATTATTCTTTAATTGGTATTGGAGCCACGGTTCTGGACGGAGCAATTATCGAAGAAAAGTCTTTTGTGGCCGCAAATTGTTTAATTACACCAAATACAATTGTGCCAAGCGGTACTTTATTTGCTGGCTCACCCGGTAAAGTCAAACGCAAATTAACTGAGGCGGAATTAATATTTTTGGAATATTCAGCTCAAAATTATGTAAATATCAAAAATATTTATCTTTCTGCAAATAATTAGGGTTTAAATATTTGAATTTTTGGGTTTATGATTGGTAATTAAGTTTGCATTATAGGTATTTCCATTTTAACTTAATACTTATGAATGGCAGGTTATTTAACATGAAAAAAAACAAATTATTATTAGCAATTTTACTTTCCGTCGGCTTTTATTCAGCTTCTTGGGCGGATGCTTATTCCAATGCTTATGGCCGGCAAGCAGTTATGTCTCCGGGGGGTATTCCTACTTCTTTATCGCTTAACGGGATGAATCCTCAAGCGGCCATGCCAATTCCATCTCAGCCTGGCTATGGTTATGGTACACAGCCAAGTACCAGTAATGGAGTTTATTTGGGTGGCAGCCCTCAGCAAATGCAAATGCCCGCTCAGCCGATGAGCATGATGAATATGAATGCAATGCCACAAAGTATGGCGAATACCGCTTCTTATATGGCTCCGCAAACTAATCAATATTATAGCGGCAGTAATTTTCCTCAGCAACAAATGGCTGTCCAACCAATGCAAATGCCAGGCAATTATTATGCTCCTCCCGCTTCTCAAGCTCCTAATATTGGTGCCTTTGGTCTTCCACCTGGTACTATCGAGGTTACTCGGCCAGCATACGGAGTACCAGCCCAATTAGTCCAAAGAAATAGTTCCACCAATTCCTCTAGCTTACCTTATAGAGCGGCACAGAATATGCCTTTAAATCCAAATTCTGGGATGAATATGATGAATAATAATCAACAACCTCAAAACAATAGCCAAGTAATGAATATTTTAAGTGGTAGCAATGGCCAAAATGCCTCGGTGATGAGTATTTTAGGAGCTAATCAGCCTGCACAAACCAATAATGCCGTCCAAACTTCTAATAATCCAAATGGGGCAGGAACTTGGGTTAAAAAAGTATTTACTCGCCCAGCCAGCCATAAAGTTTCAGGTTGGTAAAGTTATTTTTTTAAGAATTATGACTACGGTACAAAACTTTTAAAGTATTGATTGAGAGAGTCTTTTTTCTAAAGAATTTCACTTTAGAACCCCCAATCCCCTGAAAAGGGGTTTCCAGAAAGGAAAGTTAAATGTTGAAATTTCCTTTCTGGAAAGAAGAAAAGAAAAGAATTATTGAGTATCCCCTTCTCAAGGGACGCTGTAAGGCTGGGGTTGTTTTCTCGGTTCTTTAGATTTTTTTATAGCGTGATTAGAAAAGAATTATAAATTTTAAAATTGAAGAAGTGATTTTTTGAATTAAAAATTATTAATTTTATAGTGAAAAAAGTAACTTGAATTATTTGTATTTATGTATATATAAAAAACACTTTTAAAAACTTAATATTCAATTCATTATATAAGGAGATTTATTATGGGAAACGTAAGAAATGACGTAATTATCACTCAAGGTCTGAATAAATTGTTAGACAAAGGTTCAATAAGTTTAGATAAACTTTCAACTCATTTAGCGACCAAAAGTGAAGCTATAGGGGGTCTGAATAGTAGTGATGTTGTTACGGAATTTAAGAATGATCGTTATTCTCGTAACGAACAAGTACCGACAGAGTTAGAAACACCTAAAGCTGTAGAGACTTTTGTAAAATTTGTGGCTACTTGGATGATCAAAAGTTCCTTGGTTTGGGAGGGGATCAAAATGGTGATTTGGCCACACCCGGTACTTGGCAAGTTAATAGAAAGAGTCAATTAGAGCAAGCTTTTGTTAAAGCTTTAACAACTACAGTAAAGGGCAGTACTAAATTTGATGACACCGGCACGGCAGGTATAGTAACTGACAAACCAGTAGCTTCAGAACCTAAAACACAAACTCAAGCAGAAACTGAACCTGCGACTGTCCCCGTAGTGAGAAGAAATAGCCAACAGTCAAAAACAGAAAGTCCTGAACATGGTTGTCAACATGAAGAGAATAGTAATATGACTACACAAAGTCTACTTATTAGTGTTTTTAACAGGAAGCCTTCCCTTGAATATATAGACACAGACAAAGATGGTGTTAAAGAACCATTTAAAGAAAACGCTGATGGCACAATGAGTCCCGTAATTAAGCATAATGGAGAATTTTATACAAAAATGGGGAATGGTTCACTCAAACCCATGATGGCTTAATTTTGAATAATAAGTGATACAAATCGCCCCAATTGAATTGGAAATAAAAACTGTCCTAACTTTTTTAAATTCTTTCTTGAGGGGCTATTACTTTTGATAGTACGAATTAATACTACTTTTATATTTTAAACTTTATCCAATCATCTTGAAATATAATAATTAGCGGATTAATTAAGCTCAATTATTATTAAATTAAAATGCCAGAATTACCTGAAGTAGAGACTGTTAGAAGCGGCTTAGAAAAAAGAATAGTAAATTGTAAAATTGAAGAAGTTAAAGTTTTACGAGAGAAAACACTTAGTAAAATTTCGGCACAAGAATTTTGTGAAAAATTAAAAGGTCAAACTTTTATAGCTATAAAAAGACGAGCTAAAAATTTATTTTTGGAAATGAAAAGTGGTTTGGTAATAGGAGTACACTTGAAAATGTCGGGAAGCTTTTTAATTCAGCCTGCAAGTGAAGAAATACCTAAGCATACTCATGTAATTTTTATTTTAGAGAATAAAATGGAGTTGAGGTTTAAAGACTTAAGAGCTTTTGGACGTATGAATTTATTTTCATCTTGGGAAGAAGCCGGGGAGCAAGCATCAATAACAAAGTTAGCACCCGAACCGATTAGTGAGAATTTTTCTTTTGATTATTTTAAAGAAGCTTTACAAAAATATAAAAGCCCAATTAAACCCTTATTGTTAGAACAAAGCAAAGTTGTTTCGGGTCTTGGTAATATTTACGCTGATGAATCTTTGTTTTTAAGCGGTATTCAGCCAACTAGACCAGCAAATTCAATTACTAAACTAGAAGCGGAAAAACTATATAAAGCTATTAAAAAAGTGATTATTGATTCAATTAAAGTGGGCGGTACTTCAATTCGTGATTACGTTGATACTGACGGACAATTAGGGAATTATGCTTTGCAATTAAATGTTTATGGACGTAAAAAGCAAAAATGCTTAATTTGTGACAGTCCAATTCAATTCATTAAATTAGCCCAAAGAGGTACTCATTTTTGCTTGAATTGTCAAAGATAGAACTGAATGAACACAAGACTTTCTCAATAGTTATTTCATAGTTTTGTACTGTAGTCAGAATCATTTTAATCACAGAGTTCAAGACATAGAATACATGCTCATTTTCTAATCTGCATTTGTCTGTGATTCAGATATTTCTTTTTCATCTTTAATAATTATATCTTTTTGTGTTTTTCCTCGTCTCCACAAGCCACTTAATAAGCCCAAGCCTAAAGTTAAAACAATTAGAAATGAATATCTCCGCTCAGAGCCGCCTAAAGTGCAAGCAATTAAACCCAGTAATGAACAACTAACATAAATTATTAACATGGCGTTTTTTACCGATAAACCAGCCTTCAAAATCCGGTGGTGAATATGGTCTGCATCAGGTTTCATAACGGGTTTTTTATTAATAAAGCGCCTAACAATTGTAAATAAGGTCTCGAAAAGCGGAAAGCTAAAAGCAATAACTACCACCGAACCAACTGTTGCTGTATTTGCATTCCCCGAAAGCCCAGCCACTGCAACTGCCCCCAAAGTAAAACCCAAAAAGTAAGCACCCGCATCACCCAAAAATATACGAGCTGGATTATGATTAGAACGCAAAAATCCCATGGTAGCACCCGCTAGAGTAGCTGATAATAAAGCCCCAGCCGGTTGCATAATTTTGCTATCCAATAAAATTGCCCATAAAGATAAAGAAGCAATTAAAGCTACTCCACCCGCTAAACCATCTAAGCCATCAACTAAGTTTAAAGCATTAGTAATTAAAACCAGCCAACCAACCGTAATAATAAAACTCAAAATGGGGTCTAGCTCAAAAACCCGGGAATCCGAAAGGTTTAGGAAAAAAAGCGGATTGACCAAAAATTTAACTTGTACTTTACACAGCCAAGCCACTACCGCCGAAAAAATTTGAGCTATTAACTTTAAAGTAGCTGGCAGCGGGGAAATATCATCTAATAAACCAATGAAAAAAATTAAAGTTCCACCCGCCAAAATTCCCACTAATTCAAAATGTTCAAAGCCGCTAGGAGTATACCTGCCATATAAAATTATAAATAATAAAGAAGTAATTAAAAGACTAATATAAATTGCAATGCCACCTAAGCGAGGCACAGGATCTTTATGTATATGCCGGCCACCTGGTTTGTCTAGTAAATTTAACTTAACTGCTCGTTCGCAAATTAAAGGTGTTAAATATAAAGATGAAATTAAAGCTATTGCAAAAGCTAATAACTGAGAATTGTGCAAGCTAGGCAAAAAAGAACTTAAATTCATAAATTAAAACTGACTAATGCTTCATGTTTATAGATTATCTCAAATTCAGAGAAAACCTCTTGAAACTGTTTTACCACAAAATCAATAGCTTGTTCGGTAATGATAAAAGGCGGCGATAAAGAAATTACATGCCCGGCTTTCCCACAAGTTAAAACAATTAAACCTTTTTCTAAGCACTTTTCCAGAAAATAATTGGCCAAATCTGTAAATGGTTCATTGGTTTTTAAGTCTTTTACTAACTCAATTCCAAGCATTAAACCTTTTCCACGCACTTCTTTAATAAATGGACTTTTTAAAGTTTTTAATTTGGCTTGAAAATATTGCCCTCTCTCTTCAATTAAAGCCGGCCAATCTTGTTTATTTAATTCTTCCAAAATATGCAAACCCGCTGCACAAGCCAAGGGATTACCTAAAAAAGTACTAGTGTGAATCGCTTCACCATTTGACTTACCCCAAGCTGACATAATTTCTGAGCTTCCAACACAAATCGATAATGGCAAACCTCCACCAATGGTTTTTCCGAGGCACAATAAGTCTGGAACAATATTTTCATGCTCGAACGCAAACATTTTACCTGTACGTCCAAAGCCTGTATAAATTTCATCCAGAATTAAAAGTAAGTTATTTTTTTCACACAATTTTTTTAATTCTTTCAAAAAACCTTTTGGAGGAACAATTACGCCACCACGTCCCTGAATTGGCTCAACAATAATTCCACCCAAAATATTTTTATTTTCATTAATAATTTCTTGGATAATTTCTAAGCTTTGCTCTAATTCTTCTACGCAGCTGGGATAGGGAGCATGAAAAGTTGGCCCACTTAATCTTTGTTCAAAGGGTTTTCGGAAATGAGGTTTATGAGTTAAATCTAAGGCTCCATAACCCAAACCATGATAACCATATTGAAAAGCAATAATTCCGGGTTTTTGTGTATAAACTTGTACTGTCTTTAAAGCTGACTCGCAAGCATCTGAGCCATTGCAAGACAAAATTACTTTATTTAAATTAGCGGGTAAAATTTCAACTAGTTTTTCAATAAAATCGACTTTTACTTTTGGCGGATGAACATCTCCCATACCGTGAATTAAATTTAAAGCTTGCTCGCCAACGACTTTACCTGCATTACCATGGCCAAGCCCAGCCACTCCAAAAGCTGAATTTAAATCTAAAAAGCAATTATCATCTACATCCCAAATATTAAGTCCATTAGCTTTTTGCCAAAAAACCGGAAATTTATCGGATAAATAAGTTATGCCAGGTGACTCAACCAAAGCAAGTTTTTGAGCATATTCAAGCGATTTTGGCCCCGGAATGGCCGTTTTG
Source organism: Synechococcales cyanobacterium bin2.concoct.b11b12b14.033 (assembly GCA_013298875.1). Taxonomy (GTDB): domain Bacteria; phylum Cyanobacteriota; class Vampirovibrionia; order Caenarcaniphilales; family Caenarcanaceae; genus JAAFJH01. Next base: position 35,437 of record JAAFJH010000012.1, read on the forward strand.
ATTTGGGGTAAAAACATTTTTTTGTGCGGGAAATTAGCTAATATCCTGATTTAGCGGATAAACCTAGGTTTGCTTAATCAAATTTTTAACTTTACTTTCTATTTTATATTACAGAGCAAGTCAAACTAATTTAAATTTACAATAAACAAATATGAATAAGCAATTTCAAAATATTTTAGACAAAATCAATCATTCTGAAGCTTATTTTCAGGAATTAGAATTAACAATTCTTCAAACTTTGGGTTCAGAAAGATTTCAGTGGAATAATTTACAAGATATAAAAAGAAAATCTGCAATTACCGATTCATTGAATAAAGTTAGAAGTTTAATTGATAGTTCATCTGAAATTCGGGAAACTGTCAGAGAATTAAATAAAGAATATTTAAGATTGCAACTTTCGGCTAAAAGCTTACAAGATCATGCAACTTCAATTATCGCAAAAGCTGATCAAATTAAAGAAAAACTTGAAACCGAAAATTCTATGCTCTTTCATGATCTTTCCGAAAATAAAATAAATAATAGTGAAATTCAGCAAATTGACTATAAATTAAACAGAGCTTATGGACTTGATTTAATACCTGTACAAACCGAAAATCAAGAACAAGAATCATTTGAGTATAAAGTTTTTTAATTTCTATTGTCAAAGGTTGGGGCTTTTGTGATATATTTCTAATTGCCTGTTTTTTTGCCCCCATCGTCTAGTGGCCTAGGACACTTCCCTTTCACGGAGGCGACACGAGTTCGAATCTCGTTGGGGGTACCATTTTTCATTTTTGCATATTTTGACAATAATAAAAACGGCTTTTTAAGCTCTAGATGAAGTTGTCCGTCTTTAATAAAACAGTTCGAACTGATAGTTTTAATAAATTTTTTTCTCAAATTCGATTTGCGAGAATATATCAGTTTGCATATTTGGAAGGAATAAACTAATTAAATTTTACCTTTCTCAGAGCCAAATATCAAGCTTGTTATTCTCTATTCAGCCTTTTCAATTTTTAGAGGTTCCCATATACAAAACAAAAAATTACAAAAAATTTCCAGTATATTTAAATCAAGAAATTAAGATAATTTAAAATCAAATATTTAAATATGGTTAATATCGTAGAAGTAGAGTATTCACGAACTGGTGCAAGTTCCAAAATCAACAATATGGGCATGCGTGAAATGAAAGAAAAAGCATATCAAGCCAGAGACGCTCAATATTTATTATTAAAAGCCCCTCCCGCTTCTGGAAAATCACGAGCTTTAATGTTTATAGCTTTGGATAAATTGATTTACCAAGGTATAAAAAAGTAATTGTTGCTGTACCAGAAAAATCAATCGGTAGTTCATTTGATACAACAAGCTTAAAAGAATATGGTTTTTTTGCTGATTGGAAACCTAGTCTAGAATATAATCTTTGTATTGTTGGATCTGATGGTAATAAAAGTAAAGTTCAATCTTTTAAAAATTTTCTGAATGATTCAAAGGAACAGATTTTAATTTGTACATATGCAACTTTGCGTTTTGCTTTTGAAGAGTTAGAAGAATCAAAATTCTTAAGCATTATCCCCCTAAAGAAGAGCTTTCGAAAGCTCGTGTAACTAAAATGGTTTATTTGTCTCATTGGCATCAATGTATAAACCACTCTCAGCAAATAACAGAAATTAATTGGTACTTTGATAATTATGGCTCTTTTGTAAACGATGTCAATGACACTATTGTTCAAAATCCACAGTTGTTTACTTGTAAAAGTACCTCAAACATCTTTGGCGGAAATAAAAACCTATATGGTTTAAACGGGTTTGTTATCAACCTACCCTCGCTAAAAAAGCTAAAGAGTCAATTGATCATGTTGTTGAGCAAACTAAAAGTCTCAGGTGGAGTAACTTTATTAATTTAGTTTATTCTACTTATCCAGTAATAAGCTCTGAGAGATACTCAAAGCTAGATTTAATATCAAAAGCAAGGGAATATAAAAGAATGAGATAATTATGACTTTCAAAACATGAAACTAGCCCTTATTTAATGCCGAACCTTCAACAAAGAATCTACAGAATAACCCATTACAAAAACCTTGAATGGATTTTAGAGAATGGCTTATGGTGTGAAAGCATGAGCAAAGAAATAGAAACATTTGAGTCAGCTGAGGGAAATGCAAGCCAAATGTCAAAAATAATTGCAAATTTTTACATTAATTTCGCTATGTGTAAAAAAAACGCTAAAATTTTTACAGATTATGGAGTATGTGTAAAAATTTAATATGACTAGCATCGCAAAAATACCACCAGATTTTAACTTTGATGATATAGAAATTCTCAAAAAGGCAATAAAGGCAAATACTGCTCTGGCTGAGCTAAATGGTTTGATTTTGTCTTTACCGAACTATGAGATTTTATTACAACCCCTCACTATAAGAGAAGCCGTTGCCAGTAGTGAAATAGAAAATATTCGGACAACCACTATTGATATTTTGCAGGCTGAAATTTCTCATGAAATAAGTAATTTATCAAAAGAGCAAAAAGAAACTTTAAATTATAAAGAAGCTCTATTAAGCGGTTTTCAGCGTATTAAAAAACAGGAATTTCTCGCTACAAATGATTTGGTTTTTATTCAAGAAATACTTGAACCCAATAAATCAGGAATTAGAAATCAGATGGGAACAGTTATTGCAGACGGCAAGGGAAAGGTTATTCATACTCCACCGCAAGAAGAAAAAGAAATTCGTGATTTGATGAAAAACCTTGATGACTTCATTAATAATAAAGAAGATGAAATAGACCCATTGATAAAAATGGCAATTCATCATTATCAATTTGAAACAATTCATCCTTTTTTTGATGGGAATGGCAGGACTGGACGAATAGCAATGATTTTATATTTGATTCTTGCTGGCAGGTTGCGTTATCCAGCATTATTTCTTTCGGGGTATATCTTGCAAAACAAAGCTGATTATTATCGTCTATTGCAGCAAGTAAGAGAAAAAAACAGCTGGAAAGAATGGATTTTATTTATATTAGAAGGGGTTGCTATTCAATCCAGAGAATCCAGTCAAAAGATTTTGGCAATTTCTCATCTCAAGAAGCACTGGAAAGAAATTCTCAAAACAAATTATGCTCAGATTTATTCAGTTGAGATTTTAGATTATTTATTTAGTCAGGCTTTCTATACTCAAACCAATATGTCTAGCAGATTATCAATAAGCAGACCTACGAGCATTAAATATCTTGAAATTTTTGAGAAAGAGGGACTCATGAAAGAAAAGAGAGTTGGCAAAGAGAGACTTTTTTATATATCAGCATTTTTGGAGGCTTTGCAATGATGAAAGTAAATCCAACTCCAATGGAAGAGGAAATTGAAATGAAACTCCCTAGCACCTTAGAAAACCCCCCCTGAAATGGACGACTCAACACAATCTCTTAAAGCCCTCTCTCAGGGGGTGGGGTTTATCCCTCCAACCGGATAGAGGCTAAGCTTGGGGATGTGTGTACTTCTTCAAAAGGTAAAAAGCCAAAGATTTTACAAGATTTTGAATTTGAAAATTCCGTTCCTTATCTTGATATTCAAGCTTTTGAAAAGGGAAATATTAGACAATTTGCCGATAAAACTTCTTCTAGGCTTTGTTCAGAAGGAGATGTGTTAATTGTCTGGGATGGTGCTAGAAGTGGATTAGTAGGAAAAGGAATATTAGGTGCACTTGGATCAACTATTGCTTCTATTCGGTCTTCTGTTACTAAAAATCAATATCTTCTAAGTTTTCTTGAACTTCAATATGATTACATAAACAGTAATGCCAAAGGAACGGGAATACCTCATGTAAACCCTGATTTATTGTGGAATATCACAATCCCAATCCCCCCACTAAACGAACAAAAACGCATAGTAGAAAAACTAGAACAAATCATTTCCAAGGCTCAATCATGCAAAAAAGACTAGAAAAAACCCCTCTCATACTCAAACGGTTTAGAAAATCGGTGCTGTTGGCGGCTTGTTCAGGGGAATCGACAAGGGATTGGCGGGAGAGGAACCCTGGATATTGAAAGTGCTGAGGAGTTATTGTAGAGGATTAGGGCTTTTCGTGAAATGAAGTGGAGAAATTTGACAAGAGGGCTGAAGCATTTGCAAAACTCTTTTGCTCTTCAAAATAACATCAAAAATTATTTACCAAACACTTGGCTATCTACTTTTATTGGATGTATTGGGGATGTTTCTAATGGAAGTACACCTTCTAGAAAGAAACCAGAATATTGGAATGGAGAAATTTTATGGGTTTCTTCAGGTGAAGTGTCTAATAACTTTATAGAAAAAACAAAAGAGAGCATTACACAGTTTGGTCATGAAAGCTGTTCTGTTAGTTTGTTACCTGCCACACAGTTCTTATTGCAATGATTGGAGAGGGTAAGACTAGGGGGCAATCAGCCATACTTTTAGCACCCGCAACTATTAATCAGAATATTGCAGCTATTGATATTGATCATGGATTAATTGTTGCTGAATATTTATGGTATTGGCTTCAATTTCAGTATGAGAATAACAGAGATGTAGTAAGCGGTTCTGGTTCAAAAGCATTAAATTGTGATCGTGTTCGCGAATTGGGTTTCAGCCTCCCACCCCTTGAAGAACCAACTGAAATAGTCAAACGAGTAGAGAGCCTTTTTTCTATCGCTGATAAAATCGAGAAAAGATACAAAAAAGCAAAAAAACAAGTAGATAAAATTCAGCAGTCAGTATTGGCAAAGGCTTTTAGAGGGGAATTAGTGCCTCAAGATCCTAATATATCCCTTGTCTCCAAAGAAATACCCAGTTAATTTTTTAGCCATATTTCTAACTGGAACTCTGTAATCGACGTTTCCAGGGGTGAATTGACATGAAAGGATTTCTCCTTGGTTATTAATAATTAACAGGAAGCTTAAACCCAAAGAACCAATCAACTGAAGTTTCCCCCCGGGTCGCAAGTCCCTGAAAAATCTTATTGGAAGGGATTCTTTTATTATGACAAACTTTAAGAGAAGTTGAATCAATAAATGAAATACCCGTGCATTCGCCTTTACAATGACGGTTAAGAAAACAAATCAGATAAATTAAACTATTAGGAATTAATTCCATAAATCTATTATAGCTGACTAGACACGGGAAGTCATTGATAAGATATTTAGAAACATGCTCAAGATAAAAGTGTTTAGAGTGGCGATAGTCAGAAAGATGAAAAGCAATTAAAATTGTACCTATTTCGCTTACTGAAAGAGCCGAAACTTTTCCTCCCCCAATTGCCAAAATAACTTGAGTTTTACTGGACAAGTTAAGACTTCTTTCGAATATTTTCTCAACCGCAGAACTTACCCAAATTTCTTCATGTAAAATATTAATCTCAGTGTTAGCCAAGGAAATTGAGATTCTCTCAGATAAAAGTTCTTTGACTCCGTCGCCCCAAAAGATTGCAATATTTTTGAATTGTTGTTGAGACAAATATTTCCCAATTTTAGTTGAAGTTCCCTGTTTAATGCTTAAGAGTGACGGTACTGTAATTTGCATAATTTAAAAATTTTCCGGATTAATTTCGGCAATGCTTTCGTAAATATAATCTGGTTTATAAGGAAATTCACTTAGGCTCTCTTTGGAAGAAACTCCCGAAAGCACTAAGCAAGTTTGCATTCCAGCTTCTAGTCCACCAATGATATCAGTGTCCATTCGATCTCCGATCATAATTGTATCTTCAGAATGTACTTTTAATTTTTTCTTGGCAATTGTCATCATCAAAGAATTTGGCTTCCCAACTATATAAGGCTTTTTACCAGAAGCAGCTTCAATAGCAGCAATTAAACTTCCACAAGCTGGTTCAAAACCATATTCTACCGGATCAATTATATCTGGATTAGTTGCAATAAAACGGCTACCAGACCGAATTAAATTAGAAGCTGTTTTTAACATTTCATAATGAAAATTTTTAGTTTTACCAATAATTACATATTCAGGATTTTGATTAGTAATTTGAAAGCCAACATTTTGCATTTCTAGGCTCAGTCCAGAACCTCCAATTAAGTAAGCTGTTTTGCGTTCACTCTGATTTTGCAGAAAAATAGCAGTAGCCATGGCAGCTGTAATAAAATGACTTTCGGTTAAGCCTTCAATTCCCATAACTAAGAGTTTGTCTTTTAATTCATTGGCAGTTTGCTCAGAATTATTGGTTAAAAATAAAAACTTGGCTTTGCTGTCCAAAAGATGCTTTACAAACTTTTTGGCACCCGGAATTAATTGCTTACCTTTGTAAATTACGCCGTCCATATCCGAGATGAAATTTTTCATAATATTAGTTTAAAGATACTTTTGTTTATAGGATAAAGTTTTTTTGTATGAAAGGTAT